>NZ_JBGCAQ010000007.1:0-344223 GCF_041261405.1 Streptacidiphilus sp. EB103A | reverse complement strand
CGCCCCACGGAACTGACGAACGACCACCGGGAGCGAACACGCACGTCAGAGACGGCGTCGGGACGGGGGCTCGGCAGCCAAACCCACCCCGCACCCCACGCCAAACGCACCCCGCACCCCACGCCAAGCCACCCGCACCCCGCTGGCCCCGCGCCCCGTCGGCCCCGTCGGCCCCGCCGACCTCAGCCGCGACTTGAGGCCGCAGGCGGAGAGTCCCGCTTGCGCTTTTAGTGGCCGTAGTTGGGGATGCCGACGGCTGTGGCGAGGTCGAGGTCGAGGGCCTCGCGGCGGATGCGTTGGTCGATGTAGAGGAGGGTGGAGGCGCCGGCGGTGATCGGGAGGGTCAGGGCGGCTCCGATGGACCCGCCGATGGCGGCGAGCAGCAGGGAGGAGACTGCGGTGCCGTCGGAGCCGGTGCCGTTGGCGATGAGGTCGACTGCCGTGAACGGCAGTGCGATGAATCCGCTGACCAGGCCGGTGAGGAGGGAGACGAGCACGGTTACGCCGAAGACTCGCCACCAGGCGCCGCGGACCAAGCGGAAGGATCGGGCCAGGGCCGCTCGGATGCTTTGGCGTTCCAGGACCAGGGCCGGTGCGGCCAGGCCCATGGAGATGCACAGCCACAGCGCGACGACCGACCCCGGCAGCATCAGCAGCGCGCTTGCCGAGATGGCGGCGTCGGAGCTGTGGTCGGCGTTGGCGATCAGGCAAGGGGCGGCGGAGAGCGCCAGGGTGCCGAAGGTGGCGCAGGTGGTGATGAGACCGAGGCCGACGACGGACGGCAGGCGAGAGCTGACGGCGCGCCAGGCCTCGGCTGGGGAGGCGGGTTTGCCCATGACGGCTTTGCTCGCCACGGTGGCCAGGCCCGCAGCGGCGAGGGTTCCCGCGAACAGGCTGATGGCTCCGGTGGCGCCGCCGAGGGGGGCGATGTCGCCGAGGCTGACGAGGGCACGGTGGAGGTCGGCAGCGGGGTTGCCGGTGCTGGCGAGCGTCAGGTCGGCGCTGCCGGCGGGCAGCGGGAGGAGCGCGGTGACCAGGGCGACCATGAGCTGGGACAGTACGGCCACTGCTGCGGACACAGTCAGCGCAGTGCGCCAGTAGCGGGTGAGGAGCGCGATCGCGCCGCTGAGGATCTCTCCGACGCCGAGCGGGCGCAGCGGAACGATGCCGGGCTTGGGGATCCAACTCCCCGACCACTCCCAGCCGGGGATCGGCGCGGAGGACAACTGCCCCCAGGCCGGGGCGGCAGACCAGGTCGGCCCAGCGTTGGTCCCCCTCCCCGCAGCACCTTCCGTGCCGGTGCCGGTGCCGGTGCCTGTGCCGACACCCGCATCGGTGCGGGCGTACGAGCGGCGGGGCGGCTGCGTGGTGGCGCTGGGCTGCACGGGGATCGAAGGCTTGGCCGCACCCGCCGTAGCGTCTGCGACCGTCTCCTCGTCCGCCTCTGCAACCGCCTCTGCGACTCCCTCAGGGGTGACCGGGATGTCGGCCGACTTGGGAGCCGAGGGTTCCGTGGGGCGTCGGCTCGGGGTGTCGGTCATGCGTCGTTGGTCCGTCTCTGTCGTGAAGCCGTGGTGGTGTCGCCATGGAGGTTGGAGCCTGAAGCTACGGAGTAGCGCACATCGTGTCATGGTGGTGCCCTCGGGTTCCAAGGCATCCGCCGCTTCCCGGGCCTGCGCAACCCCCACAAACTCCGCGCTGCACCGCCGGGCGATCACTTTGAGCCATGCCGGTACCCCTGAAAGCCGCAACAGGGCCGTACCCTGCGGCAGATCGGGCCCGGTGTGAGATGACACTCTGTCCATATTGTCTGCAAAAGGTCATAAGTAAGGCCGGGAAACTCGAACGAGTGGCGGAAGTCTCGCCGACTGTGCCCCAGGTCACGTTTCCGTAATGAGACCATGGGAAGCATGAAGGGACGCGTCTTGATCGTCGATGACGACACTGCTCTGGCTGAGATGCTTGGCATCGTGCTGCGCGGGGAGGGTTTTGAGCCTTCTTTTGTCGCGGACGGCGACAAGGCTCTGGCTGTTTTCCGTGAGGTGAAGCCCGACCTGGTGCTCCTCGACCTGATGTTGCCCGGCCGGGACGGAATCGACGTCTGTCGTCAGATCCGTGCCGAGTCGGGTGTGCCAATCGTCATGCTCACCGCCAAGACCGACACCGTGGACGTGGTGGTCGGGCTTGAGTCCGGTGCGGATGACTACATGACCAAGCCCTTCAAGCCCAAGGAGCTGGTGGCCCGGGTGCGGGCCCGGCTGCGTCGGGCCGAGGAGCCGAGCCCGGAGCAGCTGGCGATCGGCGATCTGACGATCGACGTGGCCGGGCACTCCGTGAAGCGGGACGGTCGGAGCATTCCGCTCACGCCGCTGGAGTTCGACCTGCTGGTGGCGCTGGCCCGCAAGCCGTGGCAGGTGTTCACCCGCGAGGTGCTGCTGGAGCAGGTGTGGGGCTACCGCCACGCCGCCGACACCCGGCTGGTCAACGTCCATGTGCAGCGGTTGCGCTCCAAGATCGAGCGGGACCCGGAACGCCCGGAGATCGTTGTGACGGTGCGCGGCGTCGGTTACAAGGCGGGACCCAGTTGAGATGAGCGGTCGGACCCCCGTCGCGCCCGGGCCGGACGGCGGGCGGTCGACTCCTCCTGAGTGGCAGGGAGCCCCTGCGCCTGATCCGGACGACGCACTGACCTCGTACCCGTCGGCCGTGCAGGCGCACCGGATAGGCATGTTCGCCGGTACCAAGGCGCTGTTCTCGCTGCTCGGTCGGCGACTGCGGCGCCCGTACCGGCGGATGTCCGCGCTCTACCAGCGTTCCATCCAGGTGCGGGTGGTCGCGATTACCCTGGTGCTGTCGCTCGGCGCGGTCCTGATGCTCGGGCTCGTGGTGATGAAGACGGTCCGGAACGGCCTGCTCAATGCCAAGGACCAGGCTGCGGTCACCCAGGCGGAGGCCGGGTTCACGGCTGCCCTGAAGAACCAGACCGCCCAGTGCTCCAGTGCGTCGCAGTCCCCGAGCTCCACGGTGAGTGGAACCGGTCAGACCGGATGCACCGGTGCCGACGGCGGACTCGACATGGGGACCCTGCTCTCGCGGCAGGTCAGCTCTCTCGCCATCAGCGGGGCCGGCCAGTACATGGTGGTCGGGATGGTGCCCGACTCGGGCCAGACCGCCCAGGCCTTCAGCTCCCAGACGCCCCGGCAATGGGGTGGGGTGGACCCGGACCGCACCATCAGCTCGACCCTGCGGGAGAGCGTGGTCAAGAGTTCGAGCGCCTACCAGGCCGAGTACACGACGATCTACTACACCCCCGCCTCCAACAAGTCCCCCGAGTCGGGGCTGGTGGTCGGGCAGCAGCTGTCGACCCCCGGCATCAACGGCCAGCCCTACCAGCTCTACTACGTCTTCCCGTTCACCCTGGAGAGCTCGACGCTGAACCTGGTGGGAACGACACTGGCCACAGCCGGGATCTTCGTGGTGGTGCTGCTGGGCGCCATCTCCTGGCTGGTGGTCCGTCAGGTCGTCACCCCGGTGCGGATGGCCGCCGAGATCTCCGAACGTCTCGCCGACGGGCGGCTGGACGAGCGGATGAAGGTCTCCGGGACGGATGACATCGCCCGCCTCGGCGAGTCCTTCAACCGGATGGGCGCCGCGCTGCAGACGCAGATCCGGCAGTTGGAGGAGCTCTCCCGGGTCCAGCGCCGATTTGTCTCGGACGTGTCCCACGAGCTGCGTACTCCGCTCACCACCGTGCGCATGGCGGCCGACCTGCTGTACGAGTCGCGTGACGACTTCGGCGATCCGGCGGCGGAGCGTTCCGCCGAGCTGCTGCAGAACCAGTTGGACCGGTTCGAGTCACTGCTCGCGGACCTGCTGGAGATCAGCCGGTTCGACGCGGGCGCGGCGATCCTCGACGCCGAGCCCGCCGACCTGCGCGAGGTGGTCGGCCGGGTGATCGACGCCGCCGAGCCGCTGGCCAGGACCAAGGGCAGTGCCGTCGTGGTGCGCGGCGCCGACGAGCCGGTGGTCGCCGAGGTCGACCCGCGCCGGATCGAGCGGGTGCTGCGCAATCTGGTGGTGAACGCCCTGGAGCACGGTGAGGGCAATGACATCGAGGTGATCCTGGCGGCGGGCGACGGCGCTGTGGCCGTGGCCGTTCGGGACCACGGCATCGGGCTGAAGCCCGGTGAGGCGTCCCGGGTGTTCAACCGCTTCTGGCGGGCGGACCCGGCGCGGGCGCGCACCACCGGTGGCACCGGCCTGGGTCTGTCGATCGCGCTGGAGGACGCCGCACTGCACGGCGGCTGGCTGCACGCCTGGGGCGAGCCGGGAGGCGGCTCACAGTTCCGGCTGACGGTGCCGCGCAACGCGGGTGGCGAGATCCAGCGGTCGCCGATCCCGCTCGAACCGGCCGACTCCCGGGGCAACCGGGGCCTGGCCGTGCCGGGTATGCCCTACATGCGCGCCTCGCGGGTCGGCACGGCGATGTCCTCGGAGGTCCCGGAGGAGGCGCCCGGTCCGCGCGGCGGGGGGGTGCTGGGCACGGGGCTCGGTTCCGGCCTCGGCGGGGTGCTGGGATACGGTTCCGTGATCCCTGACGTTCCCGGTCGGGCGGCGCTGCCGCCCAGCAATCCCGCCGACGTCAGGGCATCGTCGGGGTACGGCATCACGGGCGCGCAGATCGTGGTGTCCAAGGAAGGGCGCGATGAGGGAACGGACGACGATGAGGCGTGACATCCGCGTCCTGGGGGTGCTCGCCTCCGCGCTGGTGCTCGCCGGTTGCGCCGCGATGCCCGACAGCGGCACCCCGCCGCGGCTGAGCACCAGCGTGAACGATGCCCAGCAGGTGGTGGTCGTCGCCGAGCCGCCGAAGGCCGGGAACTCGCCGGAGCAGCTGCTGTCGAGCTTCTTCGACGATCTGGTGTCCGACGAATCCGGATACACCACCGCCAAGGAGTTCCTGTCCCCGAACGCCAACAAGGCATGGCATCCGGAGAAGAGCGCGACCGTCGTCGACGGTCTGAAGCCGATGCTGATGCCGACGCTCAGCAGCTCCACCAAGGAAGTCATCCGGGTCACCGGCAACAAGGTCGCGGCACTCGACGCCCGGCATGCCTTCAGCCCCGTCAACAACGTTCCGTTCCAGGAGGACTACACCTTCACCAAGGGCCCCAGCGGCTGGCGGATCGATACTCTGCCCGACGGACTGGTGCTCAAGAAGGAGGACTTCCAGCGGATATACGAGTCCGTCAACGTCTACTACCCGATCGCCGGCCAGTCCGCGAACGGGCCTCAGACGCCGCTGGTGGCCGACCCGGTCTTTGTGCGCAGCCATGTCGACCCGTTGACCGAAGCCGCGAACATCCTGTTGCGCGGGCCGAGCTCCTGGCTTGCTCCGGCAGTGCAGCCCGGCTTCCCCAGCGGCACCGCTCTGGCCGACTCCGCCTCCGCTGTGCAGGTCTCCGCCGACGGCACCGCGTCCGTGCGGCTCAAGGGCCAGGTGAGCCGGGAGCCGCAGAACTGCGCGCGGATGGCCGCCCAGCTCTTCTTCACCCTGGCCCAGGTCTCGACCCAGCAGGCCAAGGAGGCGGGCCAACAGATCAGACAGCTCAGCCTCTACCAGGGCAGCGACTCGACGCCGTCCTGCAGTACCACGAGCGACAGCCCCTATGCGCCCACGCAGTCGGTGACCGAGCAGCCGATCATGTACTTCGTGGACTCGAAGGGACACCTCGCCAGTCTTGACGCCGTCCACCCCACGGGCCCGCAGCAGGTGACCGGACTGCTCGCGCCCGCCGCCGTCAAGAGCATCGGCGGCTTCGCGGTGGCCCCCGACCTCAGTGGCAGGGTCGCCGTGCTGTCGAACGACCAGAAATCCCTCTATGTCAGCACTCTGACGAGCACGACGGCCCCCACCCACCCGGTGACCACGGACGACAACGGGTTCGGGTCGCTGAGCTGGGACAGCCTCGGCACGCTGTGGACGGTCAGCGACGGCCAGGCGGGCCAGGGGATCGGCGCTGTGGACGGCGGCACGGGGAAGGTCGTCCCAGTCGCTGTGGAAGGGTTGAAGGGCCGGGTCACCGACGCCAAGGTGGCGGCGGACGGGGCCAGGATCGCGCTGGCCGTCGACAATGCCGGGAGCATCTCGGTCCAGGTCGGCCGGATCCAGCGAACCACCAGCGGCGGGACCTCGGAGCTGACCATCGCCGGTCTGCACACGATCGTCCCCGGAGACACGCTGACCAGCGTCACGTCGCTGTCCTGGAACGACGGGGACAGCATCATCGTGCTCGGCCAGCAGACCACGACCGGCAAGGCCCCGTCGGTCTGGGAGATCGACGGTTCCTCCGGTGTCATGCCCGGTCTCCAGGCGCCGTCGTACGCGGACGGGATGAACAGCGTCAGCGCGCTCCAGCAGGATCCGAGCACGCTGGGCACCGGCGTCAAGGCGCCGTATCTGCGGGATGCGAGCGGCTCCTCCGACGCCACCGAGAGAAGCAAGGTCTACCGCTGGGAGAAGGGCGTCTGGGAGGTTCTGACCAACGCGGGCAGCAGTTCCTCCCGGGGCCCCATGCCGAGCTACCCGGGCTGACCGCCCCGGGAACCCGGGGCGGGACCGTCCCTGCGGACGGTCGCGGCGACGACCGCGGCCGCCAGGACGTCCCCGCCCGCCTCGGCCAGGGCGCGGGCGCCCTCGGCCAGGGTCGCGCCGCTCGTCACCAGGTCGTCGACCAGGACGATCCGGCCGTGGCCGAGCAGACCGCGCCGGTGCGGCGGCACGCCCAGCGCCCCGCTCAGATTGCGCAGCCGTTCCGCCGCGCCGAGCTCGGACTGGTCGGCCACGGCCCGCTGCTGGCGCAGGACGGCCAGCAGCCTGGCGGGTACGCCCGCGCGCCGCAGGGCGCGGGTGGCCGCCAGGGTGAGCCTGCGGGTCGGATCGTGTCCGCGGGCTCGCACGGTCGACGGCGCCGAGGGCATCGGGACGAGCAGCAGCGGAGCGTCGCGGGCGGAGGCGCCGGTCGGTACGGCGGTGCGGACGGCACGGGCGAGCGCGCCGCCGAGGGGCTGGGCCAGTCTGAGCGCGCCGCGCTCCTTGTGCGCGAGCAGGATCTGCCGGGCGGCTCCCTCGTAGGTGGTTGCTGCATACACCTCCGGTAGTCCGGGCGGCGCGGCCTGGGGGCGCGCGGCGCGCGGACGCGCTCGGTCGAGCTCCTCCCGGCAGGCGGCGCAGAGCTGGGAGTGCTGCCGGCCGCAGCCCACGCACTGCGCCGGGACGAGCAGGTCCAGGGCGGCATCGAAAAGGCGGACGGACGCACTGGTCACGGGGATCCTCCGGGCGTCGACGCGGGGACAACAGGATGCTGCAACGGCCGGGAAGCGCAGGGATTTTTACCGTGAGTTCATCCGTACGGGGGTAGGACTGACGCGAGGGCTGTACAAGGCCCCGTACTGCCGCGATTTTGGGTGCTCAGGAGGTTCCGGCGGTTGCCGGTGCCCTCCGGTCGCCCTGAACGCACCGCATCCTCCCGGCAACGGGCGGGCGGAATCCCGGGAACCGTTGTTCCATGGGGTTTCAACCGTCCCCAGTGGGGAGGAAGGGATGTGAGGGGCGCTTCCGCCCATCCCGAGCGGGCGGTGCTGCGTACTCGATGGGCCGCGCGGACCTTGAGGGTTCGACCGGCGACAGTGCAAGGGATCGGAGTTCTGCGTGGACATCGTCGTCAAGGGTCGGAAGACCGAGGTGCCCGAGCGGTTCCGCAAGCACGTGAGCGAGAAGCTGGAGCACATCCAGAAGCTCGACGGCAAGGTGATCAGCCTGGACGTGGAGCTCTCGAAGGAGCGCAACCCCCGCCAGGCGGAGCGCTCCGAGCGCGTGGAGATCACGCTGCACAGCCGGGGACCGGTGATCCGGGCCGAGGCATGCGCCCCCGACCCGTACGCCGCGCTCGACCTGGCCTCCGCCAAGCTGGACGCCCAACTGCGCAAGGTCGCCGACCGGCGGCGGGTGCACAAGGGACCGCGCTCGCCGATGAGCGTGGCCGAGGCCACGGCGCGGCTCTCGTCCGCCCCCGACGTGGCCACCCCCGAGCAGATCGAGGCGCCCGCGACGAAGACCAGGATCGGTTCGCTGGAGATCGAGGGCGACGGTCCGCTGATCGTCCGCGAGAAGACCCACGCGGCCGTGCCGATGGCCCTCGACCAGGCGTTCTACGAGATGGAGCTGGTCGGCCACGACTTCTTCCTCTTCATGGACACCGACACCATGCAGCCGAGCGTCGTCTACCGCCGGCACGGCTACGACTACGGCGTCATCCATCTGAAGCTGGAGGGGCAGGGGTAGCCCTCCGACAGCTGTCCGGCGCTCGACGCAGGGGCGCGGCAGGGGCGCGGCACGGATTGCCGCGCCCCTGCGGCGCGCCCGGAGTCACTCGTCCGAGCCAATGCTGGCCTGCGGAATGATCGCACGGCGGCCGGAGCGTGGAATCATGGCGGCAACAGCCACCAGCCGAGGGGGAAAACCGGATGGCGGAGCGATGGGACGGGCGGCGCGGCGACGACCGGGAGCTCGACGAGCCTCGGCGTGCCGCCGAGCCGATCAGGGTCCTGGTCGTGGACGACCACGCCCTCTTTCGACGCGGCCTGGAGATCGTCCTCGCCCAGGAGGAGGACATCCAGGTGGTGGGCGAGGCGGGGGACGGCGCCGAGGCCGTGGAGAAGGCCGCCGACCTGCTGCCGGACATCATCCTCATGGATGTCAGAATGCCGCGCCGCAGCGGTATCGAGGCCTGTACCTCGATCAAGGAGGTGGCCCCCAGCACCAAGATCATCATGTTGACGATCAGCGACGAGGAGGCCGATCTCTACGAGGCGATCAAGGCAGGGGCCACCGGCTATCTGCTCAAGGAGATCTCCACCGACGAGGTCGCGACCGCGATCCGGGCGGTCGCGGACGGGCAGTCGCAGATCAGCCCCTCGATGGCGGCGAAGCTGCTGACCGAGTTCAAGTCGATGATCCAGCAACGCACCGACGACCGCAGGCTGCTGCCCGCGCCGCGGTTGACCGACCGGGAGTTGGAGGTGCTCAAGCTGGTGGCCACCGGGCTGAACAACCGCGACATCGCCAAGCAACTCTTCATCAGTGAGAACACCGTGAAGAACCATGTCCGCAACATCCTGGAGAAGCTGCAGCTGCACTCCAGGATGGAGGCGGTGGTGTATGCGATGCGGGAGAAGATCCTGGAAATAGGCTGAGCGAGCCGGTGCCGGCTACTGCAGCAGCTTCTCCAGCGGGGTGCGCAGGGCTTCGTCGTCCAGCCGCTCCACCCTGACCGCGTCGCAGCCGACCCATTCGGCGGCCTCGCGCAGTGCCTGGGCCAGTGCCGGGAGCGCCTTCGCCGAGTCCAGTGACACCTGACGGGCGATCAGAGTGCGGCCCTCGCGCGCCGGATCGACCCGGCCGACCAGCCGGCCGCCGGCCAGCAGCGGCATGGCGAAGTAGCCGTGCTGCCGCTGCTCCTTGGGGGTGTATGCCTCCAGTCGGTGGCTGAGGCCGAAGATCCGCTCGGTGCGCGCCCGGTCCCAGATCAGCGAGTCGAACGGGGAGAGCAGCGTGGTGCGGTGCCGGCCACGAGGCTCGGCCGCCAGCGCGGCCGGATCGGCCCAGGCCGGTGCTGCGGCCCCGCCCCGGCCCCAGCCCTCGACCAGAACCGGCACCAGTCCGCTGTCGGGCAGGGCGGCGGTGACCTGATCGACCTTCAGCCGGTGGTAGTCGCTGAGGTCCTTGCCGGTGGCCACCCCCAGCGCGGCACCCGACTGGCGCACCAACTGCCGTACGCAGGCGTCGTCGTCGGGTTCCGAGTCGAGCAGTTCGGCGGGGATAGCGCGCTCGGCCAGCTCGTAGACCCGCTTCCAGCTGCGGCGTTCGGTGCAGACCACGCGTCCGGTGTCCAGCAGCCACTCCACTGCGATCTTGGTCTCGGACCAGTCCCACCACTCGCCGCCCTTCCGGGCGCCGCCGAGCTCGGTCGAGGTGAGCGGTCCGTCGGCGGTCAGCCTGGCCAGCACCTCGGCGCAGGAGCGGTCCGCGTCCTCCATCCGGTGCCAGCGGTGGCCGCGGGCGAGGAAGGCCCGGCGTCGGAAGGCGAACAGCGGCCACTCCTCGACCGGCAGGATGCAGGCGGCGTGGGACCAGTACTCGAAGGAGGCGCCGCCGCTCCAGTAGGCAGCCTCGACGGCGGCGCGCCCCACCGGGCCCAGCCGGGCGTACGGGACGAGCTCGTGCGAGCGGGCCAGCACCGAGATGGTGTCCAGCTGCACCGCGCCCAGATGGCGCAGGACGCCGCGCACCCCGCCGCGCCGGTCCGGGGCGCCCAGCAGGCCCTGGGCGCGCAGGGCGATGCGGCGGGCCTGGTCCGCGCTGAGGGTGAGGGTGCCGGCGGGAGTGGTGGCTGCGGTCATGGGGCCAGCCTAGGAGGTGCCACTGACAGTGCCCCTGGAGAGTGAGCGGATCCGAACAACTGACTGGGGCTCAACTCGCAGGGGTGAGCTTTGGTCCACTCTCGCCGATTAGGGACACAGGCGTCGCGCCGGGGCTTCTAGCATATGAACGCAACGCCACGCACCGCAGTCACAGCAGCACCAGAAGTGACGGCGACAGGGGGGCTTGGCGGACGTGGACGCCGTCGCGGGGGCGACGGGCCACTGCATGTGATGTCGTTCATGCGATGGCGGGGGCCACTTCATTCCACTGAGGCGCGGGTATCGCGCCGCATCCGTACTTCGGCATGCCCATTCGGACATGGGCTGCCACTGGAGGGGAACATCATGGGTCGTAGGACCCGTTGGGCCGCCGCGTTCATCGCGGCGGGACTGCTGGCAGCCGTGGCACCGGCCGCCGCAGCACATGCGGCGACCGCCGCGCAGCGCATCGACCTCAGAGTGCTGGTCGTGGACGACGGCGGGCCGGCCACCGCCGCGATCATGAACGAGATGGACATCTCCGGGACGCCCTACACGGTGGTGAAGCTCTCGGACGCCAACCGGCCGACGATCGACGCCGCCTTCCTCAGCGGCACCGTCAACGGACAGGCGGAGGGCAAGTTCCAGGCCGTGGTGCTGCCCAACAACGCGCCCTTCGCGGCGGGCTCCGCCGAAATGGCCGCGCTGACCGGCTACGAGCAGACCTTCGGGGTCCGCCAGGTCGACGCCTACACCTACGCCCAGCCGGCGGTCGGACTCAACTACGCGGCGAATCCCGGCTACATCGGCTCGCTGGACGGCACCACCGGAACGGTCACGGCGGCCGGGCTCGCCGGGGCGTTCAAGTACCTCAAGGGAACGCTGCCGTTCGAGGACAACGACCCCAACGTGACCGAGAGCTACGGCTACCTGGCCACCCCGCTGGCCACCCAGGCGGCCGGGGCGAGCTTCACCCCGCTGGCCACCGCCCCGATCCCCGGCAGCAGTTCGGCGGGCGTCCTGGCGGGCGAGTACGACCACAGCGGTGTCTCCGAACTGGTGCTGACCTTCGCCTACAACCAATATCAGCAGCAGTACCGGCTGCTGGCCCGGGGCATCGTCGACTGGATGACCCAGGGCATCCACCTCGGCTACGACCGCAACTACTACGAGCAGCACATCGACGACGTCTTCCTGCCGGACGACCGCTGGAGCAGCACCGCCAAGTGCACGCCCGGCGACGCCGCCTCGGCCTGCAGCGGCACCCCGGCCGAGTCCACCATCCGGATGACCGCGGCCGATGTGACCTACGCCCAGCAGTGGGAGCAGGCGCACAACTTCACCTTCGACTTCCTCTTCAACGGCGGGGGAAGCGACGAGCAGACCGCCGCGACCGGCTCGGATCCGCTGCTGACCGCGCTGACCTCGGCCAAGTCCTCGTTCCGCTGGGTGAACCACACCTACGACCACCCCTTCCTGGGCTGCGTCCAGAACACCGCCACGGTGCCCTGGTCCTGCACCACCAACGCCGACGGCAGCACCGCCTGGGTGAGTAGGGCGACCATCCAGACGGCGATCACCCAGAACCAGCAGTGGGCCGCCAACCACGGTTTCAGCACGGACAACACCGAACTGGTCACGGGTGAGCACTCGGGTCTGGCGACCCTGCCGCAGCAGCCGGTGGACAACCCCAACCTGGCGCCCGCGCTGGCCGCCGCCGGGGTCAAGTGGACCGGCAGCGACCACTCCCGCGAGGCGAACCAGCGCGCGGTCGGGTCGGCGCTGACGGTGCCGCGCTACCCGATGAACGTGTACTACAACGCCGGTCACACCAATGACGAGGTGAACGAGTACAACTGGCTGTACACCAGCACCGCCCAGGGCGGCAGCGGCCTCTGCACCGCCAACCCGGCCACCAGCACCTGCCTGCCCGCGCCGCTCGACGAGTCCACCGGGTACGGCAGCTACGTCGCGCCGCTGGAGGCGCGGATCGACCTCGGGCACATCATCGACAACAGCCCGCTGCCGACCTACGCGCACCAGTCCAACCTGGCCGAGGACCGGATCCTCTACCCGGTGCTGAACCAGATCTTCGACAGCTACGCCAACCTCTTCGCCGCCAACGCGCCGATCGTCAACCTGCGCGAGTCGGCCATCGGCGCCGAGCTCAAGCAGCGGACGGCCTGGCAGGCGGCGGTGACCGCCGGGACCGCCAGCGGCTACCGCGTCGGCAGCACGGTCACGGTCACCGCGCCCAGCGGGGTCGCCGCCCAGGTCACCGCACCCACCGGCACGGTGCAGCAGCAGTTCCTGGGTACCAGCGCCTTCGGCAGCGCCTACGCCGGGGAGCTCTCCGGCTGGGCCAGCCCGGGGCTGCTGCAGAGCGGTGTCACGCTCAAGCTGAACGCCGCCGGAACCCCCGCGGCGCCGGCCGCAGCTGCAGCCGCGGCCCCCACGCCGAGTGCGAGCCCGAGCGCGAGTGCCGGTGCCACCTCCAGCACGCCGCCCACCGGCAGCACCGCCCCGGTGGTGCCCGACGGGGTGAAGAAGGCCGTGCCGCTGACGGTCGACGGTGTCGCCAAGCTGGTCGGCGCCCTGCTCTGAGCGAGGACCGGAGCAGCTGACCGCAGCACCTGACCGGACCGCGTCCGGGGCCCGTCGACACGCCGGGCCCCGGACGCGCCGCGCCGCGAAAAATCTGGAGCAGGGGGAAACGCAGGGACATGCACGGACCAGTCGAAGTCACCCTCCTCACCGAGGGCACCTATCCCTATGTACACGGCGGGGTGAGCGTCTGGTGCGACCAGCTCGTCCAGGGCATGCCCGATGTGCGCTTCCATGTGCTGGGCATCACCGGGAGCGGCCGTGAGCCCCAGGTCTGGACGCTGCCGCCGCAGGTCGCCTCGGTCAGCTCGGTGCCGCTCTGGGGGCGCACCCCCGGCGGTTCCGCGCCGCGCGGCCGGGACCTGCGCCGCTTCCTGGCCGGGTACGAACGCTTTCTGCTGTCGCTGCTGGACCAGGACTTCGAGAAGTACTTCGCCGACGAGCTCTACGAGCTGGCCGAGTTCGCCCTGACCGGCGGCTCGCTCACGGCGGCGCTGCGGACCGAGGGCGCGCTGCGCTCGCTGCAGAAGCTCTGGCAGCGGCCCTTCCTGGCGACCCATGCCTCCAGGCCCACCGTCCAGGACGCACTGGAGGCCACCGACCTGCTGGAGCACGCGCTGCGGCCGCTGACCGTCCAGCCGCCCAGCCGGGGGGTCGCGCACGCGGTCACCGGCGGGCTCGCGGTCCTGCCCGGGCTCACCGCCCGGCGCTTCCACGGGGTACCGCTGCTGCTCTCCGAACACGGCATCTACCTGCGGGAACGCTATCTCAGCTACCGCGCGGCGCCGTACCGCTGGCCGGTCAAGGCGCTGATCCTGGGCTTCTTCCGGCTGCTGGCCACCGAGGGCTACCGCGGTGCTGACCTGATCACCCCGTGCAACCGCTACAACCGGCGCTGGGAGGAGCGCGGGGGCTGCGACCCGCAGCGCATCCGCACCGTCTACAACGGCGTCGATCCCGAACTCTTCCCCTACGCCGGGCCCGAGCCCGAGGTGCCGACGCTCAGCTGGGCCGGGCGGGTCGACCCGATCAAGGACCTGGAGACCCTGATCCGGTCCTTCGCCCTGGTCAGGGCGGAGATCCCGAACGCCCGGCTGCGCCTGTTCGGAGCGCCGCCGGCCGGCGGCGAGGCCTACCAGGAGCGCTGCCGGGCGCTCGCGGCGGAGCTCGGCGTCGAGGCCGCGGTCAGCTTCGAGGGGCGGATCGACACGGTCCGGCACGCCTACGCGGCCGGCAGCGTGGTGATGCTGTCTAGCATCTCCGAGGGCTTCCCGTTCAGCCTGATCGAGGCCATGGCCTGTGGCCGGGCCACCGTCTCCACGGACGTCGGCGGGGTGCGCGAGGCCGTCGCCGACACCGGGCTGGTGGTTCCGCCCAGGGATCCCGCGGCGATGGCCCAGGCGGCCGTCGGCCTGCTGCGGGACCACGAGCGCCGGCAGGAGCTGGGCGACGCCGCCCGGGCGCGGGTCATCGAGCAGTTCACCCTCAGCCGGACCGTGGCGACCTTCCGTACGGTCTACGAGGCGCTGCTGGACGATCCGACCAGGCTGTGGTCCCCGGTCGGCGACCCGGCACCGGTCCGCACCCGCATGGCGGCCGCCGTATGAGCGCCGTCCTGGAACTGCGGCAGGGCCTGCGGCTCAGTCCGCTGCCCACCCCGCTGCCGAAGCCGGTCGGGCCGCTGGATCCGGCGGCGGAGGCGGCACTGCGCTTCGGGAGCGTGGCCGCGGCCGCCGTGCACCCCTTCGAAGTGGCTGCCGCCATCGAGGCCGAAGGGGTGACCGACCGTCAGGTCCAGCGCCGCTACGGCAGATCGGACGCCTTCGAGCTCGCCGAGGAGCTGTACGCCGAGACCCCGCGCAGCTACCCCGAGCCGGAGGCGGCCTCGTCGCCCTGGCATGCCCCGCTGTCCACCAGCGTGCTGCGCGGCTTCCTCTACGCCCTCCCCGGTCTGGCCTTCCCGCTCGGCGCGCCGATGCTCTCGGGCCCGCCGGACGCCGGCGGACTGCCGCACGGCACCTTCGCCCTGGCCCTGTCCGTCGTCCTCAACTGGGCCTGGAACCAGGCGCTCGCGCACCGCACCCACGCCCGGCTCGGCCGGGGCCAGCGCCGCTCCGGGGGCCGCTGCCTGCTGCGCGGGGCCTTCGTCGGGGCCGGGCTCGGCCTGCTCGGCGCCCTGATCGGCGTGCTGGTGGGCGGACACCGCAGCGGCGGCGTGCTGCTCTTCTGCGGCGGCCAGGCGCTCTACCTCGGCGGCTCCTGCGTCCTGCTGGTGCTGGGCCGGGAGTTGCTGCTGCTCCGCGCGCTGGCCCCGGCGACGCTGGGCGGGGCAGCGGCGCTGCTGGGGCTGATCCGTCCTTCTCCGCTGACGGCGCTGCTGCTCGTCTGGACCGTGCTGCTGACGGTGCGGCTGGCCCGGCGCGAACTGCGCGGCTGCCTGGCCGAGGTGGACGGTGACAGTGCGATCGAGCCGCTGCCACCGCTTCGGGCCTCGGTGCCGCACGGACTGTTCGGCATGGCGATGTCGCTGCTCACCCTGGGGATCGCGCTGCGCGGCGGCCGCCTCGACCTGGGGCCGACGGTGGCGCTCACCATCAGCATGGGCCCGGCCGAGTGGCTGCTGTACGGGTACCGGGACCGGATCCACGGCGCCCTGCGGGCCGCCCACACCGCGCGGGGATTCGCCCTGCTGTCGGCCCGGTCGCTGGCCCTGGGCCTGGGCAGCTATCTGGTCCTGCTCGCGCTCCTGGGCAGCGCGGTCGGGACGGCCCTGGCCGGCGGCCTGTTCGGACAGCAGTTGCCGGGGCTGCTCGCCCTGGGAGCGACCGTCTGGACGGCCCTGCTGCTCCAGGCGTTCGGGCTGGCCTGGGCCGCGACCGGGATCTGCTTCCCGGCCGCGGCCGCGACGGTGGCCGGGGTGGCCGAGCCGGCGGTGGGATCGACGGCAGCCGCCCTGCTGCTGGCCGTCGCCTGCTGGTCACTTGGTCGTGTCACGGTGCACAGGTGACACTGGTGGACATTCAGGACCGAGGACCGAGGACCGAGGAGCGTGGAAGTGACGACCCGTGGACCGGGAGAACGGTGCCTGCTGGTGCCGTTGTACGTCCACCCGGGGGCGGACCCGGCCGCCTGGGAGGCGACGGCGGCGAACGGGGCGACCGTGGCCTGGGTGGTGTTCAATCCGGCGAGCGGTCCCGGCGGTGCGCCTCAATCCGAGTTCGTCGAGGCGGCCGCGGTGCTGAGGGCGGCGGGGGTACCGCTGCTCGGCTATGTGGACACCGACTACGGCAGGCGGGGCCACCACGAGGTCGTCGCCGACATCGAGCGCTACCAGGAGTGGTACCGGGTCGAGGGCGTGTTCCTGGACCAGGCCGCCACCGCGCCCGACCTACTGGCCCACTACCGGCGGCTGGCCGTGGCCGCGCGTTCGCTGGAGGCACGGCAGGTGGTGCTCAACCCGGGGACGCACCCCGACCCGGGCTATGCGGAGCTCGCTGACGTGGTCGTCACCTTCGAGGGCGGCGCCGACAGCCACCGCAGCTTGCTGGTGCCGGGCTGGACCTCGGACTTCCCGCAGCAGCGCTTCGCCCACCTGGTGCACGGGGCCTCGCTGGAGGACTGCGCGGGGATCCGGGAGACAGCGCGTCGCCACCGGGCCGGATACTGCTACGCCACTCCGGGCAGCGGCGACAACCCCTGGTCCGTGGTCATGCCGGAGCTGCTGCTGACCGGCGTTCGGGGGACGCCGTGAGGTGGAGCAGGGTCGTGCCGGTCGCCGGGGCGCTGCTGCTGGCGCTGGCGGGTTGCACCTCGGGTGGCGGCTCCGGTTCCGGTGACACCGCGCCCAGTCCCAGTCCCAGTACCAGCTCCAGTACGGGCTCGGTCGCCGCCCGCTGGCAGCCGGCCCCCGGTACCAGCTGGCAGTGGCAGCTCAGCAAGGGCGTGGACACCGGCGTGGACGCGGCCGTGTACGACGTCGACGGCTTCGACGCCGGCGCCGCCGTGGTGGCCGCGCTGCATGCCAAGGGCCGCAAGGCGATCTGCTACATCAACGCCGGCGCCTACGAGGACTTCCGTCCGGACCGCTCCGCCTACCCGGCGTCGCTGCTGGGCTCCGGCAACGGCTGGCAGGGCGAGCGCTGGCTGGACATCCGCCGCCTCGACACCCTGCGGCCCATCCTCGGCAAGCGGTTCGACCTGTGCCGGAGCAAGGGCTTCGACGCGGTGGAGCCCGACAATGTCGACGGCTACCGGAACAACAGCGGCTTCCCGCTCACCGCGGCCGACCAGCTCGCCTTCAACCGCATGGTCGCCGGTCTCGCCCACGCCAGGGGACTGGCCGTCGGCCTCAAGAACGATCTCGACCAGATCCCACAGCTGGTAGGCGCCTTCGATTTTGCGGTGAACGAGCAGTGCGCCGAGTTCGGCGAGTGCGACGCGCTGACCCCGTTCGTCGCCCGGGGCAAGGCGGTGTTCGAAGCGGAGTACAACCTGCCGACCACCGCGTTCTGCCCGCAGGCGCGTCGTCTGGGCTTCAGCGCCCTGCGCAAGCACCTCGACCTGGACGCCTGGCGGCAGACCTGCTGAGCCCGGACAGGCATCGGTCTTGGCCGCCTCAGTAATTTTTCATGTCCGTTTTGTTCACTGTTGGCAGGAGTGGCCGACCCACTCGGGAGGGTGACACCCAGCCGGTCTGCTGACGGACCTCCCGACCCGATCGTTTCCTCGCATACGATGGCCACGCGGTGGTGCGTCTCCATCGCCGGTGCGCAGAACGCAAGTGCACAGACCGCCCAGTGCCAGCCCAGGCAAGGAGCCAGCCCACGTGTCCGTCTTCGACAAGATCCTGCGCGCAGGCGAAGGAAAGATCCTTCGCAAGCTGCATCGCATTGCCGCCCAGGTCAATTCCATCGAAGAGGACTTCGTCAACCTGACGGACGCCGAGCTGCGTGCGCTCACCGACGAGTACCGGGAGCGCCTCGCGGACGGCGAGACCCTTGACGACATCCTCCCCGAGGCGTTCGCCACGGTGCGCGAGGCTGCCCAGCGCACCCTGGGGCAGCGTCACTACGACGTCCAGATCATGGGCGGAGCCGCGCTGCACATGGGATATGTGGCCGAGATGCGCACCGGCGAGGGCAAGACCCTGGTCGGCACGCTCCCCACCTATCTGAACGCGCTGTCCGGCAAGGGCGTGCACCTGATCACCACCAACGACTACCTCGCCGAGCGCGACTCGGAGTGGATGGGCCGGGTGCACCGCTTCCTCGGCCTCGAGGTCGGTGTGATCCTCGCCAACATGAGCCCGGCCGAGCGTCGCAAGCAGTACCTCTGCGACATCACCTACGGCACCAACAACGAGTTCGGTTTCGACTACCTCCGCGACAACATGGCGTGGTCGCAGGAGGAGCTGGTGCAGCGGGGCCACAACTTCGCCGTCGTCGACGAGGTCGACTCGATCCTGATCGACGAGGCCCGTACCCCGCTGATCATCTCCGGCCCGGCCGACCAGGCCACCAAGTGGTACGGCGACTTCGCCAAGCTGGTCAACCGCCTCAGGCTGGACCGGGACTACGAGGTCGACGAGAAGAAGCGCACCGTCGGCGTGCTGGAGGAGGGCGTCACCCGGGTCGAGGACTACCTGGGCATCGACAACCTCTACGAGTCGGTGAACACCCCGCTGGTGGGCTTCCTCAACAACGCCATCAAGGCCAAGGAGCTCTACAAGAAGGACAAGGACTACGTCGTCATGGGCGGCGAGGTCCTGATCGTCGACGAGCACACCGGCCGTGTGCTCGCCGGCCGCCGCTACAACGAGGGCATGCACCAGGCGATCGAGGCCAAGGAGGGGGTGGAGATCCAGAACGAGAACCAGACCCTGGCCACCATCACCCTGCAGAACTTCTTCCGGCTGTACGACAAGCTCTCCGGGATGACCGGTACCGCGCAGACCGAGGCGGCCGAGTTCCACCAGATCTACAAGCTGGGCGTCGTCCCGATCCCCACCAACAAGGACCCGCGCCGGGTCGACCAGCCGGACCTGATCTACAAGTCCGAGCCGGCCAAGTTCTCCGCCGTGGTCGAGGACATCGTCGAGAAGCACGAGAAGGGCCAGCCGATCCTGGTCGGCACCACCAGCGTCGAGAAGTCCGAGTACCTCTCGCAGGAACTGCGCAAGCGCGGCGTCCAGCACGAGGTCCTCAACGCCAAGCAGCACGAGCGCGAGGCCCAGGTCGTCGCCCAGGCCGGGCGCCGCGGCGCGGTCACCGTCGCCACCAACATGGCCGGCCGAGGCACCGACATCATGCTCGGCGGCAACCCCGAGCACCTGGCCGCGGCCGAGCTGGCCCAGCGCGGGCTCTCCCCGGTGGACACCCCCGAGGAGTACGAGGCCGCCTGGGGCGAGGCCCTGGACAAGGCCAAGGCCGCGGTCAAGGCCGAGCAGGAGGAGGTCCAGGACCTGGGCGGCCTCTACGTCCTGGGCACCGAGCGGCACGAGTCGCGCCGGATCGACAACCAGCTCCGCGGCCGCTCCGGCCGCCAGGGCGACCCGGGCGAGTCCCGCTTCTACCTGTCGCTGGGTGACGACCTGATGCGCCTGTTCAAGGCCGGCATGGTCGAGCGCGTGCTGTCGATGGCGAACGTGCCCGAGGACGTGCCGATCGAGTCCAAGATGGTCACCCGCGCCATCGCCTCCGCGCAGACCCAGGTCGAGCAGCAGAACTTCGAGATCCGCAAGAACGTCCTGAAGTACGACGAGGTGCTGAGCCGTCAGCGCGAGGTCATCTACGGCGAGCGCCGCCGGGTTCTGGAGGGCGAGGACCTGCGCGAGCAGATCGACCACTTCATGGACGACACGGTCGACGCCTACGTCAAGAACGCCACCGCCGAGGGCTTCGCCGAGGAGTGGGACTTCGACAAGCTCTGGCAGGCGCTGGGACAGCTCTACCCGATCAGCCTCACCGTGGAGGAACTGGAGGGCGAGGACGGCGACCGTGCCGGAATCACCGCCGAGCTGCTCGCCGAGGCGATCAAGGAGGACCTGCACACCAAGTACGTCGAGCGGGAGAGCCAGCTCGGCGAGGCCGTGATGCGTGAGCTGGAGCGCCGGGTGGTGCTCTCGGTGCTGGACCGCCGCTGGCGCGAGCACCTCTACGAGATGGACTACCTCCAGGAGGGCATCGGCATGCGGGCCCTGGCCCAGCGCGACCCGCTGGTCGAGTACCAGCGCGAGGGCTTCGACATGTTCGCCGCCATGATGGAGGGCATCAAGGAGGAGTCCGTCGGCTACCTCTTCAACCTGGAGGTCCAGGTCGAGCAGCAGGTCGAGGAGGTCCCGGTGGCCCAGGACGGCAACACCGTCGTCATGGACAAGGCCCCCGAGGACGCCCGTCCGGAGATCCGGGCCAAGGGCCTGGAGGCCCCGCAGCGTCCGGACCGGCTGCACTACACCGCGCCGTCGGTCGACGGCGAGGGCGGCGTGATCGAGGGCGACTTCGCCACCGGCGATGACGGGGCGGACGAAGAGGCGGACGAGGAGAGCGGCACCCGCGCCGAGCGCCGCAAGGCCGCGAAGGGCCGCCGCCGCAAGAAGTAGCAGTACGCGGATTCGGAACAGTCCCATGGCGGTTCACCACCTGGTTTCCAGGGCGGTGAACCGCCATGCCGGTTCCGGGCGCCGGGGTGTGCGGTGCTGCTCCAGCCGGAAGGCCAGGAACTCCAGCCGCTCCTCCACGCCGACCGTCGCGGTCACCTCCAGCACTCCGGGGGCGGGGGAGTCGTCGAAGACCCGCCGCAGCACCGGGCGCGCGGTTCCCGGCCCTGGGCCGTGCAGGCAGCGCCGCCGGACCAGGGTCCGGACGTCGTCGTAGACGTCCTCGGTGGCCAGCGCGGCGAGCTGGTCGCAGACCCGGTGCCCGCTGAGCACCTCCAGCAGCCGCACCGCGTAGTGGCGCGCCAGGGTGTTGTGCCCGGTGCGGGTGGGCGCCGTGCCGCCGTGCTGCCTGGCTCTCGTCGCCCCCAGGCTGTGCACCCGCCCGATCCTGACCCCGGTGGCTGCAGTGTCGACCATGCCCGTACCCCCTTGACTCGCGGTGGTGTGCGTGAGGCCAGTGGTATCGGCTGTCACTGACAGCGACAAGGCTCCCGCGGACGCGTCGAGGGCTCCGGCGAAGTTCACCTATCCGAGTGGGCAGACGTCGCTGAGCTGGGAAGATGAACGGCACACCACAATCCGACCGGTCACCCAGCGCAGTCAAACCCCACTCGATCGGTGACTCTCCGCAGCCGTCCGGTGAGGTTGCCCGGCTGCGCGGGTGCGGTCGTCCGGCCGCATATGCTGGACGCCGGTCCCACCCCACCGTCGACCGGAGTGCCCCGATGCGCGTGTACGTTCCGACCACCCTGCACGCGCTCGCGCAGGCGCACGCCGACGGGAGCCTCGGACCGCTGCCGCTGCGGGCCTACGCGGTCACCCCGGCCCTGCGCGAGTGGTACCTCAGCGATGACATCGAGGAGCTGGAGTACGCCGCCCTGGTGCGCGCGGCCCAGTCCTCCCTGCGCCTGCTCGCCGCGGACGGCGCGGCTCCGCGCCGCCGGGTGGTCGTCGCCCTGGACGTCCCGGACGAGGCCGTCGCGCTGCAGAACGACGCCGAGCACGCGGACGCCTCCGCGCTCGGCGCGGTGACCCTCTCCGAGGCCCCGCCGCTGGCCAGGGCGGCCGCGGTGCACGCCGACGCGGACGAGCCCGAGGTCCGCGAGGACGTCTCGGCAGCCGCTGCGGCGGTGGCCGCCGCGGACACCGGGGACGAGGACGCCCGGTTCACCGTGGACGGCGCCGAGGACCACGAGCTGCTCTGGTTCGCGACCCAGGAGATCCCCGGCCTGCTGGCCTGACTGTCCGGAGGAACGGTCGGAGGAACGGCCCGCGCAACGACCCGAGCTCCCCGGTTGTCGGTGCCGCCGGGTACCGTGCGGCCATGCGCGCACATATCGTCTGGGACTGGAACGGCACCCTCTTCGACGACGTCGAGGTAGTGGTGGAGGCGAGCAACGCCGCCTTCGCCGCGATCGATCTGGCCCCGCTCACCGTCCAGCAGTACCGCGAGCAGTACCAGGTCCCGGTCATCGGCTTCTACGAGCAGGTGATGGGGCGGACGCCGACCGCCGAGGAGTGGCTGGTCATGGACGCCCGCTTCCACCGCCACTACGAGACGCTCAGGGACAGCTGTGGGCTGACCGAGGGGGCGGACGACGTCCTGGCCGGATGGTCCGGGTCGCAGTCGCTGCTGTCCATGTACGCCCACGCCGACCTGCTCCCGTTGGTCCGCCGGCTGGGCGTGGACCAGCACTTCATACGCGTGGACGGCCGGACCAGCACCAGCGGCGTCAGCGGCAAGGCCGAGCACCTGGTCCGGCATCTGGCGGCGATTCAGGTCGAGGGTGTGCACCCGTCCCGCACGGTGCTCATCGGCGACGTGGTCGACGACGCGCTCGCGGCGGCGCACGTCGGCGCGCAGGCGGTGCTGTTCACCGGCGGTTCGCACGCCCGGTCGGAGCTGGAGCGGGTCGGCGTACCGGTCGCCGACACCTTGGCGCAGGCCGTCGAATATGCCCAGGACCTGGTCAAATCATGACAGCATAAGACGTATGGACGCTGTCACGCAGGTACCGCTGCCCGTGAACGAGCCGATCCACGGGTACGCTCCCGGCAGTCCCGAACGGGCCCGGATCGAGTCGAGACTCGGTCAGCTCGCGGGCGAGTACGCGACGCTGTCGATGACGGTCGGCGGGGTGCAGCGGATGGGCGGCGGCGAGCGGATCGAGGTGGTCCAGCCGCACCACCACTCCGCCAAGCTGGGCGTCCTCGGCAATGCCACCCGCGAGGACGTCCAACTCGCGGTCGACGCGGCCGTCACGGCGGCCCCCGGCTGGCGTGAGCTGTCCTTCGACGACCGGGCCGCGGTCTTCCTCAGGGCCGCCGACCTACTGGCCGGCCCCTGGCGGGAGACCGTCGCCGCGGCCACCATGCTGGGCCAGTCCAAGACCGTGCAGCAGGCGGAGATCGACGCGCCCTGCGAGCTGGTCGACTTCTGGCGCTTCAACGTCCACTTCGCCCGGCAGATCCTGGCGGAGCAGCCGGTCAGCAGCCCAGGGGTGTGGAACCGCAGCGACCACCGGCCGCTGGAGGGCTTCGTCTGCGCCATCACGCCCTTCAACTTCACTGCCATCGCCGGGAATCTGCCCACCGCGCCGGCGCTGATGGGCAACACCGTGGTGTGGAAGCCCTCGCCCACCCAGACCCTGTCGGCCTGGTACACCATGCGGCTGCTGGAGGAGGCCGGGCTGCCGCCCGGTGTGATCAACCTGGTGACCGGCGACGGACAGGCGGTGTCGCAGGTCGCGCTTCCGCACCGAGACCTGGCCGGGATCCACTTCACCGGTTCGACCGGGACGTTCCAGCACCTGTGGCGGACGGTCGGCGCCAACATCGCCGGCTACCGCGGCTACCCCCGGCTGGTAGGCGAGACCGGCGGCAAGGACTTCGTGGTCGCGCACCCCAGCGCGGATCCAGCGGTGCTGCGCACCGCGCTGGTCCGCGGGGCGTTCGAGTACCAGGGGCAGAAGTGCTCTGCGGCTTCGCGCGCCTACATCCCGCGCAGCCTGTGGCGGCTGATGAAGGACGACTTCCTGGCCGAGGTGCGCGGTCTGACCGCGGGCGACGTCACCGACTTCTCCAGCTTCATGGGGGCGCTGATCGACGCCCGCGCCTACGAGAAGAACAGGAACGCCATCGACCGGGCGCGCAACGACCACAGCCTGGACATCGTGGTCGGCGGCCACTGCGACGACGCCATCGGATACTTCGTCAGCCCCACGGTGATCGTTTCCACGGACCCGCGCCATGAGATCTTCTCGACCGAGTACTTCGGACCGGTCCTGGCGGTGCACGTCTACGAGGACGGCCGCTGGGAGCAGACCCTGGACCAGCTGGAGTCCGTCGCCCCCTACGCCCTGACCGGCGCGGTCATCGCCCGCGACCGGGCCGCGATCGCGGCGGCGGCGCAGCGGCTCCGTTTCGCCGCGGGCAACTTCTACATCAACGACAAGCCGACCGGGGCAGTGGTCGGCCAGCAGCCCTTCGGGGGTTCGCGGGCCTCCGGCACCAACGACAAGGCGGGGTCGGCCCAGAACCTGCTGCGCTGGACCTCGACCCGGTCCGTCAAGGAGACGTTCGTGCCGCCGACGGACTACCGCTACCCGCACATGCTCTAGTCGTCGGTGCGGATTGGACAACTCGTACAGGTGGGACCAATGGTGCTGACGCAGTGCACCGTTCCGGCCCCTGACAGGGTCTCTTACCCCAGTTAGGCTCGCTGGGAAACCTCGCGAAAGGCGGGATTTCGCCGGGCGGTTCGCATCCTCTTCCGGACATGCGGGAGGATACGGACAGACCCGGCGGGTGCCCGTCCGACGCACACCACCGAGTCACGCAACGGCGCGCGACAGGAGCCAGATAGCCATGCAGACCCAGCTGGACGCGGCGAAGGCCGAACTGCTCAGCAAGGCGACAGTCCAGGGAGAATCCGGGACGGAGTTCGGCGACGGAGCCGGCGGCGCTCTCGCCACCTACCTGAAGCACTACTACCTGCACACCGCCCCCGAGGACCTGCTCGAACGGGATCCGGTCGACGTCTACGGCGCCGCGGCCTCGCACCACCGCCTGGCCGGCCGGCGGCCGCAGGGCACCGCCGAGGTCCGGGTGTCCACCCCCACGGTCGAGGAGAACGGCTGGTCCTGCGGCCACACCGTGGTCGAGATCGTCACCGACGACATGCCCTTCCTGGTCGACTCGGTGACCAATGAGCTGACCCGTCAGAATCGCGCCATCCATGTGGTGATCCACCCTCAGTTGCTGGTCCGCCGTGACATCACCGGCAGACTGCTGGAGATCCTGGACGCTGACGCCTGCAGCGCCACCGGCGCCGACCTGCCGAAGGACGCCCTGCTCGAATCGTGGATGCACGTCGAGATCGACCGGGAGACCGATCGCGAGGACCTGCGCTCCATCGAGACCGATCTGCGCCGCGTCCTCGGTGACGTCCGCGAGGTCGTCGAGGACTGGGGCAAGATGCGCGACGGCGCCCTGCGCCTCGCCGACGAGCTGGGCACCGAGCCGCCCAAGGAGCTGCCGGCCCAGGAGGTGGAGGAGGCGCAGGAGCTGCTGCGCTGGCTCTCCGACGACCACTTCACCTTCCTCGGCTACCGCGAGTACGACCTGGTGCAGGCCCCGGACGGCGAGGACCTGCTGCAGGCCGTGCCGGGCACCGGTCTCGGCGTGCTGCGCTCCGACCCGCGCGCGGACGCCCACGCCGGCGACACGATGGCCTCCGCCTCCTTCGGTCGGCTGACGGCCCCGGCCCGCGCCAAGGCCCGCGAGAAGAAGCTGCTGGTGCTCACCAAGGCCAACAGCCGTTCCACCGTGCACCGTCCGTCCTACCTGGACTACATCGGCGTCAAGAAGTTCGACGCGCAGGGCAATGTCGTCGGCGAGCGCCGCTTCCTCGGCCTGCTCTCCGCCGCCGCCTACACCGAGTCGGTCAACCGCATCCCGGTGGTGCGCCGCAAGGTCCAGCAGGTCGTCGCCGAGTCGGGATTCACCGTCGAGAGTCATGACGCCCGCGACCTGGTGCAGATCCTGGAGACCTACCCCCGCGACGAGCTGTTCCAGACCCCGGCCGACCAGCTGCTCTCGGTCGCGCTGAGCGTGCTCTACCTCCAGGAGCGCCGCAAGCTGCGGCTGTTCCTGCGCCAGGACGAGTACGGCCGCTACTTCTCCGCGCTGGTCTACCTGCCCCGGGACCGCTACACCACCAGGGTCCGGCTGCGGCTGATGGACCTGCTGATGAAGGAGCTCAGCGGCACCGCCATCGACTACACCGCCTGGAACACCGAGTCGGTGCTGGCCCGGCTGCACTTCGTGGTGCGGGTCGAGCCCGGCAGCGAGCTGCCCAAGCTCTCCGACTCCGACGTCGAACGGCTGGAGGCGAGGCTCGCCGAGGCGGCCCGCTCCTGGATGGACGGCTTCGGTGAGGTGCTGACCCGCGAGTGCGGCGAGGAGCGCGCGGCCGAGGCGTCGCGCCGCTATGCCAACGCCTTCCCGGACGGCTACCGCGCCGACTTCACCCCGGCCACCGCCGTCGCCGACCTGCGCCAGCTGGAGACGCTGACCGGTCCGACCGACTTCCGGCTGAACCTCTACATGCCGGTGGACGCCGCCGAGGGCGAGCGCCGCTTCAAGATCTACTGGGTGGGCCGCTCGGTCTCGCTCAGCGAGGTGCTGCCGGTGCTGCAGCGCCTCGGCGTCGAGGTGCTCGACGAGCACCCCTACGAGCTGCGCCGCAGCGACTCCACCGTCGCCTGGGTGTACGACTTCGGCCTGCGGCTGCCGGCCGATGTCGCCACCACCGTCAACGAGGACGCCCGGGACCGCTTCCAGGAGGCATTCGCCGCCACCTGGACCGGCCGGGCCGAGAACGACGGCTTCAACTCGCTGGTCCTGCGGGCCGGACTGACCTGGCGTCAGGCCGTGGTGCTGCGTTCCTACGCCAAGTACCTCAGGCAGGCCGGGTCGACCTTCTCCCAGGACTACGTGGAGGACGCGCTCACCAACAACGTCCACACCACCCGGCTGCTGGTGAACCTGTTCGAAGCCCGGCTGTCGCCGGCCCACCGCTCCGGCGGCGAGGAGCTCACCGACGGGATCATGGAGGAGCTGGACGGCGCCCTGGACCAGGTCGTCAGCCTGGACGAGGACCGCATCCTGCGCTCCTTCCTCACCCTGATCAAGGCCACCCTGCGGACCAACTTCTTCCAGCGCGACTCCGTCACCGGCGAGCCGCACTCCTATGTCTCGATGAAGTTCGACCCGCAGGCCATCCCCGAGCTGCCCGCGCCGCGCCCGGCCTACGAGATCTGGGTCTACTCGCCGCAGGTCGAGGGCGTGCACCTGCGCTTCGGCAAGGTCGCCCGCGGCGGGCTGCGCTGGTCGGACCGGCGCGAGGACTTCCGCACCGAGGTGCTGGGCCTGGTCAAGGCGCAGATGGTGAAGAACACCGTGATCGTGCCGGTCGGCTCCAAGGGCGGCTTCGTCGCCAAGCAGCTGCCCGACCCGACGGTGGACCGGGCCGCCTGGCTGGCCGAGGGCATCGCCTCCTACAAGACCTTCATCTGCGGTCTGCTGGACATCACCGACAACCTCATGCCCGAGGTGGGGGTGATCCCGCCCAAGGACGTGGTGCGCCACGACGGCGACGACACCTACCTGGTCGTGGCCGCGGACAAGGGCACCGCGACCTTCTCCGACATCGCCAACGAGGTCGCCCAGTCGTACGGCTTCTGGCTGGGCGACGCCTTCGCCTCCGGCGGCTCGGCCGGCTACGACCACAAGGGCATGGGCATCACCGCCCGCGGCGCCTGGGAGTCCGTCAAGCGGCACTTCCGCGAGCTGGGCCACGACACCCAGACCGAGGACTTCACCGTCGTCGGGGTCGGCGACATGTCCGGCGACGTCTTCGGCAACGGCATGCTGCTCAGCGAGCACATCCGGCTGGTGGCGGCCTTCGACCACCGCAACATCTTCATCGACCCCAACCCGCTCGCGGCCGCCTCCTTCGCCGAGCGCAAGCGGCTGTTCGACCTGCCGCGCAGCTCCTGGGAGGACTACGACAAGTCGCTGATCTCGGCCGGCGGCGGGATCTTCCCGCGCAGCGCC
Organism: Streptacidiphilus sp. EB103A; assembly: GCF_041261405.1. Taxonomy (NCBI): domain Bacteria; kingdom Bacillati; phylum Actinomycetota; class Actinomycetes; order Kitasatosporales; family Streptomycetaceae; genus Streptacidiphilus; species Streptacidiphilus sp. EB103A. The sequence continues at coordinate 316,385 of NZ_JBGCAQ010000007.1, read as the reverse complement.
AAGTCGATCAACATCACCGCGCAGATGCGGGCCGCCCTCGGCATCGAGTCCGGCGTCAGCAGGCTCACCCCGGCCGAGCTGATGAAGGCCGTCCTGCTGGCGCCGGTCGACCTGCTGTGGAACGGCGGCATCGGCACCTACGTCAAGTCCGCGGCGGAGAACAACACCGAGGTCGGCGACAAGGCCAATGACGCGATCCGGGTCAACGGCGCCGACCTGCGGGTCAAGGTCCTGGGGGAGGGCGGCAACCTGGGCGCCACCCAGCTGGGCCGGATCGAGTTCGCCTCCGTCGGCGGCCCGGTCGGCGAGAGCGGCGAGCGCACGGGTGGCGCGGTCAACACCGACGCCATCGACAACTCCGCCGGCGTGGACACCTCCGACCACGAGGTGAACATCAAGATCCTGCTCAACCGGGTGGTCACCGACGGCGATCTGACGGTCAAGCAGCGCAACAACCTGCTCGCCGCGATGACCGACGAGGTCGGCGCGCACGTCCTGGAGAACAACTACGCGCAGAACGTCGCCCTGGCCAACGCCCTGGCCCAGGCGCCGAGCATGCTCGACGTGCACTCCCGGATGATGCGCAGGCTGGTTGCCGAGGGGCAGCTCAACCGGGCCCTGGAGTTCCTGCCCAACGGTTCGCAGATCCGTGAGCGGGCGGCGGCCGGGCGCGGGCTCACCCAGCCCGAGCTGTCGGTGCTGCTGGCCTACACCAAGATCACCCTCGCCGACGAGATCCTGGCCTCCGACCTGCCCGACGACGCCTACCTCCAGGGCAAGCTGCACCGCTACTTCCCGGAGCAGCTGCAGCAGCGCTTCGGCGAGCAGATCGACGCCCATGCGCTGCGCCGGGAGATCATCACCACGGTGCTGGTCAACGAGACCGTCAACCGCGGCGGCTGCACCTTCGCCTTCCGGCTGAAGGAGGAGACCGGGGCGACGTACGAGGAGATCGTGCGCTCGCACACGGCGGCCCGGGCGATCTTCGACCTCAAGGGCATCTGGGCGCAGATCGAGGGCCTGGACAACCGGGTCCCCGCCGCGGTGCAGACCCGGATGCGGCTGCACAGCCGCCGCCTGGTCGAGCGGGCCACCCGCTGGCTGCTCAACAACCGGCGCCAGCCGCTGGACATCGCCGGCACCATCGAGATGTTCCGGGACCGCTGCAACCAGGTCTGGAGCCTGCTGCCGGAGCTGCTGCACGGTTCGGACCGCGCCTGGTTCGACCTGATCTACGGCCAGCTGGCCGAGGCCGGGGTCCCGGCCGAGCTGGCCGTCCGGGTCGCCGGGCTGTCCTCGGTCTTCCCGACGCTGGACATCGTCGAGACGGCCGACCGCTCGGGCCAGGACGTCCGCACCGTCGCCGAGCTGTACTACGACCTGGCCGACCGGCTGCAGATCTCCGACCTGCTGGACCGGATCATCGAACTGCCCCGCGGGGACCGCTGGCAGTCGATGGCCCGGGCCGCGATCAGGGAGGACCTGTTCGCCGCGCATGCCTCGCTCACCGCGGACCTGCTGACCCACGGCGATCCGGGATCGACCCCCGAGCAGCGTTTCGAGGCGTGGTCGCAGACCAATGCCACCCTGGTCAACCGGGCCCGCGCCACGCTCGACGACATAAGGGGTGCGGAGGCCTACGACCTGGCGAACCTCAGTGTCGCGATGCGGGTGATCCGGACTCTGCTGAGGAGCGGATCGATGCGCTGACCGGTTGTCACAAGGCCGCAGGGCGGACCCGGTTCGGGTCCGCCCTGCGGTACCGCGCTGTCAGGGGGTGGGGGTCTTGGCGGCGCGGGCGGTCTGGTGCAGGAGCAGTTCTTCGACGTGGTCGCCGTCGCCGGCGGTGAGGATGCGTTCGGCGTGCGGGGTGAGCCGGGCGATGAGCTGGTAGCCGAACAGCGTCGGCCGGGCCTTCACCAGGGTCTTGGAGATTCCTCCGGCGATCTTGGTGATCCTGCTGTTCCCGCCGGCGAAGTTGACGAAGGGTGAGCCGGTGTAGCTGAGCTCCAGCAGGTCGTAGCCGGCGTTGCGCACCGCGCGGCGCAGGCTGGCGCGGGAGTAGAAGCGCAGGTGGGTCTCGTCGAGGATGCCGCGGCGGTCGTAGTCGAAGCCGCCGAGGGCGACCCGGCCGCGGGAGTACCAGTGGCCGATGTTGGGCACCGAGAGCAGGAGCTGCCCGCCGGGCCGCAGCACCGCGCGGATCTCCTCCAGCACCCGCTCCGGCCGGTACAGGTGCTCGATCACGTCGCCGGCCACGACCAGGTCGTAGCCGTCGCCCACGCCGTCGGGCAGGCCGTTGTTGAGGTCGGCCACCAGGAAGCGGTCGGTGCGCTCGCGCACACCCTCGACCTCGATGTAGTCCACGCCGGTGACCTGGTGGCCCAGGGCGCGGACGCGTTCGGCGAACAGGCCGCCGGAACAGCCCAGGTCCAGGACCTTGGACGGGGGCATGTCCTTCAGTAGTTTGAGGATGGCGGCGTGTGAGGAGCCGTCGCCCTCCTTGAAGGCGTACTCGTCGGGCTTGGGCACCCAGGGGCAGGTGCCGAAGCCCTTCTGGGCGAGGCGGTACTCCAGGACGTCCTTGACCACGTCCTTGGCGTACTTGACACCGTTGACGTAGCAGATCTCGTCGCCGTAGTAGGTCGGGATCGGTATCTCGACGATGGTTTTCCCGGCGTCGATCAGCTGGACGATGATCTGGGTGTCGAAGTCGAAGGCGTCGGTGTTCTTCTCGATCAGCAGCTCGGCCAGGGCCGAGACGCGGTAGGCGCGGTAGCCGGAGTGGAACTCGGTGAGGCTGGTGTTCAGCAGGCCGTTCTCGAGCTTGGTGAGGATGCGGTTGCCCAGGTACTTGTAGGCGGGCATGCCGCCGCGGCGGGCGCCGCCGTCCTCCATCATCCGGGATCCGAAGACCGCGTCGGCCTCGCCGGACTCGATCGGCGCGACCATGTCGGCGAGGCGTTCGGGCGCGTACTGCCCGTCGCCGTGCAGCATCACCACGATGTCCAGGCCGCGTTCCATGGCGAGCCGGTAGCCGGCCTTCTGGTTGCCGCCGTAGCCGAGGTTCTTGGTGTGGCGCATGACCACGGTGGGCGGGGCGTCCTCCTGCTGGGACCAGCGCCAGCCGGCCAGGAAGGTGGTGTCGTGGCTGGAGTCGTCCATGATCAGGATCTCGGTGATCCGTGACCGGAAGTCCGCCGGGATACGACTGAGGGTCTTCTCCAGCGTCGACTCGGCGTTGTACGCGACGACGAGGACACCGACCCTGGGGGACTCGATCGGAGTGCGTGACAAGATTCTCTCCACTCAGGATTCCGTAACAGGTCGGCCACGGTCGCCGGGAGCCGGATCAGCAGCGGATGGTTGAACTGCTGGAACGCACGAGAACACGTGAGTACGGGTCGTTCTCTCCGGTCACGATTCCACCTTGGTGTGCCCGGCCGCGCCGGTGGCGGCAGGAGTTGTTTGCAGGGCGGCCCGGACCGCGGCGCCGAGTCGGCGCTCCGTTGCCGTCCCCTGCGGATTTGTCGGCGACGTACGGCTCTGTGACGGAGTGTCGGGGGAGCGCAGCACGGCGCGCACCGCACAGACCAGCGCTGCGGCCAGGGAAGCCCAGGTGAGCAGGCCCAGCTGGGTGTCCTCGGCCGACCATCCCGCGGCTCGGGCCAGGTCCCATGTCCCCCTGCTCCAGGCGTCGTAGAGTTTGAAGAGGAAGACGCCGCCGACCAGGCTGTAGAGCAGTGCGGTCCCGGGTTCGGCGATGAACAGGCCGGCGACGGCCCAGGTCAGGTACTGGGTGCCGGTGGCGGTGCTGAGGAGCAGCAGGCAGGCCAGCGAGATGCCTACGGCCGGGCCCAGCGCGTCCCTGCGCCGCCAGACCAGGAACATGCCCAGCAGGGCGGAGGCAACGACGACCGGGGTGCGGAGCTCGCCCAGTAACGCGTGAAGGTCTGTGCTCTTCACGCCAAGGTCACTCAGGATCGGGGCGAGGCCCCACTGCGGAAGACTCCAGCCGTTGTAGCCGAGGACGTTGTCGCGCAGTGCCGGCCAATGCGTCGCCACGGCCGGCCCCCAGACCACGGCGAGGGTGGAGACGAGTCCGCCGGCGAACATCAGCAGGGTGCGGCGGCTGCGCAGCAGTGCCCACAGCAGCACCACCGGCAGGGCGACCAGCGGCACGACTTTGATGCTCAGAGCCAGGGCGAAGGTGAGCCCGGCGAGCAGCGGGAGGTGGCGCTGCGTCAGCAGCCAGACCGAGAGCAGGACGAACAAGATGAACAGTGGGTCAATATTTCCGTGGTAGCCCGAAATGATGATCAGCACCGGGCTGCAGGCCGTTCCAATTCCGGCCCACATGGCCCGGCGGGTGCTGTTCCGCCAACCGCGTACCAATTCGAACACGAGCAGGCTGGTGAACACGTCGGCCACGGTCGCCGGGAGCCGGATCAGCAGCGGGAAGGAGGCGCCGTGCCGGCTGAACTGCTGGAGCACCCAGAGCAGGCAGCCGGTCAGCGGCGGATGGTTGTAGAGGCCGCCGGCCGCGTGCGCCACACCGTAGATTCCCACCGGACCGACCCGGTCTATTACCGCCGCGAACTGCTGGAATGTACGGACGTCGTCGGTTCCGTGCGTTGTCGCCGCCAGCCATACTTTCAGCGCGAGGAACGGAAGGGACACCGCCAGGACGACCAGCCGGGCGCGTACGGCTGAGACTGAGGTGTCTGTTTGCTGTGCGGGCGACGACATGGGCCGAATACTATACGGGGCTGAATAACACCGAGCGTCGGTCACGAACTTCTTACCGTATCCGATCTGTATCTTTCTTCCGCACTCGATCCATCGGACCGGCCCGATCGCTCCTCTCCGGGGGCGAATCACGGGCAGCCGTCCAGACAGCACTCCGAACAGCACTCCGAGAGGCCGAAACGTGCCTGATCCCGTCTCCGACTCCAGGGCGGCCGCGCTGCGCACGGTCGTTCGCCGACTTCCCCCGGGGACCGTTCCGGTCGGTGGTGGCGTCTGCGCCCTCGCGCTGGCCTCCTATGTGTATCTGGCGATCGCCGGGCGCACCCTCTCCGTCGACGGCCTGGCCGGCCTCTCCGTGCTCTGGTCCCTCGCCTTCTCGGTGGGCACCGGTCTCTTCCTGCCGCTGGAACAGGAGTTGACGCGGGTGGTGGCCGCGCGGCGGGCCCGGGGCGAGGGCGCCAGGCCGGTGGCGCTGCGCGGGGTGCGGATCTCCGCGAGCCTGCTGCTGCTCTGCCTGCTCGGCCTCGGCCTCTTCGCCGGACCACTGGCCCGGCACCTGTTCCGCGGCGACCGCTCGCTGGTCTGGGGACTGGCCGCCGCACTCGCCGGCCTCTCGGTGGTCCACATCGCCAGGGGAATCCTCGCCGGTTCCGGACACTTCCGTGCCTACGGCGCCCAACTGGGCGTCGACTCGGCCCTGCGGGTGGTGCTCGCGCTGGCCCTGAGCGCGGCCGGTTCCACCTCGCCGCTCGCCTTCGCCCTGCTGCTCAGCCTCGCGCCACTGGCCTCCGTCGCCGTGGGCATCGTCACCACCGCCCGGGCGGCGCAGCCGGGCCCGCCGGCCGGGCCCGCGGAACTGCGCAAGGGCCTGGCGCCGCTGACCCTCTCGACGCTGCTCGGCCAGGTACTGCCGAACGCCCCGGTCGTTCTCGCCGAACTGATGACGGACAAAGGGTCGCCGCTCACCGCCGCGCTGCTCAGCGCCATGATCATCGTTCGGCTGCCGATCTTCGCGGCGGTCTCGGTGCAGCCGTCGGTGCTCAGCGTGCTCAGCCGCGCCTACGCACTCGGGAACCGTGCCGCCTTCCGGCGTCAGCTGCTGGGGGCGGCCGCCGGAGCCGTCCTGCTGGGCCTGGCCGGACTGCTGCTCAGCGGAGTTCTCGGGCCCTGGCTCGCGACCACGCTGTTCCACACCCCCCGGGCGCTCGGGGACCGCGACTTCGCCGTGCTCTCGTTCGCGACCGCCGGACTGCTGCTGGCCCTGATCCTCAGTCAGGGACAGCTGGCGATGAACCGGCAGCGGGCCCAGGGCACCGCCTGGGCCCTGGGCGCGGCGGTGTTCCTCGGGCTGGCGCTGCTGCCGGGGTCGGTGATGGCACGCCTGGAGGCCAGTTACACAGGAGGCTGCTGGACCGTGGCGGTGGTCCTGGGGGTCGGCATCGCCCGCCACCTGCGCCGGAACCCCGCCGGGACGGCTTCGGGCGCCTCGTCCGCGGAGGCCGAGACGGTCACTGTGTGACACCGATATCGGATCGGTATGCGTTCGGGAGTCGAAGGCTGCGCGATCTATTGGCGTGGCTCTCCCTGCAAGTTATGGTCCAGTTCTTGCTCCGTCGAAGAGTTCTGCCAGCAAAGAGATTCAGCACCTCGGGATATGACAACGCGGTCGACTTCCCTCTAGGAGGCTTGTCCTATGCACACCCAAGTCGGTCGGGGTGGGGGGTGGCGTCGGCAGCTCATCGCCGCCGGCGCGGTGACCTCCCTGGCACTGCTCGCTGCCTGCTCCAACGGCTCGTCGACGTCCGGCAGCTCCAACAAGGCCTCGGGATCGGCGGCGACCCTCACCGGGGACTGCGCCCAGTTCCAGGCGTACGCAGGGCATGCGGGCACCAAGGTCACCATGTTCGCGTCCATCCTCAGCCCCGAGTCGGACTCGCTCCAGACCTCCTGGAAGCAGTTCAGCACCTGCACCGGAATCACCATCTCCTACGAGGGCTCCAACGACTTCGAGTCCCAGCTCCCGGTCCGGGTCAACGGCGGCAACGCCCCCGACCTGGCGATCATCCCGCAGCCCGGTCTGCTGGCGCAGATGGTGAAGACCGGCAAGGTGGTCAAGCCGCCGGCGCAGACCGTCGCCAACGAGGACAAGTGGGCGCCGATCTGGAAGACCTACGGGTCGGTCAACGGCACCTTCTACGCGGCGCCGAGCAGCGCCAACATGAAGTCGCTGGTCTGGTACTCGCCCAAGGCGTTCACCGCGGCCGGCTACAAGGTCCCCACCACCTGGGCCGATCTGATGACGCTCAGCGACACCATCGCCAAGGCCGGGAAGAACAAGCCGTGGTGCGGCGGTATCGCCTCCGGGACGGCCACCGGCTGGCCGGCCACCGACTGGCTGGAGGAGGTCGTCCTCGGCAAGTACGGCGGTGACGTCTACGACCAGTGGGTGAACCACACGGTCAAGTTCAGCGACCCGAAGATCATCGCGGCGATGAACGTGGTGCAGGGCTGGATGCACAACCCGGCCTGGGTCAACGGCGGTTTCGGCGGGGTCAGCACCATCGCCTCCACCACCTTCCAGGACGCTGGCTCGCCGATCCTCACCGGCAAGTGCTCGATGCTGCAGCAGGCGTCGTTCTACGAGGCGCAGTGGCCCAAGGGCACCAAGATCGGCCCGACCGGCGACATCTGGGCCTTCAAGCTGCCGGCCGCCGACCCGACGGTCACCGACCCGGTCGAGGGCGGCGGCGAGTTCGTGGCCGCGTTCTCGGACCGCCCCGAGGTGCAGGCGGTGCAGAACTACCTCTCCACCGCGGCCTGGGCCACCAGCCGGATCAAGGTCGCGCCCGGATGGGTCTCCGCCAACCAGGGCGTCGACCCGGCGGTCTACACCGACCCGGTCGACCAGCTGTCGGCGAAGTACCTGACGGACCCGGCGGCGACGTTCCGCTTCGACGCCTCCGACCTGATGCCGGCCGCGGTCGGCTCCGGCAAGGAGTGGTCCGAGTTCACCGCGTGGTTCTCCAACAACCAGTCGGTCACCAAGACGGCGTCCAACATCGACGCGGCCTGGCCCCAGTAGCCACCACGGGCGCGGGGAACCGTGCGGCGGAGGCTCCGCCTCGCGGTCGCGCGGTTCCCCACGCCCCTTCGAACGAAGGAGCGCCACGACGATGTGGGCTGACGCGCTGACCAAGTTCGGCAATGCGGCTGGTGCCGTTGTGGTCTTTGTCGCCGTTCTGCTGCTGATCTTCTTCGCCGCCGGGCGCGCCAGCGGCCGGGTGTCCAAGCCGCTCGCGGTGACGATCTTCCTCGGACCCGCGCTGCTGCTGCTGGCCGTGGGGCTGGTCGTCCCGGCGATCAGGACGATCACGCTCAGCTTCTACAACGACGACTCCACCAAGTTCCTCGGCGGCTCCAACTACTCCTGGGCCTTCACCAGCAGCGGTGAGCAGCAGATCCTGCTCAACACCCTGCTGTGGATCATCGTGGCGCCGGTCGTCACCACCGTGCTCGGGCTGGTGCTCGCGCTGCTGGTGGACCGGTTGAAGCACCAGGGGCTCTACAAGGCGTTCATCTTCATGCCGATGGCGATCTCCTTCGTCGGCGCGAGCATCATCTGGAAGTTCGTCTACAACTACCGGGACCCCTCGCAGCCCCAGATCGGGCTGCTCAGCCAGATCTGCCTCTGGCTGGGCTGGCACAACCCGCCCAACTGGATCCTCTCGCACCCGCTGAACAACTTCCTGCTGATGGTGATCATGGTCTGGGTGCAGACCGGGTTCGCCATGGTGGTGCTGTCGGCGGCGATCAAGGCCATCCCGGACGAGATCACCGAGGCGGCGGTGCTGGACGGGGCGCGGGGCTGGCGGCTGTTCCAGTACGTGACCATCCCGATGATCCGCAACACCCTGGTCGTGGTGCTGACCACGGTCATGATCACCACGCTGAAGCTGTTCGACATCATCCGCACCATGACCGGCGGGAACTTCGGCACCCAGGTGCTGGCCAACGAGATGTACTCGCAGTCCTTCACCGAGTTCAACACGGGCCGGGGCAGCGCTCTCGCGGTGATCCTCTTCGTCGCGGTGCTGCCCCTGGTGGGCTACAACATCGTCCAGCTGCGCAGGGAGCGTGCGACCCGATGAGCGAAGAGACCGTCGAAGCGACACCGGCCGACGCGGCACCGGTGGTCACGGCCGGGGGCCAGGCCGGGGCCAAGGCGGTGCGCCGGGCGTTCAGCAGCCCGATCGCCTCCTTCCTGGTGATCGCGCTCACCGTGGTGTGGACGGTCCCCACCCTCGGCCTGCTGGCCACCTCGCTGCGTCCGCAGAAGGACGTGGCGCAGACCGGGTGGTGGACCTTCTTCGCCCACCCCGGCATCACCCTGGCCAACTACCACGACGTGCTGTTCAACGGCGGGTTCGGGGTGCAGAACGGCCTGATGCCCTATCTGATCAACTCGCTGGCGATCACCGTCCCGGCGACGATCTTCCCGCTGGCGCTCGCCTCGATGGCGGCCTACGCGCTGGCCTGGGTGCGGTTCCGGGGCAGCGACGTCATCTTCTTCGTGATCTTCGCGCTGCAGGTGGTGCCGCTGCAGATGGCCCTGGTGCCGCTGCTCCAGCTGTACTCGGGCGGAGCGCACATCGGCACCGTCACCATCTTCCCGAGCCTGGGCCTCGGCGGCACCTACGCCCCGGTGTGGGTCTCGCACACCATGTTCGCGCTGCCGCTGGCCGTGTTCCTGCTGCACAACTTCATCGCCCAGCTGCCCAACGACCTCATCGAGGCGGCCCGGGTGGACGGGGCCAGCCACTTCCGGGTGTTCCGCTCCATCGTGCTGCCGCTGGCCACCCCGGCGCTGGCCTCCTTCGCGATCTTCCAGTTCCTCTGGGTCTGGAACGACCTGCTGGTCGCCCTCACCTTCGCCGGCGGCACCCCCGAGGTCGCCCCGCTGACGGTCCGGCTGGCCCAGCTGTCCGGCTCCTTCGGGGACCACTGGGAGATCCTGACGGCGGGCGCGTTCATCTCCATCGTCATTCCGCTGGCGGTCTTCTTCAGCCTGCAGCGGTACTTCGTCCGCGGGTTGCTGGCCGGCAGCGTCAAGGGGTAGGTGCGGACCGTAGTGGGCTGGGCGCGCACGCAGTTGAATCAACACAGCCCCGCGCCCCTGGGGGTTGCAACCTGGCCACAGTGGATCAGTTGCAGCACCGCAGGGGCGCGGGGAACTGCGCGCCCAGCCATCTACGGTCCGCAGCCAAGGGGGCACCTTCACAGGAGCCCCGCGGCGGCCCCCGCCCCCGCGGTTTCCGAGGCCCGCTGCAGGGCGCTGGCCAGCAGCGCCAGGTCGGTCGGGCCGTTGCCGAGCTCGCGCACCGGGCGGCGGGCCGGCGGGTCGCCCATGGCGGCCCAGTCGATCGGCGCCACGGTCGGGCGCAGCGTGGCGGTACGGGGGATCCGGCCGCTCACCCTGGCGCCCTGAAAGGCCGTCACCCCGCCGTCGGTGTACCGGATCCAGCCGCGTCCCGGGCGGTCCTCCGGGACGCTCGCGGCGTCGTCGACATGGATCAGCAGCGACGACAGCCGGGAGTCGTCGGTGCGCAGGGCGATCCGGAGGTGGACGGCCTCGTCGAGATCGGTGCCGCTGCTGCGGTCGGGGCGGCCGGTGGCCACGGCCAGGAGCACGCCCAGGCGCGGCCCCCGGACGGCGACCGCGTCCAGCGCCGCGGCCAGCAGCGCCCGCTCGCGGCCGGGCAGCAGCAGTTCGTCGTGGTCGTCCACGACCACCAGCAGATGCGCGGGCGGGGCGGTGTCGACGGCCACCCGCGCGGGGGAGGGCGTGGCGGGCGCGGGCGCGCCGTGGGGGTGGTCGTCGGCGGCCCGGCGCGGGGGCGCGAGCCGGGCCAGCGCACGCTCGGCGTGCCCGGAGGCGAAGGAGCGTCCCTGCAGCAGCAGTTCACGCCGGTCCAGCTCGCTCTGCAGGGCCTGGGCCGCCTGCAGCAGGCGCTGCGGGTCCGATCCGTCCACATAGTCGGTGACCTGCGGGAGCTCGGTGCAGGGCAGCAGTCCGTCGGCCGGGTCGCGGGGCGGGCGGCCCTCGATGAGCATGACGCCGAGGCGGTCCGGCCGCTCGGCGACGGAGAGCGAGGCCAGCAGGGTGCGCAGCAGTTCGGTCCGTCCGGAGCCGGGGGCGCCGCCGATCAGCAGGTGGCTGGACAGGTCGAGACCGCAGGCGCCGTCGCGGTCCGCGCCGACCAGCACCCCGGGCAGGGCGCCCGAGGCGACCTGGAGGTCCTCCCAGCGGCCCGCGAGCTTGGCCGGGGTGACCGTGTCGAGGCCGAGCAGGTCCAGCAGTCTGGGGGCGTCGGGCAGGGCGCCGCGACCCGGCCTGCGGTTGGCGTCGGGCTCCCGCAGCGGGGCCAGCGCGCGGGCCAGCCGTTCGGCCCAGGCGGCGGAGACCGCGTCCAGGGCGATCCCGTCGACCAGCTCCCGGGCCGGGGCGGCCCGGTGCTGGCCGCCGGCCGGCAGCCCCGGGAGCTGGTCGACGGGATCGCCGGCCGGACGCTCCAGCGTGAGCAGGGTGTCGACCTCGCCGCCGATCGCGGCGGTGGCGCCGCAGCCGTGCGGCAGCAGGTCGGGCCGTTCGGCGAGGACGAGCACATGGACGCCCTGGGCGGGGCCGTGCGCCAGCAGGCTGTCCAGCGCGGCACGGGCCTGGGTGCTGCCCGGGTCGCCGTCGACCACCAGGACGGTGAGCGCGCAGGCGCGGGGAACGGCGCTGCCGCCCGCGGCGCCCAGCTCGGCCAGCCGGGCCAGCGCCTGCTCCGCGTCGAGCGCGGTGAGCAGCCGACAGGGCTGCCCGCGCAGCGGCCGCAGCTGCGGCAGCCAGAACGCCCAGGACCAGTCCTGGACGCGCAGCTCCGCGGGGCGCGCCGGGTCGGCGGCGATCAGCACGAGCTCCAGGGCGGCGGGCCCGTGCTCCACGGCGAGCTGGGCGACCAGCGCGCGGGCCAGCCCGGCCAGCCGGGGCTGGGGGCCGCTGAGGCCCAGGCTGCCGACGGCGCGCAGGTCCAGGGTGACCGGATCGGCGTGCGGTCCGGCGCTGCCGAGCCGCAGCGCCAGCGTGTCCGGGTGCTCGGTGCCGCGCTCCCACAGCCGTGGGCCCGGTCCGAGTGCGGTGTGCAGCAGTTCGGCCGGATCCGGCCAGCGCGAGGCGTCGGCGCTGCGCGCGGCCCGCGCCGGGGCCAGCCGCAGGCCGTGCGGGGGAGTGGCGCCGGGGCCCGGGGCCGGGACGCTATCGGCGCCTGCGGCGACCGGACCCGCCGGGGCCGCCGGCGGGCGCCCCGCCGACCTGCCGCCGCGCAGCAGCCGCTCCCCGCCGCGGGCCAGCAGTCCGCGGGTGCGTCCCGGGGACGGCTTCGGCACCGGGGAGCTGCCGGTTCCGCTCGCGGTGGGGCCGCCGAGCCGCCTGGGCGCGGGCGCCGGCGGGGCGGGCGGACGCTGGGTCAGCTGCAACTGGCCCCGGCCGTCCGCCAGCAGGTCGGAGCCGCCGAGCGGGCCGGGGCGGCCCGCTCCGGGGGCGAGTGTCAGGGCCGACTCGCCGAGGCCGAGCACCGAGCCCGGCGGCACCGGGACGGGGTCGGCGCCGACCGGCAGGCCGTCCAGCACGGTGCCGTTGGTGGAGCCCAGGTCGGCGACCGAGACCCGGCCGTCCGCGGCGACGTCCAGGGCGAGGTGGAACCGGGATACGTCGGGGTCGTCCAGCGGGACGTCGGCCTCGGCGGAGCGCCCCACCCGGACCCGGCCCGGCAGCAGCAGATGGATCCCGCCCGCGTCGGGGCCGCCGACGACCCGCAGCTCGGCCGGCGACCCGGCCCGGGTGTCCGGTACGTGGTCGGGGTCCGGCTCGTCCAGCCACAGGACCGCGCCGTCCACCAGCGGGGGGTGGCCCAGCACGGCCCGCTCGTCCAGCCGCTGGTCGCCCACGTAGAGGTGGACATGGGTGGAGGAGCGGGTGCCGCGCGACCCCGGGCGGCCGGCGACCGCGCCCGCGAGGGCGCCGGCGACCGCGCCGAGGGTCGTCCCGGCCGGGGCCGTCACCAGCACGTCCGCGGCCTGGACGGGCGGCCGCGGCCGCTGGCCCTGCGGGCCCAGGGCATGGGCACGTGACGGCGACGCGCCGTCACGTGCCGCGAGCACGCTCAGCCGGATCTGCATCGTCCCTCGGCCCCTTCCGCAGGCTCCTGGCAGCGGCACTTGCCAACCCACCCGGTACAGCACCACCCGGTCCCACCAACTCAACGATCAGACCCCGCAAGCGGAGTGGTCGCCACGGTGCTGAGTGCATCCTCCCATCCGCCACCGACAACTCGCCCCCATCACCCGTATCAGCGATCTTGGGAACTTGCGGCACCCTGAAGCACGTCCTTCGGGTAGGGGCTTACTGTTGCCTCCCAGAGGCTCGACGAATGCATGGGCGAGGAGCGCACGGGTGCGGCCTGTCGGCAGTAAGTACCTCCTGGAGGAACCGCTGGGACGCGGGGCCACCGGAACGGTGTGGCGTGCGCAGGTGCGGGACGAGTCCGGCAGCGGAGCGGCGCTCCAGCAGGTCGCGATCAAGGTCCTCAAGGAAGAACTGGCCACCGACCCCGACGTGGTCATGCGGTTCCTGCGGGAGCGCTCGGTGCTGCTGCGCCTGGTGCACCCCAATATCGTCCGGGTCCGCGACCTGGTCGTCGAGGGCGAGCTGCTCGCCCTGGTGATGGACCTGATCGACGGCCCCGACCTGCACCGCTACCTGCGCAGCCACGGCCCGCTGAGCCCGGTCGCGGGGGCGCTGCTGATGGCGCAGATCGCCGACGCGCTGGCGGCCAGCCACGCGGACGGCGTGGTCCACCGGGATCTCAAGCCGGCCAACGTGCTGCTGGCCACAGTGGTCACCGAGACGGGCTGGGAGCGAAGCGATTCGAACGAGGGTGGTGGTGGGCGACGGGCGGGCGGCAGTCAGCAGATGCATCCGCTGCTCACCGACTTCGGCATCGCCAGGCTCGCCGACTCACCCGGCCTGACCCGCACCCATGAGTTCGTCGGCACGCCCGCCTATGTCGCACCGGAGTCGGCCGAGGGCCGCGAGCAGACCTCGGCCGTGGACGTCTACGGCGCCGGGATCATGATGTACGAGCTGCTGACGGGTCAGCCGCCGTTCCACGGTGACGGCCCGCTGCAGATCCTGCAGATGCACCTCTCGCAGGAGCCCCAGCGGCCGCGCAACCTGCCGGAACCGCTGTGGACCGTGATCGAGCACTGCCTGCGCAAGAACCCGGCGCAGCGGCCGACGGCCGTGGTGCTCGCCACCGCGCTGCGCACCGTCGCGGCCGGGATCGGCGTGCACTCCACCCCGGGCCAGATCGACGCGGCCATCGCGGTCGGCGCGCTGCTGGCGCCGCCGCTCGCACCGGTGGGCCAGGACCCGACGGTGCCCAACGGCATCCGCTACGACCCGGGCGCGCCCACGGTGTTCGGCGCCTCGCCGGTCGGGGGCCCGGGGGCCACGGTGCTGAACGCCTTCGGCGCGGCCGACCCGACCCAGGTGCTGCCCCCCGGCGCGGCCGAGCGCACCCAGCGGATCGACCCGGGCCTCGCCCCCGGCGCGCCCCAGCGAACCCGGGTCATGCCCACGCCCTCCGGGCAGGGTCAGAACTACGGGCAGGGCCAGAACTACGGGCAGAACCAGAACCAGCAGTTCGGCCAGGACGCCCCGCCACAGCCGGCCGGCCCGCACCCGTGGGAGAACCAGCTGCGGGCGGCCCGGACCCGCAACGAGCAGACCCAGGTCGGCTATCCGATGCAGACCGGCCCCGAGCAGGCGCCGCAGGTGGCCCCGCCGCCGTACCGCAGCCAGGCCCAGCAGCGGCCTCAGCCGCAGTACCGCCAGCCGCCGCCCTACCAGGAGGCCGAAGAGTACCTGGGAAATCGGGAGGACTACCAGGAGCAGCAGCGGTCGCCGCAGCGGCGCTCCGAGCCCCCCGCCGCGCGCCCCGAACCGCAGCGCCCCGCGCCCAAGCGCGAACCCCGCCGCGAGCCGGAGCGCGAGCCCGCGCCGCGCCGGGAGCGCGAGCCACGACCCCCACGCCGCAGACGGATGCGCATCCCGGGCGGCGGCTGCCTGCGCACGCTGTTGTTCCTGGTGGTCATCGGAGTGGTGGTCTGGTACTTCACGCCGATGCAGCACTGGATCAGCAACGTCCAGACCTGGTACCACGACGTGGTGAACTGGGTGCAGAGCATCACCAACACCGCGAACTCGGTGAAGAAGGTCGTCAACAACGTCCCCACCGGTCTGCCGAGCAGTCTTCCCTAGCGGAACCGGGTTTGACGCTTTGTCGACATCTGACCTGCGGCAATGGGTGCCCCGTACCCCCAACCGGCCCCATTCCGCGTACTTTGGTCGCTGACATCCGCCCTACGCGCACGGAGCAGCCTTGGCACGCAAGATCGGCAGCCGCTACACCGCGCACCAGGTGATCGGCCGTGGCTCGGCGGGGACCGTCTGGCTCGGCGAGGGTCCCGAGGGTCCGGTGGCGATCAAGCTGCTCCGTGAGGACCTCGCCTCCGACCAGGTCCTGGTGGGCCGCTTCGTCCAAGAGCGCACCGCCCTCACCAGCCTGGACCACCCGCGCGTGGTCGGCGTGCACGACCTGGTCGTGGACGGCGACGACCTCGCCCTGGTGATGGAGCTGGTGCACGGCACGGACCTGCGCTCCCGGCTGGACCGCGAGGGCCCGCTCACCCCGCAGGCGGCCGTCTCCGTCGCCGCCGACGTCGCCGAGGGCCTGGCCGTGGCCCACGCCGCCGGCATCGTCCACCGTGATGTGAAGCCCGAGAACATCCTGCTCGACCAGGCGTCCTCGCCCGGCCCCGGCGGTGCGCCGCGCGCCAAGCTCTCCGACTTCGGCATCGCCCGCCTGGTCGACGCACCCCGCCGCACCCGGGCCACCCGGATCATCGGCACCCCCGACTACCTGGCCCCCGAGGTCATCGAGGGGCTGGAACCGCGCGCGGCCGTCGACATCTACGCCCTGGCCACGGTGCTGTACGAGCTGCTGGCCGGCTTCACCCCGTTCGGCGGCGGCCACACCGGGGCGGTGCTGCGTCGGCATGTCACCGAGAGCGTCGCGCCGCTGCCGGGGCTGCCCGAGGACCTGTGGCGGGTGATCGCCCAGTGCCTGGCGAAGGCGCCCGCCTCCCGGCTGCGCGCCACCGAACTGGCCGCGCGGCTGCGGGAGCAGCTGCCCTCACTGACCGGCCAGCCGGTGCTCAGGGTGAGCCACCCCGATTCCTCGGGGGCCCGGGTCTCCGACTACGACGACGGCTATGACCCGCATGGCCCGGATGATGCCGATGACCTGGACGATCTGGGCCATGTCTCCACCCGCCAGCGGATCGCCCGTCGGCGCGGGCCCGCCGTCCCGCTGGTGCCCGGCGCCCAGCCGGACTCCAGCCGGGACACCCACACCAGCCTGCGCCGCCCCAACCGCGAGGAGCTGGCCGCGTTCGCCGAGGCCTCCCGCCAGGAGCGAGCCGCCAGGGAGGCCGCCGCGGCCAGGCCCGGCAGCACCCACCGCCGTCCGGGCGCCCGGCGCAGCGGCGCCGGCAGCAACGTACGGCGGCGTCGACGGCTGCTGGTCGGCGTGCTCGCGCTGCTGGTCGCGGCCGGGGCACTGGGCGCCTACAAGGCCTTCGCCGGCGACGGCGGCGGTACCGCCGGCAGCCCCGGCAGCGGCCCCTCCGGCTCGCCGTCCGCCAGCGCCAGCAGCACGGACCAGGCCGACGAACTCGAAAAGGTCCAGGTCGCGGGCCTGACCCGGATGCACTCACCGGCCGGTATACCGGTCGGCGTTCCCCTGGTCTGAGCTCCGGCGCAGGCAGGCGGGACCCGCTCCCGCAAACCGTTAGGCTTGGCCCGTGGCAGCCATCGATCCTTACGAAGCAATCAAGTCCCTCGAAACGACCATGTCGTCGATCGAGGCTGTGGTCGATCTCGACAAGATCCGTGCCGATATCGCGATCTTCGAGGAGCAGGCCGCCGCTCCCAACCTCTGGGACGACGTGGACGCGGCCCAGCAGGTCACCAGCAAGCTGTCCTTCCTCCAGGGCGAGCTGCGCAAAGTGCAGACCCTGCGCGGTCGGATCGAGGACCTCTCGGTCATGTTCGAGCTGGCCGAGGACGAGAACGACGCCGACGCCCGCGCCGAGGCCGAGACCGAGCTGGAGAGCGTCCGCAAGGCCGTGGACGAGATGGAGGTCAGGACCCTCCTGGCGGGCGAGTACGACGCTCGCGAGGCCCTGGTCAACATCCGCGCCGAGGCCGGCGGCGTCGACGCCGCCGACTTCGCCGAGCGGCTGATGCGGATGTACCTGCGCTGGGCCGAGCGCCACGGCTACCCCACCGAGGTCTACGACACCTCCTACGCCGAGGAGGCCGGCATCAAGTCGGCGACCTTCGGCGTCAAGGCGCCCTACGCCTACGGGACGCTCTCGGTCGAGCAGGGCACCCACCGGCTGGTCCGGATCTCCCCGTTCGACAACCAGGGCCGCCGGCAGACCTCCTTCGCCGGCGTCGAGGTGCTCCCGGTCGTGGAGAAGAGCGACCACGTGGACATCGACGAGTCCGAGCTGCGGGTGGACGTCTACCGCGCCTCGGGCCCCGGCGGCCAGGGCGTCAACACCACCGACTCGGCGGTCCGGATCACCCACCTCCCCACCGGGATCGTGGTCTCCTGCCAGAACGAGCGCTCACAGATCCAGAACCGCGCCAGCGCGATGAACGTCCTCCAGGCCAAGCTGCTGGAGCGCCGCCGCCAGGAGGAGAAGGCGGAGATGGACGCGCTGAAGGACGGCGGCAACTCCTGGGGCAACCAGATGCGCTCCTATGTCCTGCACCCGTACCAGCAGGTCAAGGACCTGCGCACGCAGTACGAGGTGGGCAACCCGCAGGCGGTTCTCGACGGCGACCTGGACGGCTTCATCGAGGCCGGGATCCGCTGGCGCAAGCAGAACGAGAAGGCCGAGTAGCACCCGCCCGGGTTTCGCAGGGGTACGGGGCGTCGCGCCCCGAAAAGTTGGAGTATCGAGGCCGGGATCCGCTGGCGCAAGCAGAACGAGAAGGCCGAGTAGAGGCGTTGTACAGGTTCCGTCAATAATTCGTCATGATCACGGCGATCTGCTCCCGAAAGGGGACAGATCGCCGTTGACGTTACCGGGGGTGATTGACCATGCTGACCCGCAATGCCCGCCAAGGGCGGGACCTGAAGTGGCGAGAGGGGCCGTTGTGGCCATGGCACGGCGCGGGCACCGGAAGAAGTACACCGGTATACGTTCACGCGGGGTGCGGGTCGCCACGGCTGCGCTGGCCCTGACCGGCACCGGACTGCTGGTGGGCGGGGTCGCATCGGCGGCCACCACGCCCACTCTGGTGCAGAGCAAGGTGATCGACGGACCGCAGAGCAGCGCCGTCGGCCTGGACCCCAGCCTGACGGACCCCACCGTGACCGACTCCGCTACGGCGAGTGACGGGGCGACCGCGACGGGCCCGAGCGCGAACGCGACCGCGGCGTCCTCGGCGACCGCCGCCGCGACGGCGACCGGCACCGCGGCGGCGGTCGTCGGGGGCTCCGCGACGGCCACGGCGTCGGCCTCCGCGACCCGCTCCGCCAGCAGCAGCAGCGCTGCCGGGAGTGGTTCCTCGGGCGGCGGGACGAGCGCTCCGCAGCCCCGGCAGATGCTCGCCGAGACCGGAACCGACCAGAGCGCCCCGCTGCTGTTCGCCGGTGGCCTCACCCTGCTCGCAGGCGGTTTGGTGTTCCGCTTCGGCCCCCGCACCGGCACGCCCCGGCACGCCGCCTGACGGCAGGCGCGGAAACGCCGCAGAGGCCGGGCCCCGGAACACGGTTCCGGGGCCCGGCCTCTGCGCTGCGCCGCTGTGTGGGGTCAGGCGAAGGCGTGCCTGGCTATCAGGGCGCAGGCGACGAGTGCGACGAGCAGTGCGATCAGCGCGGCGGGGGAGAGGGAGCCGAACAGACCCTGCTGCTCCTGCATCCGCTGCCGACTGGCGCGGCAGGTGGGGCAGCGGCCCTCTGCCACCGGTCCGGCACAGTTGGCGCACACCAAGCGGTCGAGCGTCATATCGATCTCCTCCTTCGACCTGCCCAACGAGACACCATGCCGGGTGGGTTCCCTCCACTGTGCCATGCCGAACGCAATCAGGTCGGGTTCCCGGTCGGCCACCGGGTCCGACGAGGGGTGCGGACGGGGAGCGACTGTCAGGTATCGATCACAGTGAGTGAATCCGCTGGCAGGTTCCCATGATTCTTACGCTTGAATATTCCGATTTGATGTCGTTTGGCCGTGAACTCCCCCACCTTTCCGTGAGCGCGACTGCGAGTCGGCGTCGGGTTCGCGTAAGGTCGGCCAACCGGGGGAGCTGTCACGCGGGTGCACCATGCCGTCCTGCGGTGCGGCTCCGTCAGACCTGTCCCTGTCCGCAAGGGGGTGGTGAAGGTTCCGGGGTAACCGGCGCCGGCATCCTCCCTTCCACCTAGACTGGCCGACCGTGATGCAGCCGTGATCCGATTCGACAACGTCTCCAAGACGTATCCGAAGCAGAACCGTCCCGCCCTCGACAACGTCTCGCTGGAGATCGAGAAGGGTGAGTTCGTCTTCCTGGTGGGCTCGTCAGGCTCGGGGAAGTCGACCTTCCTGCGGTTGATCCTGCGCGAGGAGCGGCCCTCCATCGGTGAGGTGCACGTCCTCGGCAAGGACCTGGCCAAGCTGTCCAACTGGAAGGTGCCGCAGATGCGGCGCCAACTGGGCACGGTGTTCCAGGACTTCCGACTGCTCCCGAACAAGACGGTCGGGCAGAACGTCGCCTTCGCGCTGGAGGTGAT
The DNA here is from genome assembly GCF_041261405.1 of Streptacidiphilus sp. EB103A. Lineage (NCBI taxonomy): Bacteria > Bacillati > Actinomycetota > Actinomycetes > Kitasatosporales > Streptomycetaceae > Streptacidiphilus > Streptacidiphilus sp. EB103A. Next base: position 296,688 of record NZ_JBGCAQ010000007.1, on the reverse strand, counting down.
CGGCAAGCCGAGGTCCGTCATCGGCAAGGTCGTCCCCGAGGTGCTCGAACTGGTCGGCCTGGCCGGCAAGCAGGACCGCATGCCCGGCGAGCTCTCCGGTGGTGAGCAGCAGCGTGTGGCCATCGCCCGCGCGTTCGTGAACCGGCCGATGCTGCTGATCGCGGACGAGCCGACCGGAAACCTCGACCCGCAGAACTCCGTCGGCATCATGAAGCTGCTGGACCGGATCAACCGGACCGGCACCACGGTGCTGATGGCCACCCACGACCAGGCGATCGTGGACCAGATGCGCAAGCGCGTCATCGAGCTGGACACCGGCCACCTCGTCCGCGACCAGTCCCGCGGCGTCTACGGCTACCAGCACTGACCGCCCGATCCGCCGCACGCACCGCACGCCCAGGCGTCCGCACCAGGCCGACGTCCCGACCAGCTAGGAAGTCATGCGAGCACAGTTCGTCATGTCGGAGATCGGAATCGGTCTCCGCCGAAATCTGACGATGACCATCGCGGTCGTCGTGAGCGTGGCGCTCTCGCTTGCCCTGGCGGGGGCGGCGCTCCTCCTGCGCGACCAGGTCAGCACCATGAAGGGCTACTGGGACGGCAAGATCGAGGTATCGGTCTACTTCTGCAACAAGACCGACGCCAACCAGGGCTCGGTGAACAAGAACTGCTCCACCGGAGCGGCGACGCAGAACCAGATCGACTCGGTCCAGGCCCAGTTGGAGAAGACCGGCCTGGTCGACAAGATCTACACGGAGACCCCGGCGCAGGCGCTGGCCGAGTACACCAAGCAGGACCCCACCAACCCGCTGCTGACCTCGCTGACGCCGGACAGCATGGAGTACTCGCTCCGGATCAAGCTCAAGGACCCGCAGAACTACCAGATCGTGAGCGGTCTGGTGGGCGGGCAGCCCGGGGTGATGAAGGTGGAGGACCAGAGCCAGGTCCTGAAGCCGCTGTTCAACCTGCTCAACGGCGCACAGGTGGTGGCCCTGGTGGTGATGGCCATCATGCTGGGGGTCACCCTGTTGCTGATCGTCAACACGGTCCGGGTGTCCGCGTTCAGCCGCAAACGCGAGACCGGGATCATGCGGCTGGTCGGCGCCTCCAACTACTACGTGCAGATGCCGTTCATCGCGGAGGCCGCGTTCGCGGCCCTGGTGGGCGCGGTCCTTGCGTCGGGGATGCTGGCGATCGGCAAGTACCTGCTGATCGACCGGTTCCTGAAGGGCCAGATCCAGCTGATCAACTTCATCGGCTGGGGCCCCGTGTTCCAGGTGATGCCGCTGATGCTGGTGCTGGGTGTCGGGATGTCCTCCATCGCCGCCTTCCTGACGCTGCGTAAGTACCTGAAGGTCTAGCCAGGTCTGACCTTCCGATGATCGCCCCGGCCGCTGTACTGCGTCCGGGGCGTTCTGCTGCGTACCCGCCATGGCGGCCGGTCCGCAGCCCTAGACTCACCTGCCATGTCCGGTAGCTACCCGCATCTCCGCCTGCAGCTGGCCCTGGGCCTGCTGTTCGGCACCGTGCTCGCCACCGGCGCGGCCACCGGCGCCTGGGGCAGCGAGGGGCAGCCGGCCCCGCTGCCCCGGCCGGCCGGCGTGCGGCTCAGCGGCGACGCCGCGGCGCGCAGCTGGGTGGACCAGGGCGGTGACCGCTGGGCCGCGTTCTACACGGCGCAGCAGTACGCGACCATGGCGAAAGCGCTGGACGGCCGCTACACCGGCGTCGGGCTGTGGGTCTCCCGCAGCTCCGCGGGCGTGGTCACGGTCTCCAGGGTGCCCGCCGGTGGCCCCGCCGCCCGTGCCGGGGTGCGCGTCGGCGAGCGACTGCTCGCCGTCGACGGCCGCGCCGTGGACGGCCTTCCGGTGACCGAGACGGTCGCCCTGCTGCGCGGCGCCCCCCAGGACGCCGGCAGCACCGTGGTGCTGCGGCTCCAGCAGGGGCGGACCGTGCGCCAGGTCGTGCTGCGCCGCGAACTCCTGGACACCGACGACGTGGTGGTGGACCGGCCCGCGGCCGGGATCACCCGGATCGCGGTATCGGCCTTCACCGCCGGGACTGGCGAGCAGGTCGCCGAGGCGGTGCGGGCACGCGGCGCCGGCGCCGACGGCGGCGGCATCCTGCTTGACCTGCGCGGCGACTCCGGCGGGCTGGTGGACGAGTCGGTCCGGGCCGCCTCCGCCTTCCTGGACGGCGGCCCGGTCGGGTCCTACCAGGCGGACGGGACCACGCAGTGGCTCACCGCCTCCCGCGGCGGTGACACCCGTACCCCGGTGGTGGTGCTGGTGGACGGCGGCACCATGAGCGCCGCCGAACTGCTCACCGGCGCCCTGCAGGACCGGGACCGCGCCGTGGTCGTCGGCTCGCGCACCTTCGGCAAGGGCGCGGTGCAGCTGCCCAGCGCGGTCAGCGGCGGCGGCACCCTGGAGCAGACCGTGGGCCACTACCGCACCCCGGCCGGACGCGACCTCGACGGCACCGGCATCACCCCGGACGTCGCCGTCCCGCCGGCCGCCGGGCCGCAGGCGGCGGAGCGCACCGCGATCACCGTCCTGGACGACCTGGCCGCGGCGGACCCGCACTGACGGGCTGCCCGTTACTCCCGTGCCGAGACCCGCTCCGGAGTGCGAGAATGGCCCGCATCATGGCCAAGGACTGCAATTTCCCGGGGGGCGACCCCCCGCACCCCCACGTGAACCCGAGGTGGCAGGCGTGACACTCGCGAAACTCACGCGGCGATCCGGAGCAAAAGAACCCGGACGCAAGATCATCGCGCAGAACAAGAAGGCGCGGCACGACTACCACATCCTGGACGAGATCGAGTGCGGCCTGGTGCTGACCGGCACCGAGGTCAAGTCGCTGCGCGCGGGACGCGCCTCACTGGTGGACGGCTTCGCCGAGATCACCAGTGGCGAGGCCTGGCTGCACAACGTCCACATCATGGAGTACGCGCAGGGGACCTGGACGAACCACGCCGCCCGGCGCAAGCGCAAGCTGCTCATGCACAAGGAGGAGATCAACAAGCTCGACGCCAAGCTGCGCGAGTCGGGCTTCACCCTGGTCCCGCTGTCGCTGTACTTCAAGGACGGCCGGGCCAAGCTGATGCTGGCGCTGGCCCAGGGCAAGAAGCTGCACGACAAGCGGCAGACGCTGCGGGAGAAGCAGGACCGCCGCGAGACCGACCGGGCCCTGGCGGCGGTGCGCCGCCGCGCGCAGGGCTGACCCACCGTTATGAGCTGGACCGTCCCCCCGGCGGGGACGTAGGATGACAGAGTTGCGCAGGACCCCCCAGGTCCACGCGGAACGGCAGGCGATTCGGACCGGAAATCCGGGGCGCGTGCCTTGAAAAATGAATAGCACCCCATGGGGGTGATCGGTTTCGACTGGGGATGTCGATCCAGGGGAAGCGAGCCGAGAAACGCGGCAATGATCTCGTAAACCATATGTCGCAAACTATAATCGCCAATTCCAACCGCGATTCCTTCACCCTCGCCGCCTGAGCGAGTAACTGAAGGTGTCAGGCCGGGCGCGTTCCCGTCCCGGACCCTGGCATAATCTAGGGAACTCCACCGTCGTGTCCGGTCACGGGATGCGGCGGGAAATCAAACAGTGACTGGGCCCGTCGGCGGCTTGTCCGCGTGACTGCCGGGGCCGAGAAAAGCACAGCGGACTGCGCTCGGAGAAGCCCTGGTTTTGCACCACAGGACGCGGGTTCGATTCCCGCCACCTCCACCAACCACCCCATGCGTCATGAGCCGCCCGTCCTGCAGACGAGGCGGCTTTCGGCGTTCCGGGCCCCGTCGCAGGCAATCCGGAACTCAGGAATTGGAGCACGGCCATCGAAAAGCTGACCGCCCGTTCGCTCAACCGCGCCCTGCTCGCCCGGCAGATGCTGCTGGCCCGGGAGCCGCGCGGGGTGCTGGAGAGCGTTCGGTTCCTGGCCGGAATGCAGTCGCAGGTGCCGGTGGCGCCCTATGTCGGGCTGTGGACCCGGCTGCTCGGCTTCGACCCCGAGGAGGTGTCGGCGCTGATGACGGAGCGCGCCCTGGTCCGGGTCTCGGCGATGCGCGGCACCGTGCACCTGCTCGACGCCGACGACGCGCTCGCCTGGCGGCCGCTCTGTCAGGTCGTCAACGACCGTGGCCCGTACGGGAAGAACATCTACCGCAAGGCGCTGTCCGGGATCGACCCGGCGCGGCTCAAGCAGACCGCGACCGAGCTGCTGACGCGGGAGCCGATGACCAACGCCGCCCTGGGGGCCGCGCTGGCCGAGGTCTTCCCGGGCCACGACCCCGGGACCCTGGCCTGGGCGATCCGCGACGGCCTGGCCCTGGTGCAGGTGCCGCCGCGCGGGCTGTGGGGCAAGAGCGGCCAGACCACCTCCACCACCCTGGAGCACTGGCTCGGCCGACCGCTCGACCAGGACCCCGACCCGGACGCCATGGTGCTCCGCTACCTCGCCGCCTTCGGCCCGGCCGGCGTCCTGGACGCTCAGGCCTGGTCGGGGCTGACCCGGCTGGTCGAGGTCTTCGAGCGGCTGCGCCCGCGGCTGCGGACCTTCCAGGACGCGCTGACCGGCCGTGAACTGTTCGACCTCCCCGACGCGCCCCGCCCGGACCCGGACACTCCGGCGCCGCCGCGCTTCCTGCCCGAGTACGACAACGTCGTCCTCGGCCTCGCCGACCGCACCCGGATCGCCGCCAGGGAGGCGGAGCTCGGCCTGCGCAACGGCAACGGCTACCGGGCCGCCTTCCTGGTGGACGGCACGGTGCGCGGGCACTGGTCGCTGAGCTTCACCAAGCAGGGGCCCGATCTCACCGTCACCGCCTTCACCAGGCTCACCGCGGCCGAGCGGGAGGCGGTGGAGGGGGAGGCCACCGGGCTGATGCGGTTCCACCGCCCCGGCCTGACCGGGTCGACGACGCGCTTCCCCGACCCGGGGTGAGAACCCGCGGGAGGGGGCGGATGACGTAGGATCGTCCGTCTCCTCTTTGCGCATCAAGGGGCGAGCGCCGCACACCACGTACACAGGGGGCCTTCTTGACCGCGCCCAGCGATACCGCCGCTGCCGCCAACACCGCCGCGGAGACCCTGCGCGATCGCGAGATCGCCGTCGAGCAGCAGCATCTGGACCGGGTCTACCGTCGCCTGGAGGAGAAGCTGGCGGAGGCCGAGTTCATCCTCAGCGACGCCAGCCGCAAGGCCTTCGTCGGCACCCCGGGCGCCCTGGCCGAACGCGATGCCCAGGTCTACACGGCCGGACGGCACCTCCAGCGGCTGAACAACGAGTTCGAGGACTTCCTCTTCGGGCGCATCGACCTGCAGCAGCCGGACGGTCCGGAGGAGGACGGCTTCCCCTCGCAGACGCCGCTCGACCCGGCCGACCCGGCCGTCGCCGAGACCCTGCACATCGGCAGGCTCGGGGTGCTCGACACCGAGTACGGGCCGCTGGTCATCGACTGGCGCGCGCCCGCCGCCGCGCCCTTCTACCGGTCCACCCCGCTGCAGCCCGGACGGGTGGTCAGGCGCCGGGTGATCCGCTCCCGCGGCCGCCGGGTGCTCGGCGTCGAGGACGACCTGCTGCGCCCCGACCTGGAGCCGGTGCTGGACGGCGAGCCGCTGGCCGTGGTCGGCGACGGCGCGCTGATGGCCACCCTGGGCCGGGCCCGCAGCCACACCATGCGGGACATCGTCTCCAGCATCCAGCAGGAGCAGGACATCGTGATCCGGGCCCAGGCGGCCGGGGCCACCCTGGTCACCGGCGGCCCCGGCACCGGCAAGACCGCCGTCGCCCTGCACCGCGCCGCCTTCCTGCTCTACCAGGACCGCCGCCGCTACGCCGGCGGCATCCTCGTGGTCAGTCCCACCCCGCTGCTGGTCTCCTACACCGAGGGCGTGCTGCCGGCGCTGGGCGAGGAGGGCCAGGTCGCGATCCGGGCCGTCGGCAGCCTGGTCGACGGCGTCGAGGCGGACAGCTACGACAGCCCCGAGACAGCCAGGATCAAGGGCTCCTCACGGATGGTCGCGCTGATGCGCCGTGCCTCCCGGGCCGCCCTGGATACCCCGGGAACCCCCGCCGAGCTGCGCGTCAGCGCCCTGGGCGAGGTGCTGCGGATGGACGCCAACGCGCTGCGCAACCTGCGCCGCACCGTCCTGGGCAACGGCGCCACCCCGATCAACCTGCTCCGCCCCCGGGCCCGCCGCCTGCTGCTGGACGCCCTCTGGTCCCTCCTGCTGCGTACCCGCCCCCGGACCGGGGACCGGGTCGACCGCGAGCAGCAGCAGCGCGAGCGGGAGACCTTCGACGACCATGTCGGCGACGACGACCGTTTCCTGGCCTTCCTCGACGCCTGGTGGCCCGCGCTGACCCCGCGCCGGGTGCTGGCCACCCTGCGCGACCCGCGGCAGCTGGCCCGGCAGGCGCGCGGCTCGCTCAGCCAGCAGGAGACCCGGCTGCTGGCCGGCTCCTGGCGGCACCTGGACGACGCCGGCCGCGGCAGCCTGACCGCCCACGACGTCGCGCTGCTGGACGAGCTGGAACTGCTGCTCGGCGAGCCGGCCAGGTCACGGGCCCGCGAGGTGGACGCCGCCGACCTGCTGACCGGCCTGGACGAGGTCACCACCTTCGCCGACCGCACCCGCCGCGGCGAGCGGGAGCCGGTCGAGCGCAGCGAGTACGCCCACGTCATCGTGGACGAGGCGCAGGACCTGACGCCGATGCAGTGGCGCATGATCGGCCGCCGGGCCCGGCAGGCCACCTGGACCATCGTCGGCGACCCGGCCCAGAGCTCCTGGATCGACCCCGCCGAGGCCCAGGCCGCGATGGACGAGACGCTGGGCTCCAAGCCGCGCCGCCGCTACACCCTCACCACCAACTACCGGAACCCGGCCGAGATCGCCGAGGTCGCCGCACGGGTGCTGGCGCAGGCGGCGCCGGGGACCGAGTCGCCGCGCGCGGTGCGCTCCACCGGCGTGCACCCGCGCTTCGTCTCGGTGGCCGCCGAGGTCGAGTTGGGCCGGGCGGCCCGGGCCGAGGTCGAGCGGCTGCTGGCCGAGGTGGACGGCACCGTCGGCATCGTGGTGCCGATGGACCGGCGCGGCGAGGCGGCCGGCTGGATCGCCGGGCTCGGCGCGCGCGCGGTCGCGCTGGGCAGCCTGGAGGCCAAGGGCCTGGAGTACGACGCCACGGTGGTCGCCGATCCGTCCGGGATCGCCGGGGAGTCCGACGCCGGGCTGCGGGTGCTCTACGTGGCGCTGACCCGGGCCACCCAGCGGCTCACCGTGCTGTCCGGACCGCTGGACCTGCCGGACGCCGCGGGTGTGCCGGCGCTGCTGCACGAGTAGTGGCGACAGCAGAGGGCCCCACCAACTTCCGTTGGTGGGGCCCTCTCTGATGCCTGGTACGACACCGACCCGCCATGCTCGCCTCGCGGCAAGTGGTCGCTCGAAGCGACTAAGGTTGGGCCCGGGGGCTTGGATCGAGCCGGTGTCGCACACCCAGACTAACAAAGCCTCCCGGAAACGCATTCCCTTCCCGTCAGAAACCTCAGTGCCTCCGCTGTGTGGAACAACATTTCCAGTTACGCGGCAGTAGGTGCGACGATCAGACCACAACGGTAAGTCTGATGAGTGCGCGTACGAGAGAAGGAACGTCGATGGCGACCGTGCCCAGTGTGTCGAACTCGATCACGGTGCGGATGGAGGTCCCGGCCCGCGGAAACGCTGTGAGCCAGGTCACCACCCTCGTGGAGTCCTGCGGCGGGACCGTCACCGGCCTCGACGTCACCGCGTCGGGTCTGGAGGCGCTGCGGATCGACGTGACCATCGCGGCGGCCTCGGTCGCGCACGCGGAGGAGATCGTCGACAAGCTCCGCACCATCGACGGCATCAGCATCGGCAAGGTCTCCGACCGCACCTTCCTGATGCACCTCGGCGGCAAGATCGAGATGTCGTCCAAGGTCCCGATCCGCAACCGTGACGACCTGAGCATGATCTACACCCCGGGCGTGGCCCGGGTCTGCATGGCCATCGCCGAGAACCCCGACGACGCCCGCCGGCTCACCATCAAGCGCAACAGCGTCGCCGTGGTCACCGACGGCTCCGCGGTGCTGGGCCTCGGCAACATCGGCCCCAAGGCCGCGCTGCCGGTGATGGAGGGCAAGGCGGCCCTGTTCAAGCGGTTCGCCGGCATCGACGCCTGGCCGCTCTGCCTGGACACCCAGGACGCCGACGAGATCGTCGCCATCGTCAAGGCCATCGCCCCCGGCTTCGCCGGCATCAACCTGGAGGACATCTCCGCGCCGCGCTGCTTCGAGATCGAGGCCCGGCTGCGCGAGGCCCTGGACATCCCGGTCTTCCACGACGACCAGCACGGCACCGCCATCGTGGTGCTCGCCGCGCTCACCAACGCGCTGCAGGTCGTCGGCAAGGCGATCGGCGACGTACGGGTCGTCATGTCCGGTGCGGGCGCGGCCGGTACGGCCATCCTGAAGCTGCTGCTGGACGCGGGCGTGCAGCACGCCACCGTCGCCGACGTCCACGGCGTGGTCCACGGCGGGCGCGAGGACCTCGACGACTCGCTGCGCTGGATCGCCGACAACACCAACCGCAGCGGGCGCACCGGCAGCCTGAAGGAGGCCGTCCGCGGCGCCGACGTGTTCATCGGCGTCTCCGCGCCCAACGTACTCGACGGCGATGACATCGCGGCCATGGCCGACAACGCCATCGTGTTCGCGCTGGCCAACCCGGACCCCGAGGTCGACCCGGCGGTGGCCCGGCAGACCGCGGCGGTGGTCGCCACCGGCCGCAGCGACTTCCCCAACCAGATCAACAACGTGCTGGTCTTCCCGGGCGTCTTCCGCGGCCTGCTGGACGCCCAGAGCCGCACCGTCAACAGCGAGATGATGATCGCCGCGGCCCTCGCCCTGGCGGCCACCGTCAGCGCCGAGGAACTCAACGCCAACTACATTGTCCCCAGCGTGTTCCACCCGGACGTGGCCAAGACCGTCGCGGCCGCCGTCCGTGACGCGGCACACGCGGCCGGGACGGCGCAGGCGCCGTCCAACCCGATCGGGGAGACCGGGTCCTTCCCGGCCGTGCAGCTCTGAGGCTCTGGGGCGCGGGCCGCCGGGGGTCTCGGGAGGCCGCTGGCGGGCCGCTTGGGGGCCATTTGGGCCCATCTGGCCCGAGGGCGTACGGTAGGCCCTGCACCGGCGTGGCGCGCCCTGCTGACATGGCGCGCGACCCTAGAGTGTGCCGCGGGAGTCAACGAACCGTCACTGCGCGTGCTGCATGGCGCTGTTCGTGTGACCCCCGCTGAAGCCGGATTCGCTTTCCCGGCGGTGGTGGGGGCAGGATTCGTCCCAAGGCAAGAGATTTGCGCAGCCTGGGGCGTCCAGCGGAACCCCCATCGCCTGTCGGTACGGCAGTCGAGGCGGCGGTCCTCCGGGGCAGCCGAGGATCGCAACGCGACAGACCAAATGGAGTACACATGAACCGCAGTGAGCTGGTGGCCGCCCTCTCCGAGCGCGCCGAGGTGACCCGCAAGGACGCCGACGCCGTCCTGGCCGCGCTCGCCGAGGTCGTCGGCGACGTCGTCGCCAAGGGTGACGAGAAGGTCACCATCCCCGGCTTCCTGACCTTCGAGCGCACCCACCGTGCCGCTCGCACCGCGCGCAACCCGCAGACCGGCGACCCCATCCAGATCGCCGCCGGCTACAGCGTCAAGGTCTCCGCGGGCTCCAAGCTCAAGGAAGCCGCCAAGGGCAAGTAAGTCCCCCTGGGCAGCAGCAGTACCGCAGCGCCGGGTTCGCCGTCCCCTTCACGGGGCCGGGGAACCCGGCGCTGTGCGCGTGGGTCACCGCGCCCCTCACAGCGCCGGGTTCCGGCCGCGGGCGACGGTGTGGAACCGTTCCTGACCTCATGGCGCCTGACCTTATGGTGCTGATTACGCTGTTCGGCTCCGATCCGGGACTGATCGGCAGCTCGTCCGGGTCGACTTCGGACACCATCGCCGGCAGGGGTGGCCACGGCTGGGGCCTGAGGCGTTCCGGGGCTTACCAGCGCACCCAGACCCTGAGCGGCCCGAGGGTGTCGAAACCCTCGGCGAGGGCGGCGTCGAGGTCCTCGCCGTGCTCGTAGCCGACGACCGGCAGGCCCGGCCAGTGGCGCGCGGCAGCGGCGGGCGCGCCCGCCCAGGCATCACCGAGGCCGCCTTCGGCGGCGAAGACATTGGAGAGGCCGACCACACCCGCGACTGCGGCACTGCGGTTCGCCACGGCGCCCGCGACCACTCGCCCCTCGCCGTCCCGGGCCTGCAGCACGGCGATGTCCTGCTCGTCCAGCAACCCGGCCCGGAAGATCTCGCCGTACCCCTGCCCGCCGTCCCACGCCGCCGCCCAGGCGGCCAGGCCCTCGGCATCGCCGACCACGGACCAGCCCGGGGCGGGCCGCGGCCTCTCCTCCGGCGCCCGGATGATCCACTGGGCCTCGAACAGCGGCGAGAATCCCGCCCCGGCCAGGTCCAGGCAGTCGAAGGAGTCCTTCACGGACGCGGTGGCCGGAGTCAGCTCGATCCGCCCCACCGCCTGCGCCCCGGTGGCCGCCGGATCCAGCGTCACCACATCGGGATAGAGCGGAGGAGGGGTCCTATCACTGCTCCACATCCCCCCGGCGAACGTCCCACCCCCGTCCGGGCCCAGCTCCTGACGGTGCGTCCGACACACGGCCGCGCACCACTCCGCGTTGTTCCAGGCCGCTGCCCGTATCCAGGTACGGCGGTCGGTAGCTGTCCTGATCACCTGTTCGAGTCAACCAGCGGGGCCCGCCGATCGCAAAGCATTATGCCCACTCTGTGCCGCCGCTCGGCTCCCACACCGAGCAGTCGTGTGCGAACAGCACCCGGCGCGGATCGAAGCCGGCCAGCCGGTCCAACCAGCCCCGGTACGGCGGCAGCGGCGGCTCGATCCCGTCCAGCCCGGCCCTGCGGGCGGCCTGGTCCGAGGCGAACTCGGAGGCGAAGTCGTGCGCCTGCCCGGCCAGCACCACCGTGCCGTCGTCCTGCCGGACCACCAGGGACTGGTGCCCGTCCGTGTGCCCGGGTGTCGGCACCACCCACACCCCCGGCCGGACCTCGGCCTCGCCGCTCAACTCCTGGTAGGCCGCGCCCGGGAAGTCGACCAGGGCGTCGACGGTGTGGCCCCCGGCCTGCGCGGCGGCCAGTTCGGTCCGCTGGACCAGGATCGGCGTCCCGGGCAGCAACGGATTGCCGCCGCAGTGGTCGAAGTGCAGATGGCAGTTGACGACGAGTGAGATGTCGCCGAGTTCGACCCCTGCCGCAGCGAGTGCCTCCGGCAACGGGCGGCGGCGCGGACGGTAGTGCGCCTCCGTCTCCTCCCCGGCGTCACCGATCCCGGTGTCGAACAGGATCAACCCCTGCTCGTCCCGCACCAGGTACGCGAGCACGGGCTCCACCCGAGGATCGGGCCCGCCGACTTCCGCCGCGGGCCGGACGAAGTAGCCGAGATCCAGCCGACGCACCGCACGAAGCTTCCCCATCGAGCCATGGTGTCAGGCGAGGGCACCCACGACGCGGGATTCGCCCCACGCCTGCAACGGCAACGCCCGTGCCGCGACCTCGCCCACCGTCTCCCGGGCTCCGCCCGGACAGAAGCGGCTCCGCCGCGCGACAGGGGCGGGGGCGGAGCCGCTCTGGCGCGGAGTGTTTCGCGGTGGGCGATGGTGGCGCCCCACCCTTGCAACGGCAGCGTGCGGTGGGGCGCGCTGGGCGCCGTTTCCCGCGCTTGCGCCCGGAAGGATGCGGCTTCCTCCCCAAGCACTTCGTGCAGGGGATACCCCATGCGCGACAAGGGCCGGGGGCGGCCTGGGTCCGGCGCGGAGCGTGCGGCGGGGGCGCGGGGCGGGGCGAGTTCACCGTTTTGGGGTCACTCGACCTACTTTGGGGTCACTGCCTTGACGTCATATCGGACATACCAGTCACATTTCGTCGGACGAGTGACCCCAAAGTAGGTCGAGTGACCCCAAAACCGGATGGTTCGGCTGAACCGGGGTCACTTTTGGGGCAAGGTGCCACTTGGTCATGCCGTTATGCCGGATTCATCCAGGTATTCGTGTACCAAAAGTGACCCGGTGTACCAAAAGTGACCCTGGTTCAGCCGAAGGCACACAGAAGGAACGTTTCTGCAGCCGCGGCACTGGCGCGCCACCCGGCAACGCACGCCCCACCACCCCCTCCCCTCCGCGCAGTTGGCCGCGAGCGACAGCGAGCCACCCCGGCCCGGGACCGACCGGCGTGCCCCACGGAGGCGACGGACGGTCAGCGGGAGCGAGCGCGCACGTCGGAGACGGGGGCGGGACGGGGGCTCGGCCGCGAGAGGGATCCCGTTGCGCCGGCGACGGCGTCCCGCCCCCGCTGGGCACGGACGGGACGACGGGACGACGGGACGGGACGGGACCCCCGCGAGGTCTACCCCGCCCCGGGGAAATCCGGCTCAGCAGTGATCGCTGAGTCGGCCGGCCGGCTCAGCGGCGATCTGGGCCGGCGTGGGGCGCACCAGCGGTGCGAGGACCCGGTAGACGGTGAAGTTCGAGTCGGTGTGGATCTGCTGGATCCGGCCCTGGGGAAGGTTGACATGGACGAGGGCGCGGACGGACTGGTCGATCAGCTGGCGGCATTCCGGGGCGCCGATGATGATCGTCTCGGCCCCGGCCAGGGAGCCGGTGGCGCTGGTGATCACCTGGGTGCCGGGCATGTAAGTGGGCATCAGTTCGTAGTCGATGCCGGCGGCGATCACCGGTCCGTGCAGACCGTGGCTTCGCTGGAGTGACGGCAGGACCTTCACCCCCACCGGCTTGAGCTCGGCGACCTTGATGCTCTCCTGGACCGACGCGCCCACCGGGACGGCCAGCACGACGCACACCGCCACCGCCTGCGGGACCGCACCACCCAGGCGGCGCGCCCGCTCGACGATTTCACGCATCCCCAGTGCCGCCAGGATGAAGAAGGCCGGCATCCACATCACCCAGTAGAAGCCCAGGGCGACCTTGGCGACGAAGCAGTGGAAGACGAACGGCCCGACGAGTGCGGCGACGCACCAGGCGGTCAGCTGGTCCCGGCGCAGGACGACCGCGGCCAGGACCGCGATCAGCAGAACGACGGTCAGCACCGATCCGAGGCTGTGCCCGGCGAACCAGAGGTTCGCCCACCACGGCGGGAACTTCGACACCTGGCCTGCGAACCCGATCAGGTGCCCCTCGTCGGAGTGGGCGGACTGGAAGTCGACGAGATAGCGGATGCGCTCGAACGGATGGCCCACCGGCAGATAGAGCGCCACGAAGACCATCGCGCAGGTCAGGGCCGCCAGCAGCGCTTGCAGACAGCGCACCGCCAGCCCCAGACCGGCGCGTGCGGTCCAGGCGAACACCAGGATCAGGACCGAGGGTCCGAGGACGCCGAGAAAGCCGTTCTCCTTCGCACCGGCCGCACATCCGGTCGCCACCCCGGTCGCGGCGGCGAGAAGCCAGGCACTGCGGCCGGTGCGCCGGCTCCACTGCCATCCCAGGGCGACACATGCGACCGCGAAGAATTCCGCCACCGGGTCGAGCATGCCGTACCTGCCGAAGTCGGCCGCCGAATTGGAGGCCGTCTCGGGCAGCACGCTGACCAGCCCGCCCGCCAGCAGGCCGGTCCAACGGCCGGCGGCCCGGCCGATCCACACCGCGACCAGCAGTCCGGTGAGGATCAGGAACAGGGCGGACACGGCCCGGTCGGCGGTGATCGACGGCTTACCGGCCATCAGCTGGGCAACGCCGAAGAGGTACTTCACCAGAGGTGGGTGTTCGAAGTTGTCGACGGTGGCGGCCAGCGCCGATGTGCCGTGCGTGGATGGCAGCGTCTGCCCGTGGACGTAGATCCAGGCGGCTTTCGCATAGATCGGCTCGTCGGACAGGACCTGCGGTGTTCCCAGTCGGAAGAAGTCCTGGAACAACGCCCAGAGGAGCACCGACGCGGCCACGGCGGCGAACCACAGATCCTGCGCGGCCGATCGCCGGGCCCCGCCCTTGGCTCTCCGGGAAGTCCGTGCAAGGCCGGCGGGCATCGGCGCGGTCATGTCCGCGGAGGTGCGCATGATCTCCAGATCCAGAGTCGCTCGTAGAGACTTCGCGAGGTCCCGCACGGCCGTGAACGGGCATGACGGAAGAAGGTGGACGGTAGCACAGATGCCACCGCCACCCACCCCGTGCGCCCCGCCCGGAGGGCTACTCCGCTTCGCCCGGGAGTTCCACGTGGGCGCCCAGGGCCCGGAGCTTCTCCATGAAGTTCTCGTAGCCGCGGTTGATCAGGTCGATGCCGTGGACCTTCGAGGTGCCCTGCGCGGCCAGGGCCGCGATGAGGTAGGAGAAGCCGCCGCGGAGGTCGGGGATGACGAGCTCGCCGCCCTGGAGCTTGGAGGGGCCGGAGACGACCGCGGAGTGCAGGAAGTTGCGCTGGCCGAAGCGGCAGGGGGTGCTGCCCAGGCACTCGCGGTAGAGCTGGATGTGGGCGCCCATCTGGTTCAGCGCGGAGGTGAAGCCGAGCCGGGACTCGTACACCGTCTCGTGGACGATGGAGAGGCCGTCGGCCTGGGTGAGCGCCACCACCAGCGGCTGCTGCCAGTCGGTCTGGAAGCCGGGGTGGACGTCGGTCTCCAGGGCGATGGCGTTGAGCTCGCCGCCCGGGTGCCAGAAGCGGATGCCCTCGTCGTCCACCTCGAAGGCGCCGCCGACCTTCCTGAAGGTGTTGAGGAAGGTCATCATCTCCAGCTGGCGCGCACCGTGGACGTAGATGTTGCCGCCGGTGGCCAGGGCCGCGCAGGCCCAGGAGGCGGACTCCAGGCGGTCCGGCAGGGCCCGGTGGTTGTAACCGGTGAGCCGGTCCACGCCGGTGACCAGGATGGTGCGGTCGGTCCCCATGGAGATGATCGCGCCCATCTTCTGCAGCACGCAGATGAGGTCGACGATCTCCGGCTCGATCGCGGCGTTGCGCAGCTCGGTGACGCCCTCGGCGAGCACGGCGGTGAGCAGCACCTGCTCGGTCGCACCGACCGAGGGGTAGGGCAGCTCGATCTTGGTGCCGCGCAGCCGCTGCGGGGCGGTGAGGACGGTGCCCTGCGGGTGCTTCTCGATGACGGCGCCGAACTGCCGCAGCACGTCGAAGTGGAAGTCGACCGGCCGGCCGCCGATGTCGCAGCCGCCGAGGCCGGGGATGAAGGCGTGACCGAGCCGGTGCAGCAGCGGGCCGCAGAAGAGGATCGGGATGCGCGAGCTGCCGGCGTGCGCGTCGATGTCGGCGACGTTGGCGCTCTCGACGTGCGAGGGGTCCAGGATCAACTCACCCGGCAGGTCCCCCTCGTGGACCAGGACGCCGTGCAGCTGCAGCAGTCCCCGGACGACCTTGACGTCGCGGATGTCGGGGACGTTGCGGAGCCGACTGGGTTCGTGTCCGAGCAGTGCGGCCACCATGGCCTTCGGCACAAGGTTCTTCGCGCCGCGGACACGGATCTCGCCCTCGAGCGGGTTGCCGCCGTGGACAAGCAGGACATCGTCGGTCATGTTCTCGCGATCCAGGGGAGGAGAGGAGTGGTTCAGGATGATGCGGACGGGCCGGGCGGGCACACCTGGGCCTGTGAGTTGATGCCGGTTCGTCACCTCTGGAGATGGTAATCCGGATGGCCCTGGTTCCCCAGCAGAGTACGACCTTGGTATAGGGGAGGGCTCGGCTGAGGCAAACGGCAGGTGGGGGCGGATGCACAGGTGGACGAATGTGTCGAACAACACACGGATCGGGTCGGAGTGCGGAGCTGACCACAGGTCAGCCGGGATCGGCCGGCCCGATCGACGGCCGGCGAATTCGTTGCCCGCTCGCCGGTACTGCGGGATCATGTCGACCATGACCGAGGCCGTCTCACTCGCGGGCAGGCTGCTCGTGGCGACGCCCGCGCTCACCGACCCCAACTTCGACCGTGCCGTGGTGCTGCTGCTCGACCACGACGAGGAGGGGACCCTCGGGGTGGTGCTGAACCGGCCGACCCCGGTGGACGTGGAGTCCGTGCTGGAGCCGTGGGCCGAGCTGGCCGGCGTCCCCGCGGTGGTCTTCCAGGGCGGTCCGGTCGCGCTGGACTCGGCGCTGGCGCTCGCGGTCGTGCCGGGGGACCAGCCGATCGAGGAGCTGCTCGGCTGGCGCCGGGTGCACGGGGCGATCGGCCTGGTCGATCTGGAGGCCCCGCCGGAGCTGCTGGCCTCCGAGCTGGGCTCGCTGCGGGTCTTCGCCGGGTACGCGGGCTGGGGCCCGGGGCAGCTGGAGGACGAGCTGCTGGAGGGCGCGTGGTACGTGGTCGAGTCCGAACCGGGGGACGTGTCGGTCCCCGACCCCGCACGGCTGTGGCGGTCGGTCCTGCGACGGCAGCGCGGGGAGCTGGCGATGGTGGCGACATATCCGGACGACCCTTCGATGAACTGATGGGGACGGTTCTAGACTGGTTTGCCATGAGCACCCTTGAACCTGAACCCGAGCGTGTAGGCGGCCTTGGCACCCTCGTCGAGCCGGTACCGCAGACGTCCCACGGGGACGGCGACCACGAGCGCTTTGCGCACTATGTGAAGCGCGACAAGATCATGGACAGCGCGCTGTCCGGGTCGCCGGTCGTCGCACTGTGCGGCAAGGTCTGGGTACCCGGGCGCGACCCGAAGAAGTTCCCCGTCTGCCCGATGTGCAAGGAGATCTTCGAGGGTCTCGACGGCGGGGGCAAGGACAAGGACAAGAAGTAAGGGCCACCCGGGAGCGGGGCCAGGGTCGGTTCGGCGCTGTTCCTCAGTACGGGGCTGGGCGCGGAGTTGCCCGCGCCCCTGGCCGGGCGTTGAACTCGGCCTGGTCTGGACCAATTGGCGTCTGCGGGGCAGGATGACTCGTCATGGATCTCATACCTGCTCCGCTGCGCGTCCGCGCGGGTGCTGATCAGTTCTTGTCGCTCGACGCCGGAACGGGGCTGACCGGCGGGCCCGGCACCGAGGGGGTGCAGCGCTGGCTGCGGGCCACCGTCGGCGGGGCCACCGGGCTGCCGCTGCTGCCCGGGGCGGGGGGCATCGAGCTCGCGCTTGTGCCGGAGCTGGAACCGGAGGCCTACCGGCTGGAGGTGTCGGCCGACGGGGTCGTGCTCACCGCCGGTGGTGCCGCCGGGCTGCTCTGGGGGGCGCAGACGCTGCGCCAGCTGCTCGGTCCGGAGGCGTTCCGGCGTGCCCCGCTGAAGCACGAGGGCTGGCGGCTGCCCCTGCTGACCGTCGAGGACGAGCCCCGCTTCGGCTGGCGCGGGGTGCTGCTGGACGTCGCACGGCACTTCCTGCCCAAGGCGGACGTGCTGCGCTACCTGGACCTGCTGGCGGCCCACAAGCTCAATGTGCTCCATCTGCACCTCAACGACGACCAGGGCTGGCGCGTCGAGATCAAGCGCTATCCGAGGCTGACCGAGGTCGGCGGCTGGCGTGAGCGGTCCATGGTCGGCTACCGGTCCGGAGAGCGGCGGGACGACCGTCCGCACGGAGGCTTCTACACCCAGGACGACCTGCGCGAGATCGTCGCCTACGCCGCCGAGCGGCAGATCGCCGTCGTCCCCGAGATCGACCTCCCCGGCCACTCGCAGGCGGCCATCGCCGCCTACCCCGAGCTGGGGAACCACGACGTCGTCGACACCGCAGCCCTCGCCACCTGGACCGACTGGGGTGTCAACCCCAATGTGCTGAACGTCGAGGACGGCACGCTGCGCTTCTACGAGAACGTCCTGGACGAGGTGCTGGAGATCTTCCCGTCCCGCTTCGTCCACCTGGGCGGCGACGAGTGCCCCAAGGAGCAGTGGAAGGCCAGCCCCTCCGCCCAGGCCCGGATCAGGGAGCAGGGCCTGGCGAACGAGGACGAGCTGCAGAGCTGGTTCCTGCGGCACTTCGACAGCTGGTTGTCCGCCCGCGGACGTCGCCTGATCGGGTGGGACGAGATCCTCGAAGGCGGCCTCGCCCCCGGCGCGGCGGTGTCGTCCTGGCGCGGCTACGCGGGCGGGGTCGCCGCGGCCAGGGCCGGCCACGACGTGGTGATGTGCCCGGAGCAGTACGTCTACCTGGACCACCGGCAGGCGCCCGGCGCCGACGAGCCGGTTCCGGTCGGCTGGGTGCGCACCCTGGAGGACGTGTACCGGTTCGAGCCGCTGCCCCCGGCGCTGCGTCAGGATCCCGAGGCCGCCGCCCATGTGATCGGAACTCAGGCGAACCTGTGGAGCGAGTTCATGGACGACGCCCGCGAGGTGGACTACCACGCCTTCCCCAGGCTGGCGGCGTTCGCCGAGGTGGCCTGGTCGCGGCTGCCGCAGGAGCCGGCCGAGCGGGACTGGGCCGGCTTCGAGGCCCGGATGGCCGTCCACCGTGCGCGGCTGGACGCGCTGGGCGTGGAGTACCGCCCGGAGACCGGTCCGCGGCCGTGGCAGCGGCGGCCCGGCGTGGAGGGGCGTCCGATTGAGGGGGCCCCGCCGGAGGCGTGAGCGCAGGAGCACGTCAGTGCGTGGTTTTCGCAGGAGCACGTCCGTGCGTGGTTTCCGCGGTGCGGGAGTTCCTGATTGCGACCTGAGAGTTTCCCTAAAAGGCATCAATTCGGGCAATAAGGGCGACTGGTGGGCTCCTTCGGCTGTCACCACGCGTTGGGGGGAGCGGGAGGGTGCGCTGGCCACCCGTTTGCACGTACCGTACGGGCGCAAGCTCTAAAAAAGCAGCGGCGTGTGCGGAACCCGAGCACGGTGGGACACAGGTGAACCAAACGATCATGCTCCCGGCCTCGCTGGACGAGGCTGTCACGGCGCTGGCGGCGTCTCCGGCCGCTGTCCCCGTGGCCGGCGGGACCGACCTCATGGGGGCGGTCAACGCCGGCCTGCTGCGCCCGATGGCGCTGATCGGCCTGGGTCGGATCAATGAGCTGCGCGGATGGCAGTACCAGGACGGCGCCGCCCAACTGGGCGCCGGGCTGACCCACGCCCGGATGGGCCGCCCCGACTTCGCGGCGCTGATGCCCGCGCTGGCGGAGGCGGCCCGCAGTGCCGGGCCGCCCCAGGTGCGCAACGCCGGCACGCTGGGCGGCAACATCGTCACGGCGGACCCGGCCGGGGACACCCTGCCGGTGCTGGCCGCCCTGGAGGCCACGGTCACCCTGGTCGGCCCGGAGGGCGGCCGTGAGGTGCCGGTCAGCCATCTGCTGACCGGTCTGGACCCGATGCGCGGCGGCGAACTCCTCGGCTACGTCCGGGTACCGCTGCTGCACGCGCCCCAGGTGTTCCTCAAGGCGACCGGGCGCACCGGCCCCTCCAGGGCCATCGCCTCGGTCGCCCTGGTGCTCGATCCGGGCCGGCGCGCGGTGCGCTGCGCGGTCGGCGCGGTCGCGCCGGTGCCGCTGCGGCCACTGGAGGCCGAGCAGTGGGTGTCGGGCTGCATCGACTGGGAGGGCGACCGGGCCATAGACCCCGCGGCGGCGGCGGCCTTCGGCGACTACGTCGCCGCGGCCTGCGTGCCCGAACCGCAGCTCTCGGGTCTGCCGGACGGCCAGCCGGAAGGCATGGATGGGGGCCCGGGCGCGGCGGCCGCGCGGCTCCGTCGTACCGTGTCCGTACTGGCCCGCCGCGCACTCGGGAGGGCGTTGAAGTGACCGACGCTGCAACGACCAACGCTGTTACAGCCAACTACGTGAACCACCCGCACCCGCAGGAGCCGGGCTACGAGCTGTCCGGCTTCGGTGGTGCGGACGGCTCCCCCCGGGTCTCCTACCTGCTGCGGGTCAACGGTGTCGAGCGTCCGGTGAACGGTGCCTGGATCGGTGAGAGCCTGCTCTACGTGCTGCGCGAACGGCTCGGCCTCGCGGGCGCCAAGGGCGGGTGCGACCAGGGCGAGTGCGGTGCCTGCTCGGTGCAGCTGGACGGGCAGTTGACGGCGGCCTGCCTGGTCCCGGCCGCCCTGGCGGCCGACAGCGAGATCCGTACCGTCGAGGGGCTGGCCGCCGACGGCACCGCCTCCGACGTGCAGCGGGCGCTGGCCGAGAGCGGCGCGGTGCAGTGCGGCTACTGCATCCCCGGCATGGCGATGGCCGTCCACGACCTGCTGGAGCGCAACCACCAGCCGACCGAGCTGCAGGCGCGGGAGGCGCTGTGCGGCAACCTGTGCCGCTGCACCGGGTACCAGGGCGCGCTGGCCGCGATCGAGGCGGTGGCCCAGGCCCGGGCCGAGGCAGCGGAGGCGGCGGAAGCGGCGGCGGACGCAGCCGAGTCGGGCGGGCCCGAGGAGCAGGCGGACCAGGACGACGACGCTGCCGAGGCCGAGTACCCGGTCTACGCCGACGTGGAGATCCCGAGTCAGCAGCAGGGCGAGCCCCGGCACTTCGAACCCCAGCACTTCGAACCCCAGCACTTCGAACCCCAGCCGCCGGTGCAGCCGGACCCGCTGTTCGGACCCATGGACGGGCTGGACTCCGAGCAGCAGCAGTACGCGTCGTACCCGTCCTACGCCCAGCAGCCGCATCCCGAGCCCTACCAGGCCGGCTTCCAGGCGCAGGCATATCCGCAGGCGGACTACCCGCTGCCGGGTACCCAGGCGCCCGGTGCCTCCGAGGGTGCCGAGCCCGGCGTCTACGTCCTGCCGCACCAGAGCACGCACGAAGGCGCGCACCAGGGCACGCACCACAACACCCACGCCCCGGAGGCCGGAGCATGACCACTCCCTCTCCCTCCAGCTCGGGCGACGACACCCTCACCGCGCCGCTCCCCGGCGTCCGGCAGGGCGATCCGGGCAGCGCCACCGGTGCGGCGCTGGGCGGGGGCACGGCCACGGCCACGGCCGCCACTACCGTGGGCGGCGGCACGCTCACCCAGCCGCGGATGCCCGCACAGGCCGCCGAGCGCGGCGAGGGGGCCGACTCGACCGACGCCTCCGAGCCCGTCGGTCTGGGCACCTCGCCGACCCGCGCCGACGCGCTGGCCAAGGCGATGGGGACCTTCCCCTACGCCGCCGACCTGTGGGCCGAGGGCCTGCTCTGGGGCGCGGTCGCCCGCTCCCCGTACGCCCACGCCCGGATCCTCTCCATCGACTACGCCGCGGCCCTGGCCATCCCCGGCGTGCACGCCGTCGTCACCGCCGCCGACCTGCGGCTCGGCCCGAGCGGGGTGCCGGACGGCGCACCCAGTGGACCGATCGTGCAGGACCGCCCGGTCTTCGCAGCCGATGTGGTGCGCCACTTCGGCGAGCCGGTGGCGGCCGTCGCCGCCGACCACCCCGACACCGCCCGCCTCGCGGCCGCCGCGATCACCGTCGCCTACGAGCCGCTGGAGCCGCTGACCGACCCGGAGGCGGCGTTCACCGCCCCGCCGATCCACCCCGACGGCAATCTGTTCCGGCACCAGCCGGTGCGCTTCGGCGACCCGGAGGCGGTCGGCGACGTCGTGGTCGAGGGCCTCTACAAGGTCGGCCGCCAGGACCCCGCCCCGATCGGCGCCGAGGCCGGCCTCGCCGTGCCGCGACCCGACGGCGGTGTGGAGCTGCATGTCGCCAGCACCGACCCGCACGGCGACCGGGACCGGGCCGCGCACTGCCTGGGCCTGGAGCCGGACCGGGTCCGACTGGTCGTCAGCGGCGTTCCCGGCGCCACCGCGGACCGCGAGGACGTCGGCTTCCAGGTCGCCCTCGGGCTGCTGGCGATCCGCACCGGGCACCCCGTGAAGATGGCGCTGACCAGGGAGGAGTCCTTCCTGACGCACCCTCACCGGCATCCGGCGCTGCTCCGCTACCGGCACCACGCCGACGCCGAGGGCCGGCTGCTCAAGGTCGAGGCCCAGCTGCTGCTGGACGGCGGCGCCTACGCCGAGGTGTCCAGCGAGGCGCTGGCGGCGGCCGCGGCGATGGCCGCGGGCCCCTATGTGGTCCCGCACGTCTTCGTGGACGCCTGGGCGGTGCGCACCAACAACCCGCCGGCCGGCCGGATGCGCGGCGAGGGCTCGCTGCAGACCTGCTTCGCCTACGAGTCCCAGCTGGACCGGCTGGCGGCGGCGCTGGACCTGGACCGGCTGGAGATTCGTCGACGCAACGCCATGTCGACAGGCGATCTGCTGCCCACCGGCCAGGCGGTCACCTGCCCTGCCCCGGTCAGCGAACTGCTCGACGCCCTGGCAGCCGAGCCGCTGCCGCCGCTGCCGGTGGACCTGCCCGACGACGAGTGGCTGCTGCCCGGCGGCCCCGGCGGCGCGGGCGACCCGGCCGCCGTGCGGCGCGGGATCGGCTACGCCGTCGGCATGGTGCACATCCTGGGCGCCGAGGGCACCGACGAGGTCTCCACGGCCTCGGTGCGGGTCAGCGGCTCGCAGGCCTCGGTGATGTGCACGGCCGTGGACACCGGCACCGGCTTCTCCACCCTGGCCCGGCAGATCGTCCAGGACGTGCTGGGCATCACCGACGTCTACATCGCGCCGGTGGACACCGACCAGCCCCCGGCCGGACCGTCCGCGCGCGGACGGCAGACCTGGGTCTCCGGCGGAGCGGTCGAGCGTGCGGCGCTGATGGTGCGGCACCAGCTGCTGCAGCCGTTGGCGATGCAGTTCGGGATGTCGCCGGAGCTGCTCACCATCAGCGACGGCAAGATCACCTCCTATGACGGCGTGCTCGGCATGCCGGTGCTCCAGGCCCTGGAGGGCAAGGACCTGTGGGCGACGGCGCAGTGCCGGCCGCACCCCACCGAGCCGCTGGACGCGGAGACCGGGCAGGGCGACGCCTTCGTCGGCCTGGCCTTCTGCGCGATGCGCGCCGTGGTGGACGTGGACGTGGAGCTGGGCACCGTACGGGTGGTCGAGCTGGCCGTGGCCCAGGACGTCGGCCGCGCGCTCAACCCCGAGCAGATCGAGGCCAGGATCGAGGCCGGCGCCACCCAGGGCCTGGGGCTGGCGCTGATGGAGGACCTGGTCAGCGAGGGCGGCCGGATCTCCAACGCCTCCTTCACCCGGTACCGGCTGCCCACCTCGCTGGACGCCCCCACGATCAGGGTGGTGGCCCTGCTGGAGGAGCGCGACGTGGTCGCCCCCTTCGGCGCCAAGGCCGTCGGCGCCGCCCCGGCCGCGGTCGCCCCGGCGGCGGTCGCTGCGGCGGTCAGGGCGGCCACCGGGCGACAGGTCAACCGGCTGCCGATACCGGCCGAGGACGTCGCCGGGTAAGCCGT
Organism: Streptacidiphilus sp. EB103A; assembly: GCF_041261405.1. NCBI lineage: Bacteria > Bacillati > Actinomycetota > Actinomycetes > Kitasatosporales > Streptomycetaceae > Streptacidiphilus > Streptacidiphilus sp. EB103A. The sequence continues at coordinate 273,410 of NZ_JBGCAQ010000007.1, read as the reverse complement.
AGGGCCGGAAAATAACGGGCCGATCACGGCGGAACGCTCAGGCACAGCTCATAGCTCTCTCACAAATCCCCCGCAGGGTGGTGGACGACGGACCACGGTCCGCACCATTCGAGCGAAGGGAGCAGCGTGATGGCACGGAAGGCAGGTCGTACCCCCGAAGCCGCGCGCAAGGGGGCGAACAGAACCACGGCGGTGAGCGCCGGCGTGGCGGTGGTGAGCGTGGCGGGGACGCTGGCGCTCATGGCGTCGATGCCGGCCAGTTCGACCACGGCGAGCACGAGCACGACGAGCACGACGACGGCAAGCACCACGTCGACCCCCACTGCGTCGGCGTCGTCCTCGGCGTCCACCTCGTCGTCCGCAGCCTCGACGTCGACCTCGTCCAGCACGAGCGCGCTGTCCACGCCCAGCTCCAGCCCGACCGCGAGCTCCAGCAGCAGCGCGGCGAGCTCCAGCAGCACATCCAGCTCCAGCAGCAGCTCCCACTCCACCTCGGGCGGCTCCTGATGACCGCCCGCACCGCGAACCCCGTCGCCACCACCACCGCGACAACCGCCGCCGCCGACTGGCGCGCCCTCGGCTGCGCCGTGCGCCTGGTGGTCACCGACCCGAGCCGCCTGGACGACTGCCGTGAAACCCTGAAGCACTGGCTCGACGAGGTCGACGCCGCCTGCAGCCGCTTCCGCGACGACTCGCACCTGGTGGGTCTGAACACCGCCGCCGCGTACGCCGACGGGCATCCGGTCCCGGTGATCCCGCTGCTCGCCGAGGCCCTGTCCGCCGCCCTGCGCGCGGCCGAGCTCACCGACGGCGACGTCGACCCCACCGTCGGCTCGGCGATGGCGGCCATCGGCTACGACCGCGACTTCCAGCTGATCGAGCGCGAGGGCAGGCCGGTACGGTTGCTGGTGCGGCCGGTGCCGGGCTGGCGCAAGGTCGTGCTGGACCCCGCCGCCTGCACCGTCGCCATGCCGCCGGGGGTGGAGCTCGACCTCGGCGCCACCGCGAAGGCCTGGGCCGCGGACCGGGCTGCCACCCGGCTCGCCGCCGACGCCGGCTGCGGCGTCCTGGTCAGCCTGGGCGGGGACACCGCCGTGGCGGGGGAGGCCCCCGAGGACGGCTGGCGGATACGCGTCCAGGACGCCACCGGACCCGTCGACGCCGCCGCCGAGGGACCGCACGCCCTGGTCACCATCCGCGACGGCGGCCTGGCCAGCTCGGGCATCAGTGCCCGGCGCTGGCGGCGCGGCAGCCGCCCGATGCACCACCTGGTCGACCCGCGCACCGGCCTTCCGGCGGTTACGCCCTGGCGCACCGTCAGCGTCGCGGCCGGCACCTGCCTGGACGCCAACACCGCCAGCACCGCCGCCATGGTGCGCGGCGCGGCGGCCCCGGAGTGGCTGGCCGCCCACCGCCTCCCCTCCCGGCTGGTCGCGGCCGACGGCACCGTCACCGCGGTCGCCGACTGGCCCGCCGACGCGGAAGCGCACCCGGAGGTGGCGGCATGAGCTCGTCCTCTCCCGTGCTCTGGTACGCGGGCCAGGCCACCGGCGTGGTGTCGCTGGTGCTGTTCTCCGCGGTCACCCTGCTGGGGGTGATGGTGCAGCTCAGGAGCCAGCTGCCGGGCCTGCCCCGGTTCGGCACGGTCACCCTGCACCGCACCCTCTCGATGCTGGCGATGGTCTTCCTGGCGATCCACATCGTGACCGCCGTCGCGGACTCCTATGTGAACATCAATCTGGTCGACAGCGTGGTGCCGTTCGTCAGCGACTTCCAGCCGCTCTGGCTCGGTCTGGGCACGGTCGGCTTCGACCTGCTGCTCGCCGTGATCGTCACCAGCCTGCTGCGGGCCAGGATCGGCCACCGGGCCTGGCGCGCCGTGCACTGGCTGGCGTACGCGTCCTGGCCGGTCGCGGTGGTGCACGGGCTCACCCTGGGCTCCGGCACCGGCGGCATGGCCTCCGGTGTGGCCCTGTGGCTGACCGTGGCCTGCGTCGTCGCCGTCCTGGCCGCCGTGGCGGTACGGATCCGGGTGGCGCTGCGGCCCGCCGCGCCCAACACCCCGGCCGCACTGCTGGCACGGGCCGCCGCGCCCGCCGCCGCGCCGCCCGCCGACACGCCCGCCCCGCACCATCACTACGCCGGCACCAGCAAGGGAGCCTGATCATGGCGACGATCCCCCAGCCCGCCGGGGCCGTCCTGCAGGACGCCCTTCCCCGGCTGCTGCCGCGGACCCCGCTCGACCTGGCCGCCCACACCGCGCAGTACGGCCCGCGGGCCGGCGGGCAGGGACTGGCCGCGCTGCTCGCCGAGGCCGGGCTGACCGGACGCGGCGGGGCCGCCTTCCCGGTGCACCGCAAGGTGGAGGCCGTCGCCGCAGCGGCCCGGCGCAGCGGGAGGACCCCTGTCGCCGTCGCCAACGGCTGCGAGGGCGAACCGGCCAGCCACAAGGACGCGACCCTGCTGCGGCTGGCCCCGCACCTGGTCCTGGACGGGCTGCTGACCGCAGCCGAGGCGATCGGCACCCGGACCGCGCACCTCGCCGTGGAACAGGGCAGCGGCCTGCTGCCGGGACTGCGCGCGGCGCTGGCCGAGCGCCCCGGCGACCACGTGGTGCTGACCGAGGTGCCGCGCCGGTTCCTCTCCGGCGAGTCCTCCGCGCTCACCGGCTACCTCTCCGGCGGCAGCGGCCTGCCGCGCTTCCCGCAGCCGCCGACCCGCGAGCGCGGCGTCGGCGGGGCGCCCACCCTGGTGCAGAACGTGGAGACGCTCGCCCAGCTGGCGCTGATATCCCGTTACGGACCCGGCTGGTTCCGCACCGCGGGGACCGTGGCGGAGCCCGGCTCCATGCTGTGCACCGTCCACACCGCCGGGGGTCCGCCCCGGGTGTTCGAGGCCTCCACCGGGACGCCGCTGCGGCGGCTGTTCGGCCCGCTCCCGTACGCGGTCCAGGCGGTGCTGGTCGGCGGCTACCACGGCAGCTGGCTGCCGGCCGCCGCGCTGGACCGGCGGCTGGCCGCGGCCGACCTCGGCGTACCGCTGGGCGCGGGGGTGCTGGCGGCGCTGCCGGCCAACCGCTGCGGGCTGGTCGAGACGGCGCGGGTGCTGCGCTACCTGGCGCTGGAGTCGGCCGGACAGTGCGGCCCCTGCCTCAACGGGCTGCCGCGGATCGCCGCGGCCTTCGCCGATCTGGCCTCCCCGGCAAAGGCGGCCTGGGAACCCCGGCTCCTGGACGACCTGGCTCGCTGGTCCGGCCTGGTCGAGGGCCGCGGCGTCTGCCACCACCCGGACGGGACGGTGCGGCTGGTGCGCAGCGCCCTCACCGTCTTCGCCGCCGAGGTCACCGCCCACCAGACCGGCTACTGCACCGGGAACAGCCCGGCTCCGCTGCTGCCGGTCCCGTCCGACTCCGCACCGGAGGGCCTGCGATGACTCCAACTTTTCGGGGCGCCGGCCTGCACCTCGCCGTCGACTGGACCGCCTGCACCGCCCACGGGCTGTGCGCGGAACTGCTGCCGGAGCGGGTCACCCTGGACGAGTGGGGCTATCCGCTGGTCGAGGGCGCTCCGGTCCCGGACGAGGCCGTGCGGCGGGCGAAGAAAGCCGCCGCCGACTGCCCGGTACTCGCGCTGAAATTGCTCCGTAAAAAGGCATGACAATGTCCGGGCGGTCGAATTCCCCGACCGTCCGGACATTGTTTTCTGCGACACGACAGGAGGCCATGACCGGATTCGAACCGGCGTAAACCGCTTTGCAGGCGGTCCCCTCAACCACTCGGGCACACGGCCGTGACAGGGGTGATGCAAAGAGCGAGCAGACAGTGTTTCAGCTGACGGCGGGACAACAACACGCCGTGCAGCGACAGTGGGCGCGACAGGTGCCGACGCGAACCAGGCTGCTGGTGTTCATCGGTCCTCCTTCAGGTCGCCATTCCCGTACTGCTCGATGCATTTGACTCTACGGTATTCACCCCCGTGTTAGTCAACAGCTCGCCGGAAGGAATGCGGACCTAGGACGGAAGGATGAGTGGCCCTCCGCCGCACGACAGGGGCCAACCCGGCGGATGACCCTTACAATCGCTTCAGTGACCACCCACACCACCCACCCCGCAGCGACCGACGCCGAGCTCGCCCAGGACACCGTGCTGAGCCCCCGGTACCGGGCCCTGACTCTCGGCATCGTGTCCACCGTGCTGCTCGTCGCCTTCGAGGCCACCGCGGTGAACACCGCGATGCCGGTCGCCGCCCGCGCGCTGCACGGCCTCGGGCTCTACGCCTTCGCCTTCTCCGGCTTCTTCACCGCCAGCCTGCTCGCCATGGTGGTCTCCGGGGAGTGGTGCGACAAGCGCGGCCCGCTGGGACCGCTCAGCGCGGGCATCGCCGCCTTCGGCACCGGACTGCTGATCGCGGGCACCGCGCAGGGCATGGGGGTCTTCGTCGCCGGCCGGGCGGTCCAGGGGCTGGGCGGCGGCCTGGTCATCGTGGCGCTGTACGTGGTCGTCGGCCGCGCCTACCCGGAGCGGCTGCGGCCCTCCGTCTTCGCGGCCTTCTCGTCGGCCTGGGTGCTGCCCTCGATCGTCGGCCCGGTGGTGTCCGGGACGGTCACCCAGCACCTGGGCTGGCGCTGGGTGTTCCTCTCCATACCGGTGCTGGTGCTGCTGCCGGTCTCGCTGATGCTCCCTCAGCTCCGCCGGCTCCAGACCGGGGACGGCTCCGAACGCAGCTGGGCGCTGGACCGCAGCCGGCTGCTGTTCGCCCTGGCGATGGCCACCGGCGCCGGGCTGCTCCAGTACGCGGGGCAGCTGCTCGACCTCTACGCCCTGATCCCGGCCGTGGCCGGGCTGCTGCTGCTCGTCCCCGCCGTCCGCCGACTGCTGCCGCACGGCACCTTCCGGGCCGCGCGCGGCCTGCCCACGGTGATCCTGCTGCGCGGCGTCGCGGCCGGCACCTTCTTCGCCGCCGAGGCATTCATCCCGCTGATGCTGGTCACCCAGCGCGGCCTCTCGCCGACCCTGGCCGGACTCTCGCTCACCAGCGGCGGGCTGAGCTGGGCGCTCGGCTCCTGGATCCAGGGCCGCTCCTGGGCCGACCGGCACCGCGGCCTGCTGATCCGCACCGGCTTCCTGATGTCGGCGGCGGCCATCGCCGGCGCGGGCCTGGCCCTGGTCCCGGCCGTGCCCCCGTATGCGGTCGCCTTCGCCTGGGCGGTCGGCGGGATGGGCATGGGGCTGACCATCGCCAGCGTGGGCGTGCTGATGCTCGGCCTCTCGGACGCCGACGACACCGGCGAGAACTCCGCCTCGCTCCAGGTCAGCGACGCGCTGGGCAACGTCCTGCTGGTCGGCTTCGCCGGCGTGCTCTTCGCGGTCGTCGGGACCGGGACGAAGGGCGGTTTCGCCGCGATCTTCGCCGTGATGGCGGCGATTGCCCTGGTCGGCGCGGTGGTGAGCGGACGCACGGCGAAACGGCGCCTTTGAAGACGCGGGGAGGACACATGGCCCCGGTAGGGTAGGCGGGTTGTCCGAAGACCCTCGAAGTGTGCCCAGCCGAAGTGCGTCCCTGCCGCCGACCCTGCCGGAGACCGTGAGTACTGCAACCGCCTCCCATCATCTGTCCCCTGCCTTCCCCGGCCGGGCCCCCTGGGGCACCGCGGGGAAGCTGCGCGCCTGGCAGCAGGCCGCCATGGAGCGCTACGTCGAGGCGCAGCCGCGGGACTTCCTGGCCGTGGCGACGCCCGGCGCCGGGAAGACCACCTTCGCGCTGACGCTGGCGTCGTACCTGCTGCACAACCATGTGGTGCAGCAGATCACCGTGGTCGCACCGACCGAGCATCTGAAGAAGCAGTGGGCGGAGGCCGCGGCGCGGATAGGGATCCGGCTGGACCCGGCCTACAGCAGCGGCCGCCTGTCCCCCGACTACCAGGGGATCGTCGTCACCTACGCCGGTGTCGGCGTCAACCCGATGCTGCACCGGAACCGGGTCGAGCAACGCAAGACGCTGGTGATCCTGGACGAGATCCACCACGCCGGCGACTCCAAGTCCTGGGGCGAGGCATGCGCCGAGGCGTTCGAACCGGCGACCCGGCGGCTCGCGCTGACCGGGACGCCGTTCCGCTCCGACACCAACCCCATCCCCTTCGTCAGCTACGAGGCCGGCAACGACGGGATCCGCAAGAGCGTCGCCGACTACACCTACGGCTACGGCCACGCCCTGGACGACCATGTGGTCCGGCCGGTGATCTTCCTCTCCTACAGCGGCAACATGCGCTGGCGCACCAAGGCCGGGGACGAGGTCGCCGCGCGGCTCGGCGAGCCGATGACCAAGGACGCCATCGCCCAGGCCTGGCGGACCGCGCTGGCCCCGCAGGGCGAGTGGATGCCCAATGTGCTGCGGGCGGCCGACCGGCGGCTGACCGAGGTGCGCAAGGGAATCCCGGACGCCGGCGGGCTGGTCATCGCCACCGACCAGAACGTGGCCCGCGCCTACGCCAAGATGATCAGGGAGATCACCGGGGAGAAGGTCACCCTCGTCCTCTCCGACGAGGCCGAGGCCTCGCAGCGGATCTCCGACTTCTCCGAGGGCACCCAGCGTTGGATGGTCGCGGTGCGGATGGTGTCCGAGGGCGTGGACGTGCCGCGCCTCGCCGTCGGCGTCTACGCCACCTCGATCTCCACCCCGCTGTTCTTCGCCCAGGCGGTGGGCCGCTTCGTCCGGGCCCGGAAGCGGGGCGAGACGGCCTCGGTCTTCCTGCCCTCGGTGCCGACGCTGCTGACCTTCGCCAACGAGATGGAGCTGCAGCGCGACCACGTCCTGGACCGGAAGAAGAGCAAGGAGGACGGCCTCTTCGACGAGGAGGACGCCCTGCTCGCCGAGGCCGAGAAGACCAAGGACGAGGCCGACGGCGGCATGGACGAGCTGCCCTGGGAGGCGCTGGAGTCCGACGCGGTCTTCGACCGGGTGCTCTACGACGGCCATGAGTTCGGGATGCAGGCGCACGCCGGGTCGGAGGAGGAAGAGGAGTACCTGGGCATCCCGGGCCTGCTCGAACCCGACCAGGTGCAGATACTGCTGCAGAAGCGGCAGACCCGGCAGATCCAGCGCAGCAAGGCCAGGCCGGCCGAGGAGGCCGACCTGATCGAACTGCCGGCCGAGAAGCGCCCGGTGGTCACCCACAAGCAGCTGCAGGAGCTGCGCAAGGAGCTGAACGGGCTGGTCGGCGCCTGGCACCACCGCACCGGGCAGCCGCACGGCACCATCCACAACGAACTGCGGCGGGTGTGCGGCGGGCCGCTGACCGCGCAGGCGACGGCGGGTCAGCTGCAGGCGCGGATCAGGAAGATCCAGGAGTGGGCCACGAAGATCACCTGACGATTGCTCAGGGCGCCGCCGGTCCGGTGATGTACGTGCCCGAGGCGCTGTAGGGCCAGCCGTTGTCGACGCAGCCCTTCATGCCCTTGAGCTGCTGCATCATCACCGGTGCCGGCTGTCCGGCGCCGGCGCAGGTGACATGGTTGTGGCCCAGCGAGTGCCCGACCTCGTGGTTGATCGCCAACGCGTGGTAGAGGTCGGCCTGGCCCTTGTAGGCCGGGGTCAGGTCGATCCAGCGGGCCACGTTCTCGGCCACCTGGTTGCCGCTGTTGCTGCAGTTCACCCCGCCCTTGATCACCTCGAAGATGGTGGTGATGCCGAAGGTCTGGCAGCGGCGGTTGGTCGTCTCCGGCGAGGCCAGGTAGATGGTGAAGGCCACCGGACCGGAGTCCACCCGCTGGAACGACCACAGGCCGCCGGCGCTCCAGCCCTGCTTGGTGTTGTCCAGGATGGCGTCCACCTCGGAGGCGAACAGTGCCGCGCTGATCCCCAGGCCGTTCTCCACGGCGACCCTGTAGCGCTTGAGCGTGCCCGTTCCGAAGCGCTTGGTGGTGCCGGTCGCATAGGTGTAGGTGCCCGGACCCGAGGAGGGCCAGCTGGTCGGGAGCAGGGCTGCGGTGGACGAGGGGGACTGCGCGGCCGAGGGCGAGGACGAGGGGGCGGCGCTGGGGGATGTGCTGCCCGCCGCCACCGAGCCGGCGTCGCTCCCGGGGGCCGACAGCACCGATGCGGCGGTGGCCTTGTCGTTGCCGGAGCCGTTCAGCAGATAGCCGCCGACCCCGAGTACGGTCACCAACGCCACGGCGGCCAGGGCCTTGGGACCGGAGCTTCGCTTGGGTTTACGACGTCCGCTGCCCCGGCCGGACGCGCGTCTGCGCCCGCCGCCGCTCTGACCGGCGGAACGGGCTGACGTGCGACGGGTGCTCTGGGCCATGGGGCAGTAACTCTCTGTCCGGTAAGAGGGCTGACTCGCACCAACGAATACATCTGAGTCACGCGGATGGTTGCATACCTTCCTGGCGGCCTTGACAGCAAAGGGGATTCGGTCAGGGATCGGTAAGACGAGATGTCCCGTTGCCCCCTCCTGCCCCGGTTGGTTCCTCACTCAGCGAGGAATAGTGACCGAATTCTGGACAACCCCTTCCGCTGGGCGGTGCAACCTCACTAGCGTCCACCCTCACCACACATCCGGCGGAAGAGGAGTACAGGCCGTGACCGCCGAGACTTCACAGACTCTGGACCGGGGGGTCCAGGTCCTCAAACTCCTGGCCGACTCCGAGCGGGGACTCACCGTCACCGAGCTCGCCGGGCGCCTCGGCGTCAACCGCACCGTCGTCTACCGGCTGCTGGCGACCCTGGAGCAGCACGGTCTGGTCCGCCGGGACATCGGCGGCCGGGCCAGGGTCGGCCTGGGCGTGCTGCGGCTCGCCCACCGGGTGCACCCGCTGCTGCGGGAGGCCGCGTTGCCCGCGCTGCGGAGTCTGGCCGAGGATCTCGGGGCGACGGCGCACCTGACGCTGGTGGACGGGAACGACGCACTGGTCGTCGCGGTGGTGGAGCCGAGCTGGACCGACTTCCATGTCGCCTACCGGACGGGCCTGCGGCACCAGTTGGACGAGAACGCGGCGGGCCGTGCGATTCTCGCTGCGCGGGCGCTGCCGTACGGGGCCCGGCCGGAGCCGCCGTTCGTCGCCACCGGCGCGGAGGAGCGCTCGGGCGCTTGCGGGGCGGCGGCGGCGTTGCTGGGGTTGAGCGGGATCGAGGGGTGTGTCGGGGTGGTGATGCTCGGGGGGATGGTTCCGGAGCGGGTTGGGCCCCGGGTGGTGGAGGCGGCGGCGGACGTGGCGGAAGCCCTCCGCTGAACGGGGCGGGGGACTTCAGGGGCTCTACGTCGGTGTGGGCTGGTCGCGCAGTTCCTCGCGCCCCTTAGGTTGGTGCATGGCTGGTGTGTTTTGATGCGCGGTGTGGTCTTCACTCTGCCTTCGTCGATGTCGCGTCGTCCCGTCGTGCTGACGGTTTGTGCTGTCGTGGTTGCGGCGTTGCTCGGGGTGGCGGCGTTCGCACCGCTGCCGTTCACGATCATGTATCCCGGGATCACCGCCAACACGCTGGGGAGCTACCCGGACAAGGCGACGGACGGGCAGCAGCCGCAGCGGGTGATCACCATCACCGGCGCCACCGTGCGGCAGCCCAGCGGCGCGCTGCGGATGACCACGATCGAGGCGACCGCGCCGCAGGACTCGGTCAGTCTGCTGAAGGCGATCAGGGCCTGGCCGAACCCGCGGGAGGCGGTCGTACCGCACGACGCGGTCTACCCGGCCGGCCAGAACGTGCAGCAGGTCAATGCGACCAACCAGCAGGAGATGGCCGATTCGCAGTCGGCCGCGACCACGGCCGCGCTGAGCTACCTGCACCTGGACGCCGCCAAGGTGAAGGTGAGCATCAACCTCGCCAGCGTGGGCGGTCCCAGCGCAGGGCTGATGTTCACGCTGGGGATCATCGACCTGCTGAACGGGAACGGCACCGGCAAGGCGGGCGCGGCCGGTGACCTGACCAATGGCGCGAACATCGCCGGCACCGGTGCGATCGACGGCGCGGGGAAGGTCTCCGAGGTCGGCGGGGTCGCGCTGAAGACCAAGGCGGCGGCCAAGTACGGCGCCACGGTGTTCCTGGTGCCCAGCTCCGAGTGCTCGGACGCGCGCGCGGACACCCCGCAGGGGCTGCGGCTGGTCCCGGTGAACACCCTGGACCAGGCCGTCAACGCCCTGAAGGCACTGCAGACCGGCACCGGCACCGTCCCGTCCTGCTGAGGAGTCGCGCCGTCAGTCCCCGGCGGCCTGCTCGACCAGAGGGAGCACCCGGAACGGGACCGGATTTTCCAGGGCGATCGCCGTGGAAGCCCGGACAATGCCGTCGAACCCCACAACCCGGTCGATCACCCGCTGGAGATCGGCGTTGGAGCGGGCCACGATGCGGCAGAGCATGTCGCCCTGCCCGGTGATGGTGTGGAGTTCCAGAACCTCGGGCACGGAGGCCAGGTGGGCCCGGACATCCGTGCCCTGGCCCTGGGAGATCTCCAGGGTGGCGAAGGCGGTGACCGGGTAGCCGAGGGCGGCCGGGTCCAACTGCGGCGCGGAACCGCGGATCACCCCGTTGGCGCGCAGCCGATCGAGTCGGGCCTGGACGGTGCCGCGTGCCACGCCGAGCCGGCGCGAGCACTCCAGCACGCCGGGGCGGGGCTCCTCGGCGAGCAGGGCGAGCAGGGCGGCGTCCAGCGGGTCGATTCCGGGGACAGCGGGCATCAGCGGCTCCAGGTGAGCAGAATGTACACCAAGGATGGGGTACGGCTGGCCCGGCTGTACAGCCTGCTCAGTGTTTCGCGGGACAGTTGCGCAGTGTCGACCTGGGCGGGACGGTAGCGGCATCCGCATCCCACGGCTGGAGGACGCCATGACTGACGAGTTTCCTGTGAAGGGCATGGACGCGATCGTCTTCGCGGTCGGCAACGCCAAGCAGGCCGCGCACTACTACTCGACGGCCTTCGGTATGCCGCTGGTCGCGTACGCGGGTCCGGAGACGGGCGAGCGGGAGACCGCTGCCTATGTGCTGGAGTCGGGCTCGGCCCGCTTCGTGTTCACCTCGGTGGTGAAGGCGGCCACCGAGCGCGGGGTCTTCCTCGCCCAGCATGTCGCCGCGCACGGGGACGGGGTGGTCGACCTGGCCATCGAGGTCCCCGACGTGTACGCGGCCCACGCCTATGCCGTCGCCCACGGCGCGACCAGCCTGGCCGAGCCGTACGAGCTGAAGGACGACCACGGCTCGGTGGTGCTGGCCGCCATCGCCACCTACGGCGAGACCCGGCACACCCTGGTCGACCGCAGCGGCTACGACGGTCCCTACCTGCCCGGTTTCGTGGCGCGCCGGCCGCTGGTCGAGCCGCCGGCCCGGAGGTTCTTCCAGGCGGTGGACCACTGCGTGGGCAATGTGGAGCTGGGACGGATGGACGAGTGGGTGTCCTTCTACCACCGGGTGATGGGCTTCACCAACATGAAGGAGTTCGTCGGCGACGACATCGCCACCGAGTACTCCGCGCTGATGTCCAAGGTCGTCGCGGACGGCAGCCGCAAGGTGAAGTTCCCGCTGAACGAGCCGGCGGTGGCCAGGAGGAAGTCGCAGATCGACGAGTACCTGGAGTTCTACGGCGGCCCCGGGGTCCAGCACCTGGCGCTGGCGACCAACGACATCGTGGCGACGGTACGGGCGATGCGCGCGGCCGGCGTGGAGTTCCTGGACACCCCCGACTCGTACTACGACACCCTGGGCGAGTGGGTCGGCGAGACCCGGGTGCCGCTGGAGCAGCTGCGCGAGCTGAAGATCCTCGCGGACCGGGACGAGGACGGCTACCTGCTGCAGATCTTCACCAAGCCGGTGCAGGACCGGCCGACGGTCTTCTTCGAGCTGATCGAGCGGCACGGCTCGATGGGCTTCGGCAAGGGCAACTTCAAGGCGCTCTTCGAGGCCATCGAGCGGGAGCAGGAGCTCCGGGGCAATCTGTGAGGGTTCGTCATGTCTCATTCAGGTGAACCATGATGCGATGACTGATCATCAGTTCTAGGCTGCTTGAATGATCGTCAGCCGCCTTCTCGCCTTCGCTGCGACTCCCGTTCTCGCCGCCCTCCTGGCAGGTGCCTCCCAGGGGGGCGGCGCTGTGCCCGGCGCTCCCACGGCCGGGGACCCGTACTTCCCGCAGTCCGGCGACGGGGGCTACCACGTCGTCCACTACCGGCTGAACCTCGGCTACACGCCCGCGTCCCGACACCTGGACGCGACGGCGGTGCTGACCTCCACGGCCACGCAGAACCTCAGCTCCTTCTACCTGGACCTGTCCGGACTGACCGTCGGCAGCGTCCGGATCGACGGCCGGGCGGTGGCGTTCAGCCGCAGCGGAGTGAAGCTCAAGGTCACGCCAGCGCACGCGCTCCGCAGGGGCCGTACCTTCAGCACCACGATCACCTATTCGGGGGTGCCTGCTGACGTCACCGACCCGGACGGCTCGGCCGACGGCTGGATCACGCAGAAGGACGGCTCGGTCTTCGTCGCGGGTGAGCCGCAGGGAGCCATGACCTGGTTCCCCAGCAACAGCCACCCCATCGACAAGTCGACCTACGAGGTCGAGGTCACCGTTCCGGACGGCTGGACCGCCGTCTCCAACGGCCGCCTCGCCAGTCGGCGCAGCAGCAACGGCCGCACTGCCTTCGACTGGCGCGAGACCAGCCCGATGGCGGCCTACCTGGCCACCGCCGGCATCGGGAAGTTCCAGGTGCAGAGCTACCGCACCGCCTCCGGCCTGCCCGTTTACAACGCCGTCGACCCGGCCGAGGCCAAGGCCGCAGCCCCGGTGCTGGCCCAGCTCCCGGCCGTGATCGCCTGGGAGAGCAAGATCTTCGGCCGCTACCCCTTCGACGCGGCCGGCGCCGTCGTCGAGCACGCCCACAGCGTCGGCTACGCCCTGGAGACCCAGACCAGGCCGGTCTACGACCGCGCGCCCGACATCGACACGCTGGTCCACGAGACCGCGCACCAGTGGTTCGGCGACTCGGTCAGCCTGAACCGCTGGAAGGACATCTGGCTGAACGAGGGCTTCGCGACCTACGCCGAATGGCTCTGGGACGCCCATCACGGCGGCCCCAGCACGGCCAAGCGGTTCGCCACCGACTACGCCCTCCCGGCCGGCAACGACCTCTGGTCCTTCCCGGCCGGCGACCCGGGCGACGGCGCCCACATCTTCGGGACCCCGCCCTACGAGCGCGGCGCGATGGTGCTGGAGAAGCTCCGGGAGCGCGTCGGCGACCAGGCATTCTTCGCCATCCTGCGGAGCTGGGCCGGCGAACACCGCTACGGTCACGGCGACACCGCGCAGTTCATCGCCCTGAGCGAGAAGATCTCCGGCAAGAAGCTGGACTCGCTCTTCGCGACCTGGCTGTATGGCAAGGGCAAGCCTGCGACGCCGTAGACGCCGTAACCGTCCAGCTGGGAGTACAGAGCTATGAGTGACCTGGTCGACCTGCTCAGGGAGGGGCTGCCGGCGGCGGCGGTCGTCACCGATCCCGATGTCACCGCCGCCTATCGCCAGGACATGGCGGGGTTCTGCGCGAGCGGGAACCCGGCGGTGCTGGTGTTCCCGGACACGGTGGACCAGGTCAGGCATGTCATGCGGACCGCCACCGCGCTGCGGGTCCCGGTGGTCCCGCAGGGGGCGCGCACCGGGCTCTCGGGCGCGGCCAACGCCGTGGACGGGTGCATCCTGCTGTCCCTGGTGCGGATGAACCGGATCCTGGAGATCGACCCGGTGAACCGGATCGCCGTGGTCGAGCCCGGAGTCGTCAACGCGGCGCTGTCGCAGGCCGTGGGGGTGCACGGACTCACCTATCCGCCGGACCCGTCCAGCTGGGAGACCTGCACCATCGGCGGCAACATCGGCACCGCGTCGGGCGGCCTGTGCTGCGTCAAGTACGGCACCACCAGCGAGTACGTGATCGGCCTGGACGTGGTGCTGGCCGACGGCGAGCTGCTGAGGACCGGGCGCCGCACCGCCAAGGGCGTCGCCGGGTACGACCTCACCCGGCTGCTGGTCGGCTCCGAGGGCAGCCTCGGCGTCGTCGTCGGCGCAACGCTGGCCCTGCGGCCCAGCCCGCCGCCGCAGCTCGCCCTCGCGGCCGAGTTCCCCAGCACCGACACCGCGTGTGCGGCGGTGTGCGCCGTGATGGAGGCCGGCTACACGCCGTCGCTGATGGAGCTGATGGACACCGTCTCGGTACGGGCCGTCAACTCCATGGCGCAGATGGGTCTGCCGGACTCCACGGCGGCGCTGCTGCTGATCGCCTTCGACACCCTCGACCCGGTCGCGGACCTCGCCGCCGCCGGGGAGATCTGTGCTGCGCACGGCGCCACCGAGGTCGTCCCCGCCGCCGACAGCGCGGAGTCGGAGCTGCTGCTCCAGGCCCGCAGGCTGTCGCTGACGGCGATGGACACCCTCGGCACCACGATGGTCGACGACGTCGCCGTCCCCAGGTCGGCGCTGGCCGCGATGATCAACGGCGTCGCCGAGATCGCCGAGCGATTCGATCTCACCATCGGGGTGGTCGCCCACGCGGGTGACGGCAACACCCACCCGGTGGTGGTCTTCGACGCGGCCGACCCCGAGGAGACGGCGCGGGCGCGGGAGTCGTTCGACGCGATCATGGCTCTGGGGCTGGAGCTGGGCGGGACGATCACGGGGGAGCACGGGGTGGGGCTGCTCAAGCGGGAGTGGCTTGCGCGGGAGATCGGGCCGGTTGGGCTGGAGTTGCAGCGGAGGGTCAAGGCGGCGTTCGATCCGTTGGGGTTGTTGAACCCGGGGAAGGTGTTTTGAACGGTCCGCAACCGTGCACCTTGGTGGTGGGCTTGTCGCGCAGTTCCCCGCGCCCCTGGGTCGTGCAACTGAGGGTCAGCTGGAGCCGGTTTGGACGAGTGGGGGGTGGCCGTTCCAGGTGACGTAGAAGATCGAGTCGGTGCCGGCGCCGCCGTCCTGCTGGAAGTCGACGCGGAGCCAGGTGGCGGTGACCCACTGGTGCCAGGACCAGCCGGCGTCGGGGGTCACCGAGACGATGCTCGCGGAGGTGGCGCCCATGTCGATGACGATGCGGCCGCCGGGGCGGGTGAAGGTCTGGATCTGGCCGGTGCTGCTCGCGGACGGGCTCGGCGAGGGGGTGGCGGAGGGCGTCGCGGAGACGACCGGGGTGCGTGACCGTGTCGCGGAGTGGCTCGGGGCGGGTGTCGGGGACGTGTTCGGCGACGGGCTGGTCACCGCCGAGCCGATCGAGGTGGGCAGCGGCGGCGGAGTGGACGGGGCGCTGGTGGGGTCGGCCACCGCCACCACCAGGGCGCTCGGCTGCTCGTACGATCCGTCCCGCAGCACCCGGTGCACGCCGAACCAGGACACGGACACCGCAGCCGCGGTCGCCCCGGTCCATGCTGCTGCCCGTACCAGTCCTCTGCGCACGGGCATCAGTATGACGGTTAACCCGAATGGACTACCTTCACTGTCCATGGCAACTGTCCTGGTGGTCGAGGACGACCCGTTCGTGCGTTCCGCCCTGATCCGGCACCTGACCGGGGCCGGCCATGCCGTGCGCAGTGTCGGCACCGCGCTGGAAGCGCTGCGCGAAGTCGCGCAGGTCGGCTGCGACGTGGTGATCCTCGACCTCGGCCTGCCCGACCTGGACGGCAGCGAGGCGCTGAAGATGATCCGCGGCCTCACCGACGTCCCGGTGATCATCTCCACCGCGCGCGACGACGAGACCGAGATCGTCCGACTGCTCAACGCCGGGGCCGACGACTATCTGGTCAAGCCCTTCTCCGGCGAGCACCTCAGCGCCAGGATGGCTGCGGTGCTGCGCCGCTCCGGCGCGGCACCGGGCACCGGGCAGCACCTCCAGGTCGGTGGGCTGCGGATCGACCTGCAGCGGCGCGAGGTGCTCCTGGACGGCGCCGCGCTCGACCTGACCCGGCGTGAGTTCGACCTGCTGGCCTTCCTCGCGGCCCGCCCCGGCGTGGTCGTCTCCCGGCGGGAGCTGCTCGCCGAGGTGTGGCGCCAGCCGTACGGGACCGACCAGACCATCGACGTGCACCTCTCCTGGCTGCGCCGCAAGCTCGGCGAGACCGCGTCACGGCCGCGCTATCTGCACACCGTGCGCGGGGTGGGCGTCCGCCTGGACGTGCCCACCGGGCCGCCGCGGCGCAGTCCCGAGGCGGGGACCGAGGCGGGGCCGGGACCGGAGCCGGCGCCGTGAGGTGGGCGCTGGTGAAGGTCAGCGTCGCGGTCACCACCATGGTCGCGCTGGCCTTCCTGCTGCCGCTCGGCCTGATGGTCCGGGAGACCGCCCGCGACCGCGCCTTCTCCGGCGCGGAGCGGCAGGCCGCCGCCATCGGCCCGGCCCTGGCCATCACCGGCGACCCCGGGGAGCTGACCCGGGCGCTGGCCAGCACCCAGGCCGGGGCGGCCGGGATGTTGGCCGTGCACGTCCCCGGCCACACGGCCGTGGCCGGCAGCGGCGGCACCAAGGTGACCGGACTGACCACGATCGGCCGGCCGCGCGCCACCGACGCCCAGATCCTCGGCGCCACCGCCGCCGGACACCCCGTCAGCACCGGCGTCCCGGGCGGCTTCGCCTACCTGGAGCCGGTCGCGGTCGGCAGCGGCGGCGTCGCCGTCGTGGAGGTGTTCATCCCGAACGCGGCGCTCAGCCAGGGGGTCGTCACCGCCTGGCTGGTGCTGACCGCGGTGGCGGTGGCCCTGGTGCTGATCTCGGTGCTGGTCGCCGACCGGCTGGGCACCCGCATCGTCGGCTCCGCCCGCCGGCTGGCCGGGGCCGCGCGGGCGCTGGGCGCCGGCGACCTCGCGGTGCGGGTCCCGCAGGCGGACGACTCGCCGCCGGAACTGCGGGACGCGGCCGCCGCCTTCAACGCCATGGCCGACCGGGTGGTACGGCTGGTCGCCGCCGAACGCGAGCTGGCCGCCGACCTGTCGCACCGGCTGCGCACCCCGCTGACGGTGCTACGGCTGAACGCCGCCGCGCTGGGCCAGGGCGACGCCGCCGAGCAGACCCGGCACGCCGTCGACCAGCTGGAACGCGAGGTCGACCAGATCATCCACACCGCCCGTGGCCGCAGCCAGGGGCTGATCCTCGGCGACGGCACCGGCGCGGGCACGGGGAGCGACGAGGACGCCGCACCGGCGCCGCTGTCCTGCGACGCGGCCGAGGTGATCAGGGACCGGGTGGCCTTCTGGTCCGCGCTCGCCGAGGACGAGGGCCGGGACTGGCGGCTGTCCGGCGCCGACGCCGCCGCGCCGCCGGCCGTGGTGCCGGTGGCCTCGGCGGACTTGGGCGCGGCCCTGGACTCGCTGCTCGGCAACATCTTCCGGCACACCCCCGAGGGCACCGCCTTCGTCGTCGACGTGCACCGCGCCGCCGACGCGGTCATCGTCCTGGTCTCCGACGCCGGCCCGGGCATCGCCGACACCGAGGCGGCCCTGCGCCGCGGCCACGGCGTCGGCGGAGCGGGCTCCACCGGCCTCGGCCTGGACATCGTGCGCCGCGTCGCCGAGTCCACCGGCGGCGAGGTGGAGGTGGGCCGCTCGGCCATCCTCGGCGGCAGCGAGATCCGGATCCGGCTGCAGACGGAACCGGCCGGCTCGCGGCCCCCGGCGTCCCGCAGCCGCCGCAGGCCCGCGCCCCGGGTACGGCTGGTCCGCTAGGAGGGTGCTCCTGTTCGGGGCGATACGGAGCCGCGGGTTCCTTAACGGCGTCCTAAGGGACCTCTACCCCTGCCTGAGCAGCCGTTCCACGCTGCTTTCGGCCGATAGCGTCGGCTACGGCCGGGTCCGAGGACCGTCGATGACGCCGCGTCAGGAAGGCGTCGTCACGTTGCCTTCCCCCACGGGGCCCGGCCTCCCAGGTTCTCCAACGGAGGTAGTTTCCGTATGACGTCACATGCCAAGCCCACCGGCTCGCGCCGCCGCCGTTCCCGCCGCTCCACCGTGATCGGCGCCTCGGCCACGGCGGCAGCCCTCGTCGGCGGCACCGTGATCGCGCTCGCAGCCAGTGCCAGCGCGGCGACGGTCGGCGCGGTGTACTCGACCACCAGTGACTGGGGCAACGGCTACAGCGGGCAGTACGACGTCAGCAACAGCAACTCGGGCACCATCAGCAACTGGAAGCTGAGCTTCGACCTTCCGGCCGGCGCGAAGATCAGCTCGCTCTGGAACGCCACCTTCACCGCCAGCGGCCAGCACATCACGGTGACCCCGGCGGGCTGGGACAGCACCCTCAGCACCGGGCAGCACGCCGTCGTCGGCTTCGTCGTCAACGGCTCCGGCGCCCCGACCGGCTGCACCATCAACGGCGCCGACTGCTCCACCGGCAGCGCCCCCACCCCGAGCGGGCAGCCCACCACGGCCGCCCCGAGCGCGAGTGCGAAGCCGAGCGCCAGCGCGACGCCCACCAAGTCCGCGACGCCCACGCCCACGCCCACCCCGAGCGCCACCGCCACCACCGGGTCGGGCACCGGCACCACCGCCACCAGCGGTTTCTCCCCGTATGTCGACACCTCGCTCTACCCCGCGTTCGACACCGCCGCCGCCTCGGCGGCCGGCGGGGCGAAGAACTACAACCTCGCCTTCGTCCTCGCCGGCGGCGGCTGCACGCCGGAGTGGGGCGGGGTCAGCGCGCTGGACAGCACCGGCGTCCCCGGCCAGATAGCCGCGCTGCGCAAGGTCGGCGGCGACGTCCGGGTCTCCTTCGGCGGCGCCAACGGCACCGAGCTGGCGGAGTCCTGCACCTCGGTGTCCACGCTGGCGGCGGCCTACCAGAAGGTCATCGACACCTATGGCCTGACGAAGATCGACTTCGACGTCGAGGGCGGTGCGACCACCGACACCGTCGGGATCACCCGCCGCGACCAGGCCATCGCCCAGCTCCAGGCGACCGCCAAGGCCGCCGGCAAGACGCTGGAGGTCTCCTTCACCCTG
Source organism: Streptacidiphilus sp. EB103A (assembly GCF_041261405.1). Taxonomy (NCBI): domain Bacteria; kingdom Bacillati; phylum Actinomycetota; class Actinomycetes; order Kitasatosporales; family Streptomycetaceae; genus Streptacidiphilus; species Streptacidiphilus sp. EB103A. The sequence goes on along the minus strand of NZ_JBGCAQ010000007.1, from coordinate 254,474 downwards.
CCGGTGCTGCCCTCCGGCCTGGTCCAGTCCGGTACCGACCTGCTGCAGAACGCCAAGAGCAACGGCGTGGCCGTCTCGGCCGTCAACATCATGGCGATGGACTACGGCGACGGCGCCGCCCCCAGCCCCGGCGGCCGGATGGGCACCTACGCCATCGACGCGGCCACGGCCACCCAGGCCCAGGTCAAGAGCATCTTCGGACTCTCCGACGCGGACGCCTGGAAGCATGTCGCGGTGACCCCGATGATCGGCGTCAACGACACCAGCACCGAGGTCTTCACCGTCGCCGACGCCCAGCAGCTCGCGACCTTCGCCTCGACCAAGCACCTCGCCTGGCTGTCCATGTGGTCCGCCACCCGGGACAAGCAGTGCTCCGGCGGCGCCCAGGCCTGGGCGGACGCCAGCTGCAGCAGCATCGTCCAGTCCACCTATGCCTTCGCCAAGGCGTTCGGCGCTTACACCGGCTGAGGCCGGGTAGGCGATGCGGGGTCCCCGGGAACCACCCCGGGGGCCCCGTCCGTCTCCCTGGGGGTGACTGTCGAAGGGGGCAGTGGGTTCGTCCACAAACTGGCATGATTACCTGATGGGCCCGCCGGACGGGAGCGGCGATCCGCTAGGGTCACGCAGGGTTGTCGACAAGGAGTGCTGCGTGACGAGTCTCGGTTGGGACGCCGGAAAGCCACGCGAGGACGGCAGGACCCCTGCCCCTCGTGCTGCCCTCGCGGGTGTCGTGAACGCGCTGCGGGAGGCGCCGCGCCGGGAGACCCGGATCGCCTTCCTGGTCGGCCTCGGCTCGCTGGTCGTCTACGCCCTGGTCCGCCACCTGGTCGGCGTGAGCATGGTCGACATGGTCGTCTACCGGGCCGAGGGCTCGGCGGTCGCCCATGGCGCGAACCTCTACGACATCCGGGTCAGCGAGTGGAAGCTCCCCGCCACCTACCCGCCGTTCGCCGCGATGCTGTTCACTCCCACCGCCTGGCTGCCGGTCGGCCCGCTGCGGGTCATGGTCACCGCGGGCAACCTGGTCGTGCTGGGCGCCTTCGGCTACCTCTCCGCCGTCCTGGCGGGCTGGCCGCGCAAGGCCATGCGCCCGGCCCTGGTGTTTCTCGCCGTCGGCCTCGGCGTCTGGCTCGAACCCGTGTTCACCACGCTGCGCTACGGCCAGATCAACCTGGTGCTCGGCGTCCTGGTGCTCTACGACCTCACCCGTCCGGACAGCAGGCGCAGCAAGGGCGTCGCCATCGGCATCGCCGCCGCGATCAAGCTCACCCCCGGGCTCTTCGCCGTCTACCTGCTGATCAGCGGCCGGGGCAGGGCGGCCGTCACGGCCGGGCTCACCTGCCTGGGGACCATGCTGCTGGGCTTCCTGCTGCTGCCCGACGCCTCCAGGGCGTTCTGGACCAAGTACGTCTTCGACACCAGCCGGGTCGGCAAGGAGTACATCGTCGACAACCAGTCCCTGCGCGGACTGGTCGAACGCGCGATGCACACCCCGGACGGCGGGATCGTCGCCCTGCTGCTCACCGCGGTCGTCGGCGTCGCCGGTCTGGCCGTCGCCGTCGGCATCCACCGCAACGCGGTCGGCTTCCCCCGGGCCCACGCCTGGTCTGTGCTGTGCGTGGCGATCACGGCCGTGCTGGTCTCCCCGATCAGCTGGACCCACCACTGGATCTGGTGCGTGCCGATGATGGTGCTGCTCGCGGCCGAGGCCTCCGAGGAGCGGTCCAGGGCCAGGGCCCGCGCCCGGGCCGGCACGCCAAGGCAGCGCCGGGTCTGGCGGGGCACTCTGATCGCGACCGGGCTGGCCTTCTGCTCCTTCGCCATGTGGCTGGTGCCCCACAAGGGCCTCAGCAACCTGCACATCTCCTACCTGCTGCAGCCCTTCGCGGCGCTGTATCCGCTGGTCGGCCTGGCTTTCCTGGCCCTGGCGGGGGAGCGGCTGCGCCGCCATCTGCGCCGCAGGAGGGCGGTGGGGCCGCAGACCGGGCCGGAGCGCCCGGGCGGCCGGGTCCCCGGGCAGGCGCAGCCGTCCTCACGGGACGTGCTGGCCGGCTGAGGAGCGGGGGTGCGCGCGAGGCCATCAGTGACCGGCCAGGAGGGCGGCCAGGGCCCCGTCCATGTCCAGGCCGGCATCCTCCCGCCCCGGCGGCACCAGCCGCAGTGCGCTCTCCAGCCAGCACGCCACCGCCCCGGCGGGGGCCTCGATCAACGCGTCGCCGGCCGGTGAGCTGAGCGCCAGGCAGATGACATTGCGGCCGCCCTGCCGGGTCGGCCAGATCCGCACATCGCCGTGGCCGCAGGCCCTGAACATTCCCTCCACCAGCAGGTCCCGGGCGAACACCCAGGTCACCGGGGAGTCCTGGCCCAGGTGGAAGGTGATGTGCACGGCGTACGGGTCGTCGGCGAGGTAGCGGAACCGGGCCGGCACGGGAACGCTCCGCTCCGGCGAGAGGATCAGGTTGACCCTGACCTCCTCCCTCACCTCGCGGGCGTCCGGGCCCTCTGCACTGCCGGCGTCCCTGGCGTCTCCGGCATCCCCAGCGGCCCCCGCACTTCCCGGGTTCTCCCTGTCCATGGCACGTCCCTCGTCTCCGGCGATCCGGCGGCGGCCCTTCCGTCGCCCGGTACAGGAGGAGAGCGGTGCGCAGGCGCACTCTTACACCACTCCGTACGCCTCTTTCGCGGTTTGTCCCGCATCTCGCCCTTACCGGCCCGTCGTGGTACTACGCTTTGTGACTGCTCGACGACGTGGCGTGCCTGGTGCCTGCACCGCCGCCGCCCGGCAACCCGGACGAAGACGGAGCAGGTCCTTCCCGATGACGGCTGTCCCACCCAGCGCTGGTCCCGAGACCGACGGCCCCTCGGCCGGCTACTACCCCGACCCCTCGATCCCGGGTTTCGTCCGCTACTGGGACGGGCTGGGCTGGCTTCCGGGGACGAGCCGCCCGGCGCCCGGGCCCGGCGAGGTGCTGCCGCCGCCGAAGGGGACGGCGCGCCCGGGCGGTCCGACGATGCGGTTCGTGCCGCCCCCGGTCAGAGTCGAGTCCGAGCCCGAGTCCGAACCGCAGCCCGAGCCCGAACCGCAGCCCGAGCCCGAACCGGCGCCCGAACCGGCGCCCGAGCCGTTCGTCCCGCAGCGGACGCTGCCCCCGCTGGACAGTGCCGTGGAGCGGTCCGGGCCGATCTTCCTGGACGAGACCGGGACGCTGCCCGAACCCCGGGCGGCGGTACCTGCCGTGACCGCAGTCGAGGAGGAGGAACCGGGCAGCCGCTGGATCGCGGACGCGATGCAGCAGCGCGGGCTTCTGGAGACCGGAGCCGCACCACGCTGGGTCTCCTGGGGCGTGCCGGACCAGCCCGCCCCCCAGGCGGCCGCACCGGCACTCCCCGCCGTCGCCCCCGCCGCCGTTCCAGCGGCCCCGGTCACCGCTGCCGCCCCGGCGCCTGCCCTGGCCCCGGTGACTGCTGCTGTCCAGGCCCCTGCCGGGTCCAGGATCCCGGTCGAACCCCGCCCCGCCCCCGTGCCCGACCCCGCGCGCACCGCCCTCCGGGCGACCCCCGCAGCACCCCCCGTCCGTACGCTCGGCCCCGCCCCGGCCGGTGCGCGGGCCGGCGCCGCCGCGGCGTCCCGGGCCGGGGCCGGGCGGGCCCGGCCGATGGAGCCGCGTCCCGCGCTGCTCATCCGGCGCCTGGGCGCCCGGCTGCTGGACACCGCCGTGCTCGTCGGGGCCGTCTCCGTGGTCGGGGTGCCGCTGGTGCAGCAGGCGGTGACGCACCTTCAGGGCAAGATCGACGCGGCCCGCGCGCTGCCCGGGCAGACCAGGGTCTGGCTGGTGGACCCCACCGTGCTGGCGGACGCCGGGCTGCTGCTGGTCGCGCTGCTCGTGGTCGGCTTCGTCTGCGAGGCGCTGCCCACCGCGGCCTGGGGCCGCACCCTGGGCAAGGCGCTGTTCGGGCTGCGGGTGGTGGACCGGCGTTCGAAGCGGGCCCCGGCCCTGGGGCGGTCGCTGGCCCGCTGGCTCACCTACCAGCTGTCGATGCTGCTGCTGGTCGGCGTGTTCGGCCTGCTGCGCGGTCTGACGGACCGTCCGTGGCGGCGCGGGTGGCACGACCGGGCGGGGCGCACGCTGGTGGCGGCCGGGAAGGCCAGGGTTGCCAGAAGGAGCTGATTCGCCCCATTTAATACGACATGCTGGTGCGGGTCATAGCTTGATGCTGTATCAGATGATCTACTCGTGATATGACCACACCCGAGCCGCCCGGCGAGCCGACTCCGCCGTCGTTCGAGAAGCCCGCCGCCGGCGGCTCACCGTACGACCAGCCGCCGCCGTACTACGGCCAGCCGTACGACTACCCCACCGGTGGTGACCCCGTCGGGGCCGCGCAGAGCGCCATGCCGCCACTGGGTGGGATCTGGATCCGGCTGCTGGCCAGGATCATCGACGGGCTCCTGATCGTGATCGTCGCGGTGCCGCTCTCGTTCGTCGCGGCTGCTGCCAAGAACAACGAACGGACCACGGCGAGCGTCGCGGTCGAGACCGGCATCCTGGTGCTGTACTTCGTCTACGAGGGGCTGATGCTGACCCTGGCGGGCGGTCAGACCGTCGGCAAGAAGGTGATGAAGATCCGGGTCGCCATGCTGGCCGACGGCTCGCCCCCGGTGGGCAGCGCCGGATGGATCCGGGCGGCGGTCTACTCGCTGCCGAGCATCGTCTGCTGCGTCTGGCAGCTGGTCAACGTCCTGTGGTGCGTCTGGGACCGGCCCTACCAGCAGTGTCTGCACGACAAGGCGGCGAAGACCGTGGTCGTCAAGACCGTGCGGACCGTCTGACCGGCGCAGGTCGGCACACGTCCGGAGCGCCCGACCCGGTGCTGGGGGTCGGACGCTCCGGACGTGTGCCGGTGAGGCCGGGTTCAGCTGCGGGCGCCCTCGCGCTCGCGCTCGATGGACTCCACCGACGGGGACGAGGCGGGGCGGCCGCCCACCACCATGCGGCTGCCCGTCGGTTTGGTCCCGCGCCGGGCGGGCGCGGTTATCGCCAGGGCGAGGGCGATGGTGCCGAGGGTCAGCCCGAGGATCATCAGCAGGCTGATCGTCAGGAGGCTGTGGGCGCCGGAGGCGGCGAGGAGCGCGACCGTGGCGACGACCACCGCGAGCGTTCCGTAGCAGATCTGGGCCGGTGTCAGACGTGGCATGGCTGTTCCGTCCTTGGGCTTCGGGGCTGCGGGCCGGGGGGTCGGACTCCGCTGAAGGGGGGCCTGTCGTTGCTTCCGGTTGCGGTGCACATGCGAGCAGAGCACGGGGGGTCGCCCCCGGAAAGGTGGTCCAGGTTCATCAGCTGAAATACCCGGCTGGGTGACCGGTGACGCCCAGCCTAACCTCACTTCGGGAGGCACAGGGGGCGCATCGGCTCACCGAAAGGGCGGAGGGTTCCTCTGGCACATGCCGCTAGCGCCCCCGTGCGCCCCATCCGGCACAGTGCGCCCCACCTCGCTCAAACGCCGCTCCAGCGGCTTCAGTTGGCGAGTACCACCGGGGTTCCGGTCAGTGTCACACCGGCGTCCTGGAGTTGCTTGAGCGCCGTTTCGGTGGACTCCTTGGCCACCCCGGCGGTCAGGTCCAGCAGCACCCGGGTGACGAACCCCTCCCGCGACGCGTCCAGCGCCGTGGCGCGGACGCAGTGGTCGGTGGCGATGCCGACCACGTCCACCTCGGTCACCCCGCGCTGCCGCAGCCAGTCGCCCAGCGAGACCCCGTTCTCGTCCGCTCCCTCGAACCCGCTGTACGCGGCGGCGTAGGCGCCCTTGTCGAACACCGCCTCGATCGCACCGGAGGTGACGGTGGGTGCGAAGTTGGGGTGGAAGCCCACGCCCTCGGTCCCGGCCACGCAGTGCACCGGCCAGCTGGTGGCGAAGTCGGGGGTGGCGGAGAAGTGGCCGCCCGGGTCGATGTGGTGGTCGCGGGTGGCCACCACATGGGCGTATCCGGCGGTGGACTCGGCCACCAGGTCGGTGATCGAGGCGGCGACCTCGGATCCTCCGGCGACCGGGAGGCTGCCGCCCTCGCAGAAGTCGTTCTGCACGTCGACGACGATCAGTGCGCGGTGCATGGCTCTCCTTGGAGCTGTGCCGGGAGGGTGCGGGGTGTTGGACAGTGGTAAAGAGAGAGTAGGGAGCGCCGCGCGTTCTTGCGAGAGGGGGGCACCGTCCGGGTCCTTACGGGGCTCACCGGGTTTACAGGTTCCGCTCCGCCGGCACCAGGTAGTCGGTCGGGATGACCGGTTCGCCCTTGGACAACTGGGTCGCGGAGATCGGCAGTTGGGCCCGCGAGCGGAGGTGTCGCTCGCGTGCGGCGAGCAGCGGCTCGCGGCCGACCACGGCACCGCCGGTGATCAGCGGGATCTGCAGCAGCCGGTCGGCCAGCTCCGTCGGCACCGGGCCGGTGCCGACGACCTCGGCCTCGGCCACGCCCTCCGGGTCCAGCCGGCGTGCGCCCCACTTGCGCCCCCCGCGGCTGGCCTTGCCCCCGGCGGATCGTTTCGCCACCGGGACCAGCGGCGCGTCCGGGTCGTCCGAGGCGGCCCTGGCGACCAGCTTGTAGACCATCGCGCAGGTCGGCTGCCCGCTGCCGGTGACCAGGGAGGTGCCCACTCCGTAGCCGTCCACCGGGGCGCTGCCGAGCGCCGCGATGGCGTACTCGTCCAGGTCGCTGGTGACGGTGATCCTGGTCTTCTCCGCCCCCAGCTCGTCCAGCTGCCGGCGCACCCGGTGGGCCAGCATCAGCAGGTCGCCCGAGTCGATCCGGACCGCGCCCAGCTCGGGTCCGGCCACCTCGATCGCGGTGCGGACAGCCTCGGCCAGGTCGTAGGTGTCGATCAGCAGCGTGGTGCCGCGTCCCATGCTGGCGACCTGGGCGGTGAAGGCGTCCCGCTCGCTGTCGTGCAGCAGGGTGAAGGCGTGCGCGCTGGTGCCGGTGGTGGGCAGGCCGTAACGGAACCCGGCCTGCAGGTCCGAGGTGGCCGAGAAGCCCGCCACATAGGCGGCGCGGGCCGCCGAGACGGCCGCCTGCTCGTGCGCCCGGCGCGCCCCCATCTCGATCAGCGGGCGGCTGCCCGCGGCGGCGGACATCCGGGAGGCGGCCGCGGCGATCGCCGAGTCGTAGTTGAGGATCGAGAGGATCACCGTCTCCAGGATCACCGCCTCGGCGAAGCTGCCCTCGACCACCATCAGCGGCGACCCGGGGAAGTAGCACTCGCCCTCGCCGTAGCCGCGGATGTCGCCGCGGAAGCGGTAATCGGCCAGCCAGGCGAGGGTGGTGTCGTCGACGACGCCCTGGTCGGAGAGCCAGTCGAGCTGCGGCGTGGTGAAGCGGAAGGACTCCACGGCGTCCAGCACCCGGCCGGTTCCGGCCGTCACGCCGTAGCGGCGGCCCTCGGGCAGCCGGCGGGTGAAGACCTCGAAGACGGAGCGGCGCCGCGCTGCCCCGCTCCGCAGCGCGGCCTGCAGCATGGTGAGCTCGTACCGGTCGGTGAGCAGCGCGGTGGACTGCGCTGGCGCAGTCAGTGGGGCGGCGTCCATATGATGATGCTAGCGCCATCTCGTCAGTTTGACGATTTCTCGGCCTGAGCAGCCCCGGATCGCTTGTGTTTCCCCCGGATGGCAGCATTGGGGGTGTCCCGAAACGCTGAAGCAGGACCCGCGCCGCACCCCCACCCCGCTGGACGGCGCGCGGGACCGAAGAGGAGCCACATCGTGAGCGTCGCGCCGGTCGAGATCGAGCGCACCGAGTGGGACACGTCCTCGCAGGAGGCGCCGTCCCCGGACAACCCCTGGGTCACCATCGTCCACAACGACCCGGTCAACCTGATGAGTTACGTCGAGTACGTCTTCCAGTCCTATTTCGGCTACCCCAAGGACAAGGCGCGGAGGCTGATGATGGACGTGCACCACAAGGGGCGCGCCGCCGTCTCCAGCGGGAGCCGCGAGGAGATGGAGCGGGACGTCCAGGCGATGCACGGCTACGGCCTCTGGGCCACGCTGCAGCACGACAGGTGACATACGCTCAGCCCGCTCGGCTTTCCTCCCGCTTTCCTTCCCCCATGCTCGAAAGGCGCCACGGACCCCTCATGGCCGGACTGTTCAAACCCGCTCGCCACGGTGGCGCGTCACTCACCCTCGACCCGGTCGAGGTGTCCATCCTGCGCAACCTCTCCGTCCAGATGCTGGAACTGCTCGGCCCCGGCGACGAGCCGGAGGAGGACGAGGACCCGCTGGCCAGGCTGTTCGCCGAGGGGCCCAGCAAGGCGCCGGAGGACCCGGCGCTGGCCCGGCTGTTCCCCGACGCCTACGGAGAGGACGAGGAGGACGCCGCGGAGCTCTCCGCCGAGTTCCGCCGCTTCACCGAGAACGACCTGCGCGACCGCAAGCGCGAGGACGCCCTCGCCGTGGTCCGCAGCCTGGACGCGGCCGACGCCGACCGCAAGGGCCGCAGCCAGGTCCAGCTCGACAAGGACGGCTGCACGCACTGGCTCGGCGCCCTCAACGACCTGCGGCTCACCCTCGGCAGCCGGCTGGAGGTCAGCGACGACCCGGACGAGGCCGAGGGGATGTACCGGCTCTCGGACGACGACCCGCGCAAACCGCTGGTGATGGCGTACCTCTGGCTCGGCGGGCTGCAGGAGACGCTGATCGAGGTGATCGCCCGCTGAAGGCGGTCCGGGTCCCGCCGGGTCCAGGAGCAGCCCGGCGCCGCAGGCTGCTTATTCTGGCGTCATGCTGACCATCACCCGAGCCCTGCACGACGCGATCGTCGCCCACGCCCGTGCCGACCACCCCGACGAGGCCTGCGGCGTCGTCGCCGGACCCGCCGGGACCGACCGGCCCGAGCGCTTCATCCCGATGCTGAACGCCGCCCGCTCGCCCACCTTCTACGAGTTCGACTCGGGTGACCTGCTCAAGCTCTACCGGGAGATGGACGACCGGGACGAGGAGCCGGTCGTCGTCTACCACTCGCACACCGCCACCGAGGCATATCCCTCGCGCACCGACGTCTCCTACGCCTCCGAGCCGGGGGCCCACTACGTGCTGGTGTCCACGGCGGACAGCGGCGGCGACGAAGGCCAGTTCCAGTTCCGTTCGTTCCGCATTGTGGACGGCGAGATCACAGAGGAAGACGTCCAGGTCGTCGAGGGCTACGCCTGAACGGGCCGGGAGCGGCCCCCGGCCCCGGGCAGGAGCGTGTGTCCACGGACGACGTCCCGGTTTCTGAGACGCGACCATCCATGGAGCGAGACACCCATGCCTTTCCGGGGTCGGGAATCTATACGATGAGCCCATGCGTTCCCTCGATGTGAGCACTCCCGCCCCAGGCATCCGCCTCGTGGCGCGGCTGCACGTCGACCTGTGCCGCCTCGCCAGCGCGATCTGTCGCACCAGCTGAGCCCGCGCAGCAACCCATCCCGCTTCCCGGGCCGCGTCACCGCGTCCGCAGCTTTCCCCCTCCACTCCCACTCCACAGGAGCGCAGCAGCCATGGCCATCGAGGTCCGCATCCCCACCATCCTCCGCACCTACACCGACGGCGCGAAGGCCGTCGAAGGCAACGGCGCCACCCTGGACGCGCTCTTCGCCGACCTCGACGCCCGGCACCCCGGCATCCGCGCCCGCCTGGTGGACGCCGGCGAGCTGCGCCGCTTCGTCAACGTCTACCTCAACGACGAGGACGTCCGCTTCCTCGACGGCATCAACACCGCCCTCGGCGACAACGACAACGTCACCATCCTCCCCGCGGTCGCCGGCGGTTCCGTCTGATGAAGTACGACACCCCCCTCGAAGCCGTCGGCAACACCCCCCTCGTCGGCCTGCCGCGCCTGTCGGCGGGCATCGACGGCAACGAGGCGGGGGCTGTACGGCTCTGGGCCAAGCTGGAGGACCGCAACCCCACCGGCTCGATCAAGGACCGTCCCGCGCTGCACATGATCGAGCGGGCCGAGGCCGACGGCCGGCTCACCCCGGGCTGCACGATCCTGGAGCCGACCAGCGGCAACACCGGCATCTCGCTCGCCATGGCGGCCAAGCTCAAGGGCTACCGGATGGTCTGCGTCATGCCGGAGAACACCAGCGAGGAGCGGCGCGAGCTGCTGCGCATGTGGGGCGCCGAGGTGATCCCCTCCCCGGCGGCCGGCGGCTCCAACACCGCCGTCCGGGTCGCCAAGGAGCTCGCCGCCGAGCACCCCGACTGGGTGATGCTCTACCAGTACGGCAACCCCGACAACGCCGGCGCGCACTACGCCACCACCGGTCCTGAGATCCTCGCCGACCTGCCGACCGTCACCCACTTCGTGGCCGGGCTCGGCACCACCGGCACCCTGATGGGCGTCGGACGCTTCCTGCGCGAGAAGGTCCCCGGTGTCACCATCGTCGCCGTCGAACCGCGCTACGACGACCTGGTCTACGGGCTGCGCAACCTGGACGAGGGCTTCGTCCCCGAGCTGTACGACGCGTCCGTGCTCTCCACCCGCTTCTCGGTCGGCTCGGCGGACGCCGTCCGGGGCACCCGCGACCTGCTCCAGCAGGAGGGGATCTTCGCCGGCGTCTCCACCGGAGCCATCCTGCACGCCGCCCTCGGCGTCGGCCGCAAGGCCGCGAGGGCCGGCGAGCGGGCCGACATCGTCTTCGTCGTCGCGGACGGCGGCTGGAAGTACCTCTCCACCGGCATCTACACGGCGGCCACCACCGAGGACGCGGTCGAGGCGCTGCAGGGCCAGCTCTGGGCCTGACGCCTTTGTTCGGCATGAGGGCCCCCACCTGTGTGACACGGGTGGGGGCCTTTTATTTGTCCGTTTCGTGATCCGGAACGGTCACAGAACGTCGACAGGGAAGGATCAGCGAGCCTCTGCCTCGTTGGGCCGGAAAAGGTTGAGAGCACTTCAGCCGACCAGCTGGTGAGAACGCGTCAGACCTGGTCATACGTCCAGCCGGAGGAGGTACCGGGATGAGTCCTCGCAACGGCGAGCTCTGGTCCTACACCGAGATCGCCGCTCATATCGGCGTCAAGCCAGAGACTGTGAAGTCGTACCGGCGTCACGGAATGCTGCCCGATCCAGACGTCGTCACCGTCCTCGGCCAGCCGCGTTGGTACGCATCCACGATCAGAACCTGGAGCGCCCGCCGCCCGCACAGCCGGGACAGATAGCGGCGCACATGAGTACGGGGGGAGCGCGCGGCTCCCCCCGTACTGGTGATTCCGACCACAACCGGCCCCGCGCACAGCAGCGAAGGCTTAACGCCGCCTTACCCTCGACTCTGCAGTGGTGGGGGACGAAGGACGAACCGGCGGAGGACGCGGGATGCTCCAAACTTTCGGGGAGCGACCCCCCGCACCCCCACGTGACCCCGTGGTCGGTGGTCCCTGGCGTGCGGATTTCGCGAGGAGAAGCTGAATGGAACTGACCGTGGTGGGAAGCTCGGGGAGCTTTCCGTCAGCCGACTCTCCCTGCTCCTGCTACCTGGTCGAGGCCGAGGGCTACCGGCTGGTCATCGACCTGGGCAACGGCGCGCTCGGCGCGCTGCAGAAGTACACGGGCCTCTACGACGTGGACGCCGTCCTGCTCAGCCATCTGCACGCGGACCACTGCGTCGACATGTGCGCCTACTACGTGGCCCGGAACTACCGGGTCGGCGGCTGCCCCGACCCGCTGCCCGTCTACGGCCCGCACGGCACCCCGGAGCGGCTGGCCCGGGCCTACGACATGGACGAGCACCCGGGGATGAAGGAGGTCTTCGACTTCCGCACGCTGCGGGACGGCACCTTCACCCTCGGACCCTTCACCGTCACCGCCGCGCGGGTCGCCCACCCGGTCGAGGCCTACGCCTTCCGGGTCGAGCAGGGCGGCAGCGCCTTCGTCTACAGCGGCGACACCGGCCCCTGCGAGGAACTGGTCGCGCTGGCGCGCGGCGCCGACCTGCTGCTCAGCGAGGCCGCCTTCACCGACGGCAAGGAGGACATCCCGGACCTCCACCTCAACGGCCGCCAGGCCGGTGAGCACGCCGCCCGCGCCGGAGTCGGGCGGCTGGTGCTCACCCACATCCCCCCGTGGACGGACCCGGAGCGCAACCGCAGCGACGCGGCGGCGGCCTTCGGCCACCCGGTCGAGTTGGCCCTGCCGGGGGCCGTGTACTCGATCTGACGGCGCTTTCGGCCTGCTGCTACTTGATGACCTCTGCTTCCAGTTCGTCCGCGTCGTCCTCGCGGCCCGGGGTCTTGAGGTTGAACTTGGTGATCACGAATCTGAAGATCGAGTAGTAGACCACCGCGAACACCAGGCCGATCGGGATGATCAGCCATGGTTTGGTGGCCAGACTCCAGTTGATGACGTAGTCGATCAGCCCGGCCGAGAAGCTGAACCCGTCGTGGACGCCCAGGCCCCAGGTCACCGCCATGGAGACACCCGTCAGGATGGCGTGGATGCCGTAGAGGACCGGGGCGATGTAGAGGAACGAGTACTCGATCGGCTCGGTGACGCCGGTGACGAAGGAGGTCAGGCCGACGGAGATCATCAGGCCCATCACCTCCTTGCGGCGGTGCGGCTTGGCGCAGTGCGCGATCGCGAGGGCGGCGGCGGGGAGCGCGAACATCATGATCGGGAAGAAGCCCGAGGTGAACTGGCCGGCTGAGGGGTCGCCCGCCAGGAAGCGGTTGATGTCACCGTGGACGACCGTGCCGTCCGGCTTGGTGAAGTCCCCGAACTGGAACCAGAAGAAGACGTTCAGGAACTGGTGCAGGCCGAAGACCAGCAGGACGCGGTTGGCGACGCCGAAGATGCCGGAGCCGGTCGCCCCCAGATTGGTGATGCTGTTGGCGAAGTGGTCGAGCCCGCGTCCCACCGGCGGCCACACCCAGAGGCAGAGGACGGCGAAGACCAGGGCCACCCCGGCCATGATGATCGGGACCAGCCGGCGTCCGTTGAAGAAGCCGAGCCAGTCGACCAGCTTCACCCGGTGGAAGCGCTGCCAGAAGTAGGCCGACAGCAGGCCGATGACGATGCCGCCGAAGACCCCGGGGTTCTGGAAGGTCGGTGGAGTGTAGACACCGTTCGTCACCACGCCCTTGGTGGCCGGGAACTGGTGCAGGACGTTGTAGTAGACCAGGAAGCCCGCCACCGCCGCGAGCGCGGTCGAACCGTCGGCCTTCTTGGCCATGCCGATCGCGACGCCGACGGCGAACAGCAGCGGGAGGCCGAGCGAGCCGTCGAGAAGTGCGCCGCCCGCGCCGCCGAAGACCTTCACCAGGTTCACGGGGAAGCCCCAACTGGTGTGGATGTCGTCCTGGCCGAGGCGGTTGAGGATGCCGGCTGCGGGGAGCACCGCGATCGGGAGCTGGAGGCTGCGCCCCATCTTCTGCAGACCGCTGATCAGGCCCTGCCACCATGGCGCCTGGGGGGCGGCGGCGTTCGCCGAGCTCATGCACTCTCCTCGTCGGGCCTCGTCGGACCTCGTCGGGCTCGCTGGTCCACTACGGCTCCCGTTGTCGTCATCCTCGGGGAGCAGGGTGATCTTCGCGCGCGAAGTTGGGCCAACCGTGCGTTACCGTGTCAATGCGGACCAAGAGGGCACTCCGTGCCGGAGCACGCCCATGGGTCGGGCACACGGCCCAGGCCGAGAACAGGAGAACAACGATGGCCACGAAGGCTGAGAAGATCGTCGCGGGGCTCGGCGGCATCGACAACATCGAAGAGGTTGAAGGCTGCATCACCCGGCTGCGCACCGAGGTCAAGGACGCCACCCTCATCGACGAGGCCGCCCTCAAGGCCGCCGGCGCGCACGGCGTGGTCAAGATGGGCACCGCGATCCAGGTCGTCATCGGCACCGACGCCGACCCGATCGCAGCCGACATCGAAGACATGATGGAGTAACGCTCCGTCACCCCCTGGACTGCCCTCGCGAAGGGCACAGCCGACGGCCCGCGCCGCCCGTCCGCCCGTTCGACCGCACGACCGGTTGGGCTCGGACGGGGCGCGGGCCGTCGGCATCTGCTTGGTCTTCCCGCAGGGGCAGCGGATAGGGTCGGAACCATGACACGCAACGACGGCCGCAGCCTCGACCAGCTCCGCCCCATCACCATCGAGCGCGGCTGGAGCAAGCACGCCGAGGGATCGGTCCTGGTCTCGTTCGGGGACACCCGGGTACTCTGCACCGCCAGCGTCACCGAGGGCGTCCCGCGCTGGCGCCGCGGCAGCGGCGAGGGCTGGGTCACCGGCGAGTACGCGATGCTGCCCCGCGCCACCAACACCCGCAACGACCGCGAGTCCGTCCGCGGCAAGATCGGCGGACGCACCCACGAGATCAGCCGCCTGATCGGCCGTTCGCTGCGCGGTGTCGTGGACACCCGGGCCCTGTCGGAGAACACCATCGCCATCGACTGCGACGTCCTCCAGGCCGACGGCGGCACCCGTACGGCCGCCATCACCGGGGCGTACGTGGCCCTGGTCGACGCGATCCGCTGGGCCCAGGAGAAGAAGATCACCCGGGCGAAGGCCAACCCGATCGTCGGATCCGTGAGCGCGGTCAGCGTCGGCATCGTGGGCGGGCTCCCGATGCTCGACCTCAACTACGAGGAGGACGTGCGCGCCGAGACGGACATGAACATCGTCTGCACGGGTGACGGGAAGTTCGTCGAGGTCCAGGGCACGGCGGAGGGCGCGCCCTTCGACCGGGACCTGCTGAACCAGCTGCTGGACCTGGGACAGCAGGGCTGCGCCGAGCTGGAGCAGATCCAGCGCAAGGTCCTGGAGGGGTGAGTGCGGTGACCGATCGTCTCATTCTCGCCACCCGCAACACGGGCAAGGTGGTCGAACTCCGGACCATCCTCGGCGACGCGGGGCTGGGGGTCGAGCTGGTCGGCGCGGACGCCTACCCGGAGATCCCCGACGTGGTCGAGACCGGGGTGACCTTCGCGGAGAACGCGCTGCTCAAAGCCCATGCGCTGGCCCAGGCCACCGGCTTCCCGGCGGTCGCGGACGACTCCGGCCTCTGCGTCGACGTTCTCGGCGGCGCGCCCGGCATCTTCTCGGCCCGCTGGGCCGGCCGCCACGGCGACGACAAGGCCAACCTCGACCTGCTGCTCGCCCAGCTGGCCGACATCGCCCCACCCCACCGCGCCGCCCACTTCGCCTGCGCCGCCGCCCTCGCCCTCCCCGACGGCACCGAACGAGTCGTCATGGGCCGCCTACGGGGCACCCTCCGGTTCGAACCGGTCGGGACGAACGGCTTCGGCTACGACCCGATCCTGCAGCCGGACGGGTACGAGGTGACCTGCGCGGAACTGTCGCCGGAGGCGAAGAACGCGATCAGCCACCGGGGCGAAGCCTTCCGCGGACTGGTGCCGGTGGTGCGGGAGCTGGTCACCGGCTGACGGTCTGCCCGTGGGGGAGGCCGGACGCCGCAGCAGCCTGCGCCTGCGGCAGCGGGGCGGGGAATCCGCGGTAGTGCTCAACCCGGTGCGCCGCCCTACCCGCTCCGTCCCGTGGCCGAGCTCGGTCTCGCTGCCGCTCGACGGCAACAAGCGGGAGGGGGGTGCCCGGTCGGCCGGGCGAAGGACCTCCGCCGCGCGGCCGAGCTCGAACAGCTCTGAGCGAGGGCCGCCGGGCAGGTGGGCGCAATACGAGCCGACCGCCAGCCCCGCGCCCGGCTCGTCGTTGTTGCCCGCGAGCGGAGCGAGCCAGCTCAGCCAGGCACGGGCCTGGAGCGGAAAACGGTGGTGCGCCGGGAGCAAGCGCGCACGGGTTGGCCAGCGTCGGGGCGGGGGCTCGGTCGCTGAGGCATCCCGCTGGTACGGGAAGCTTCGGCGCTACATGGAAGAGGCCCACTGGCTGCTTGGCTGAGTGGGCCTCCATGCGTACGGCCGGAGGGACTCGAACCCTCACGTTGTTTCCAACACTGCACCCTAAATGCAGCGCGTCTGACCAATTCCGCCACGGCCGCTTACGCCAGGTATGCTACCTCGTCCGCTCAACTCGTGTTGTGCTTCCTCCCCGCCGATTGCCAGAGCACCAGGTGGCCGTCAACGAGTGGCAGTTAGGACAGAGGAAGCGGAGATTCTCGAGGCGGTTGTCCAGCCAGTCCCCGTTGATGTGGTCGATCTGGAGCGTCATCGGTTTGCCCAGCCACTCCCCGGGATTTCCGCAGGAGCGGCACGTGTATGCAACCCCCTTGGCTTCCAGGGCACGCCGAAGGCGGGGGTGACTGCTGCGGGCGCTGCCCGGCGGTCGAAGGACCAGAACTTTGTCGGGATTGAAGGTGGCCTTCACGGGTGGAAGGTCGTTTGAGCGGCGCGTGAAATGGCTGGTGTCGAGCCCTGCTGCGCGGATTGCTTCGCGGATCTTGCGATGGTTTCCCGAGTTGGTGGCCAGCCCCATACGGCGCATGACCTCGGCGAAGCTGGTTGAGGCCTGCACATGGGCCTGGAGCGCTTCGCGAGAGTGCACAACTCGCAGAGGGTGCCTTGAGCGGAAGTCCGGGTGGGTGTCCCACTGGGCGAGCTGATTCTGGAGGGCCTTTCTGCTGGCACTGTCGTCCGAGAGGCCGAGGCGCCGGGCGAGATCTCGGATGCTGCTGGCCAAGGCCGCGGCAGTCACCACTTCGGCTTGGTCCAGATCCAAGTCCGGAAGTCGGGACGGCATGAGTGGAAAGTGGCTCATGTCCAACTGGAGCCGCGCCGCTCGGGTGCGAAGGTGGCTCAGTGTGCCGCTCGCGGGTACGGCGCCGACGTGGAGGGCCACTTCGCGCATCGTGGTCGAACGGGCCACTGCATCGGCGATTGCGGCGTCCGAGTAGCGAGCCCATCCGCTCTGCTGCTTGAAGTGGCTGGTGTCGATTCCGTGCTCGATGACGAGCCTCTGCAGTTGCCTCCGCAGACCTCCGCTCGACGTCCGACCGAGCCGACGCATCAGGTCGCACCAGTTGCTTGACCGGGTGACCGTCTCAGCCAGGTGCTCGCGGGTGTACGCCGTTGTGGCCATGGGTCCCTCCGGGGGCATTGCGGCGGCGGCGCCGCGCGGGCCGAAGGGGTTGGGCATGGCGATGCCGCCTCGGCTGGTTGCGGGAGCGTCGTCTGCCGAGTGGGCGGTGGGGTGCGTTCGTATGGGTCAACGAGGGGGGAACTGGTGGGTTACGCCGTTTGGGGTGTGAGGCGGGTCACATGCTTTGGGGGGTGTGGGTGGGGTGGGCATGGTTGTGGTTGAGACCAATAGGACTAGGCCACCTTGGAGGAGTAGGGCTCTGAGCTGGCCATCTGTTGAACCTTAAGGGAACTTAAGTGACACGTTGCCGAATGGGGTCTTGACGGGCGGGGATGGTCCAGGCCAATTTATCCGTCAACAACGGTAGTTACCCGGGAGTCGTGTGGGGGTCTCGGATCCGACTGCCGCAGCAGGTCCGCAGGTGTCAGGCACGGATGGTTCATGTTGCGGAGGCAGAGATGGTCGGTACGCCCACACAGGCGGGGGCCCGGCGGGTACTGGTGGCGGCGTGTTGTGGTGCGCTGCTGGCGGCCGGGGGGTTGCTCGCCGTTGGCGGGAGCGCGCAGGCGAGTACGGCGCAGTTGCTGGTCAACCCAGGGTTCGAGAGCGGGAGCCTGAGCGGCTGGAGCTGTTCGACTGCGGACAAGGTGGTGACCAGCCCCGTCGCGGCGGGCTCGTACGCCCTGTCCGGGACGCCGTCGGGGTCGGACTTCGCGCAGTGCGCGCAGACGGTCGCGGTCGCGCCCAACTCGACGTACACGTTGAGCGGGCAGGTGGAGGGGAGCTACGTCTACCTCGGGGCCACCGGAACGGGCGTGAGTGCCAGCAACTGGACGCCCAGTGCGACGAGTTGGCAGACGCTGTCGACGACGTTCACGACCGGCGCGAGCACCACGTCGGTGCAGGTGTACGTGCACGGGTGGTACGGGCAGGCGGCGTTCGGTGCCGATGAGCTGTCGTTGATCGGGCCGCCGGCGGGAGGGGCGACTTCTACGCCCACGGCTACGACTTCTCCCACGGCGAGTGCCAGCCCGACTGCCAGCGCGAGCGCGAGCCCCACCGCTACGGCCACGGCCACCACCCCGCCCACCGACACCGGGTTCCGGCACCCGGTCTACATGATGCCGCTCGACAACAGCCCGCAGGCGATCTCGGACGTCATCGCCAAGTCCGGTGAGAACGAGTTCCTCTTCGCCTTCGTGCTGGACTCCGGCGGTTGCACCCCGGCCTGGGACGGCAGCGCCTCCTCCAGCGTCGCCTCCGACACCGCCGTGCTGGCGGACGTGAACGCCGCCCGCGCGG
Organism: Streptacidiphilus sp. EB103A; assembly: GCF_041261405.1. NCBI lineage: Bacteria > Bacillati > Actinomycetota > Actinomycetes > Kitasatosporales > Streptomycetaceae > Streptacidiphilus > Streptacidiphilus sp. EB103A. The sequence goes on along the minus strand of NZ_JBGCAQ010000007.1, from coordinate 236,155 downwards.
CCGGAGGGGATGTCGCGGTGTCGTTCGGCGGCTACAACGGCACCGAGCTGGGCAGCACTTGTGGCAGTTCGTCCGCGCTCGCCGCCGCCTACCAGCAGGTGATCAACAAGTACAAGCTCACCCGGATCGACCTGGACTGGGAGAACGGCAGCCTGGACGCCAACATGGCGGTGCGCTGGGGCGCGATCAAGCAGCTGGAGGCGGCCAATCCCAGCCTGAAGGTGACGCTGACCATCCCGATGACCACCATCGGCCTTCCCGACACCGGTCGGGACGAGATCCAGCAGGCGATCAACGACGGGGCACGGATCGACCGGGTCAACATCATGGACTTCGACTTCGGGCTCAGCGCCGGTACGGAGACGGCCGCCGCCGAGACCGTGGCCGGCGACGTGGTCGCGCAGCTGGAGAAGCTCTACGGCTGGGACGCCGCCACCGCGTGGGCGCACCTGAGCGTGCAGTTGATGAACGGTCACACTGACCAGCCCAGCGAGCTGTTCACCCAGTCGACCTTCACCGACCTGCTCGGCTTCGTGCAGGCCAACCACGCCGCCGCGTTCTCCTACTGGGACGTCAACCGGGACCGCGTCTGCGACCCGAACGTCGTCCACAACTGGGCCGACGGGGCGTGCAGCAGCGTCACCCAGAACGCGTACGACTTCACCAAGATCCTCACCCAGTTCAACGGCTGACCCTGCGTCAGCCCCCACGTTCCACCCGCGTCGGGCCACGTCATGCACCCCCACATAGCTCTGCGCATGTCGTGCTCACAGTCCGGCGCGGGTGTTCCCCCACAAACCCTCTCCCTCCAGGAGTCCTGTCATGCCAGAACGCGTCCCGTCCGCCCCCCGCGCCGTAAGGCCAAGGATGAGGCGCGGTACCGCGCTCGCCACTGCGACGGTGCTGATAGCCGGTTCCGTCGCGCTCGCCTCGACCGTCACCGGGGCCAGTGCCGCATCCACCAATCTGCTGACCAACGGTGACTTCGAGACCGGCACCCTCAGCGGCTGGACCTGCTCGCTGGGCAGCGTGGTCAGCTCGCCCGTGCACGGCGGCTCGCACGCGCTGCTGGGTGCGGCGTCCAGCTCGGACGACGCGCAGTGCACGCAGACCGTGACGGTGCTGCCCAACACCACGTACAGCCTGTCGGGCTACGTCGAGGGCGCCTACGTCTACCTCGGCGCGACCGGGACGGGCGTGAGCGCCAGCAACTGGACGCCGAGCGCGACCAGTTGGCAGCAGCTGTCGACCTCGTTCACGACCGGTTCGGCGACGACCTCGGTGCAGGTGTACACGCACGGCTGGTACGGGCAGGGCTCGTACTACGCCGATGATGTGACGCTGACCGGGCCCGGTGGGAGCAGTAGCAGCAGCGCCTCGGCGAGTGCGTCGGCCAGTGCCTCGGCCTCCGCTTCCGCCTCGGCGTCCGCCAGTGCTTCCGCCTCGCCGTCGGCGAGCGCCAGCGCGAGTGCCAGTGCCAGCGCGAGCGCCTCCGCGTCCGCCTCGGCCAGCGCCTCGGCGTCCCCCAGCAGCACCGCCACCTCCGGCACCGGCAGCGGTCCGACCGGTGACGGCCTGGTGAGCACCCCCACCGGTGTCAGCGCGAAGGTCACCAACACCGCGGTGACCCTCTCCTGGGCGGCGTCCACGGACACCTCGCAGACCGGGGACACCCCCGGCTACTACGTCTACTCGGGCTCCAACCTGGTGGCGACCTCGATGGGCACCTCGGTGACCGTCAGCTCGCTGCTGCCGAACACCGCCTACTCCTTCACCGTCCAGGGGTACGACAAGGACGGCCACGCCTCGGCGCAGTCCGGCGCGGTGTCGGCGACCACGGCCGGCGCGGCGACCGGTGCGATGAAGTCGGCGTACTTCGACCAGTGGTCGATCTACGGCAACGCCTACTACCCGAAGAACGTGGGGACCTCCGGCGCGGCCGCGAACATGAAGGTCATCACCTACGCGTTCGAGAACATCGACCCCACCGCCCACACCTGCTTCGAGGCGGTGAAGGCCAGCGACTCCACCAACGAGTCCGACGCCAGCGCGGGTGACGGCGCGGGCGACGCCTTCGCGGACTACCAGAAGTCCTACACCAGCGACATCAGCGTCGACGGTACTTCGGACACCTGGTCGCAGCCGATCAAGGGCAACTTCAACCAGCTGCGGGAACTGAAGGCCAAGTACCCCAACCTGAAGATCAACCTCTCCATCGGCGGCTGGACCTACTCCAAGTACTTCTCGGACGCGGCGGCCACCGACGCCTCCCGGAAGGCGTTCGTCTCCTCCTGCATCAACATGTTCATCAAGGGCAACCTGCCGACCGGCGTCTCCGGTGACGCCTCCGGCGGTACCGGCGCGGCCGCGGGCCTGTTCGACGGGATCGACATCGACTGGGAGTACCCGGCCTCGACGGGCGGCCACACCGGCAATCACACCTCGGCTGCCGACACCGCCAACTACTCGGCGCTGCTGGCCGAGTTCCGCACCGAGCTGGACGCCTACGGCTCGAGCATCGGCAAGCACTTCCTGCTGACCGCGGCGCTGCCCAGCGGCCAGGACAAGATTGCGCTGATCCAGCCCGCGCAGATCGCCAAGTCCCTGGACTACGGCGACATCATGACCTACGACATGCACGGCGCCTGGGACTCGACCGGTCCGACCAACTTCCAGGACCCGCTGCACAACACGGCCTCCGACCCGAGCACGGCGATCGCGCCCGGGACCGAGAAGTACAACGTCGACAACACCATCAAGGCCTACACCTCGGGTGACTCCGCGTACGGGATCACCGGCGGCTTCCCGGCGAGCAAGCTGGTGCTGGGCGTGCCGTTCTACTTCCGCGGCTGGACCGGGGTGACGGCCGGCAGCAATTACGGCCTCTACCAGTCGGCGACCGGGGCCAGCCCGGTGCAGACCTACACCCAGCAGGCCGGTATCGCGGACTGGAAGGAGCTCGCGGCCAAGGGTCTGACCACCGGCAGCACCGTCCACTGGGACGCGACCACCCAGAGCTCCTGGATCTACGACGGCACCAACTTCTACACCGGTGACACCCCGCAGGCGATCACCGCGCGCGGCGCCTACGCCACGTCGAACGGGCTGGGCGGCATCTTCGCCTTCTCCTTCGAGGGCGACGACTCCAGCGGCTCGCTGATCAACACGATGAACAGTTCCATGCAGTAAGCAGCAAGGACTCCGCGCAGGGGAGGGGCGGTGCACCCGGACGGGTGTGCCGCCCCTTCGGCATGCAGGTGCTCAGCTGATTTTGAGGTCGCGGATCAGCTTGGCGACGTGCCCGGTGGCCTTGACGTTGTAGAACGCGTGCTCGATCTTGCCCGCCTCGTCCACGACGAACGTGGAGCGGATCACGCCGGTGACGGTCTTGCCGTACATGGTCTTCTCGCCGAAGGCCCCGTACGCCTGGAGTACCTCCTTCTCGGGGTCCGCCACCAGGGTGACCTTGAGGTGCTCCTTCTCGCGGAACTTGCCGAGCTTCTCGGGCTTGTCCGGGGAGACGCCGATGACGTCGTAGCCGGCCCCCGCGAGCAGGTCCAGGTTGTCGGTGAAGTCGCAGGCCTGCTTGGTGCAGCCGGGGGTCAGCGCGGCCGGGTAGAAGTAGACGACGACCTTGCGGCCGAGGTGGTCGGCCAGGGAGACCGGCTTGCCGTCGGCGTCCGGGAGGGTGAAGGCCGGGGCGGTGTCGCCGGCCTGCAGTTTGGTCCGCTGGTCCGTCATGGGTGCTCCTGCTGGTACGTGAGGTGGGAAGGTCGTGCCCAGAAGAACGTACCGCCCGGGTACGACAGCGCGACGGGAGACCGGGGTGCCGATGCGCAAGGCGTCACGGGACCTGACAAACTGTCCGTCAGGTGCACAGGTGGCGTGGGTAGCGGAGGAAGGTGGACTCGTGGGCGAGGTCGTCGGCACGAGGGGCAAGGACAACGGCCCGGACGGGCGTTCCGCCGCACAGATCGAGGCGGACATCATCCGGACCCGGAAGCAGCTGGCGGCGACGCTGGACGAGCTGGCCGTAGCGGTGCACCCGTCCACGATCGTCGGCAAGGCCAAGGCCGACGCCAAGGCGGTGGTGGACCGGACGGCGGGCCGGGCGTTCGTGGCGGCGAGCCGGGGCGTGGAGCAGCTGCGGGCCCAGTTCGTGGACGAGAAGGGCAATCCGCGCAAGGAGCGGATCGTGCCGGTGGCGGCTGTCGCCGGTGCGGTCGTGGTGGGTCTGGTCCTGCTGCGTCGCCGCAAGCAGTAGGCGCCGGAGCCCCACGGAACGGGGGAGGGGCGCGGGGGTGCGCCCACGGGTCGGCTGCTGTCGGCGCGGCGGTGTACGGTCCTGGGGTGAGCGAATCGTCTGCCCCCGCGTCCGACTCCTTCGGAGAGAAGCTTCCCATCCGGATGCTGCACGACCGGGTCCTGGTCCGTACGGACGGCCCGGAGGGCGATCGGCGCTCCACCGGCGGCATCCTGATCCCGGCGACCGCTGAGCTGAGCAAGCGATGCGCATGGGCCAAGGTCGTCGCGATCGGCCAGAACGTGCGTTCGATCGAGCCTGGCGACCGGGTCCTCTACGACCCCGAGGACCGTTCCGAGGTCGAGGTCAGGGGAGAGCTGTACGTCCTGCTGCGGGAACGCGACGTCCACGCGGTGGCGTCGGAGCGGGTGGGGGACACCACCGGCTCCACCGGGCTGTACCTCTGACGTTCTGACCTCCTTCCCCTCCCCGCCGGCTATGGATTGCCCGCGCGGGCCGTCGCCGAGGCGAAGGTGGGCAGGCTGATGGCGGTGGATGTCGCGGCGCCGGTGCTGGTGGGGGTGGTCGTGGCGGACTGGCTCGGGGTGGCTGCGCCGGAGGTGGACGCCGCGGTGCTGGGGGCGGTCGACGGGGAGAGGCTCGCGGCCGGGGTGGTGGACGCCGGGGTGGACGGAGCGGTGGTGCCGGCCGCCGGGGTGGTGGCCGGAGTGGTGGGGCTGGCCGAGGCGACGGGGCTGCTGTTGTCGACGACCGAGGTGTCCAGGGTGAACTGCTGGACCGGCTGGTTGTTGAGCGCCGAGGTCATGTAGTCGGTCCAGATCTGGGCCGGGAAGGACCCGCCGTTGACCCGGGTGACCCCGGCGGCGTCGCCGAGCGCGAGCCTGGCGTGGGTGGTGGCGTCCTCGGCGAACAGGCCGACCGAGGTGACCAGCTGCGGGGTGTAGCCGATGAACCACGCGGACTTGTTGTCGTCGGTGGTGCCGGTCTTGCCCGCCGCGGGGCGGTTCAGGTCGAGCGCCACATAGCCGGTGCCGTTGGTGCTGACGACGCCCTGCAGCACCGAGGTGACGGCGTCGGCGGTGGCACGGCTGAAGGCCTGGGTGGTCTTGTGCTCGGGCAGCGCCTTGCTGGTGCCTTCGTGGCTGAGGGACTGGACCGACCAGGGGGTGATCTGCTGGCCGTGGTTGTCGATGGTGGAGTACGCCCCGGCCATCTCGACGGCGCTGGGGGTGGCCACGCCGAGGGCGAGGGCGGGGTTGCCGGCGCTCATGTCCGGGGTGCCGGCGGGGAGCCCGGCGGCGATGGCGGTCTTCCGGACGTTGTCCAGGCCCGCGTCGACGGCCTCCTGCGCGTACACCGAGTTGACCGACTTCTTCATGGCGTAGGCGAGGGTGATCTGGCCGTAGTCCTGGTTGTCCTCGTTCGGCGGTGCGTAGGTCTGGCCCGAGGGCAGGCCCTGGACGCTGCGTCCGCTGGTGCCGTCGTAGTAGGTGAACGGGGTGATCGCCCGGCCGTCCTGGGTCTTGGAGTTGTTCTGCAGTCCGGCGGCCAGGTCGAAGGCCTTGAAGGTGGAGCCGACCTGGATGTCGGTGCGGGTGGCGTCGTTGAACTGCTGCTTGGTGTAGTCGGGCCCGCCGTACGCGGCCACCAGCTTGCCGGTGGTGGGGTCGACCGAGCCGGCCGCTGCGCGGACGTCCTTGGCCTTCGCGGTGTTCGGCAGCTTGTCGCTGAACTCCTTCTTCACCGCGGCGGCCAGCTGGTCCTGGTTCTGCTTGACGAAGGTGGTGGTGATCTTCCAGCCGCCGGCGTTGAGCTGGGCCGCGGTGATGACGTTGTTGTCGTAGAGGTACTGGTCGGCGATGTCGATGAGGTAGCCCGCCTGCCCGCTGACGCCGGGAGTGGGTCCCGGCGCCTTGGTGGTGGGGAAGGTCATCGCGTTGCGGTCGCTCTGGCTGACCCAGCCGAGCTTGACCATGCCGTCCAGGACGTAGTTCCAGCGCGCCACCGCTGCGGCCTTGCCGGCCGTGGTGGCGGTGCCGACGTCGTAGGCGCTGGGGGCCTGCAGCAGGGCGGCGAGGTAGGCCGCCTGCGGGACGCTCAGCTGGGCGGCGCCGATGCCGTAGTAGGCCTGGGCGGCGGCCTGGATGCCGTAGGCGTTGCGGCCGAAGTAGCTGGTGTTGAGGTACCCGGCCATGATGTCGTTCTTGCTCATGGTCTGGTCGACCTTGAGCGAGATGAAGAACTCCTTGACCTTGCGGGTGACCGTCTGGTCCTGGGTCAGGTAGTAGTTCTTGACGTACTGCTGGGTGATGGTGGAGCCGCCCTGGAGGCCGTTCCCTCTGACGGTCTGCCAGCCGGCCCGGACGGTGCCCCTGATGCTGACGCCCTGGTTGCTGTAGAAGGTGCGGTCCTCGGCGGAGACCGCGGCGTGCTGCATGTTCAGCGCGATCTGGTCGATCGGGACGGAGATCCGGTTGGTCGCGCCGGTGCGGCCGAGCTCGGTCTTGCCGTCGGCGTAGTAGTACACATTGCTCTGCGCGGTGGCGGCGGCGTTGGGGTCGGGCACCTTGACGGTCATGTACATCACGACGAAGGCGCCGACCAGGATCAGCAGCAGGCCGACCAGCCCGCCGAGGACCATCCGCCAGGTCGGGATGGCCCGGCGCCACCAGGGCTTGGCCTTGCGGGCGGCCTTGCGGGCCTGCTTCTTCGTGCGGTGCCGGTCGCGGAAGCCGCCGCCCATGCCGCCGCCCTGGGCGCGGTCCTCGGCCTCCAGGGTGTCCGGGTCCATGGGATGCGCGGGACCGTCCGGGTCATCGCCTCCGGCGGGGCCCCAGCCCTCTCCCTGAGGTCCCCTCGGGTCGCTGCTCATCCGCGTCCTGCTCCTTGTCCGTGGCCACTCACCTGACGCAGTGTCCATTTTTGTGCCCAATATCCCTATGACGCGCTTTGCGCAGGATTAGGTTCCACACTGCCTTACCGGCTACCCCGCAGAAGGCCGACAGGCATGGATACGGCCGTTTGTGGCGTGCCTGTGACATCGCCCGGTGGCGGTCGCTACGCTGGCGTGACAACCGCATACCGAGAGAAGCCCCTTGCGCGCACCCCCCGGGTGTCCGCGAAAGGGGCCTGTTTGGCGTTCCCGCGCGCCGTGGTGGCAGTGGGCTGCGCTGTGTCGACAAATCGATAGAGAGGACCTTGCTTGTGGCCCAGTCCGTTGCCCTGGCCCATCCCCCCGATCCGACCCCGCTCCCGACCCTCCCCGCCCTCCGGGGCCGCCACGGCGGCTCGCTGCGGCTGTACGCCGCGGTGGCCCGCGGCAGCTTCCGGCGCTACGCCGGGTACCGCGCCGCCACCTGGGCGGGCGTGCTCACCAACACCGTCTTCGGCTTCTTCATCGCCTACACCTACCAGGCGCTCTGGCAGGTCCGCCCGCACCTGGGCGGCTACGACCTCAGCGCCGCCCTCACCTATGTCTGGCTCGGCCAGGCCCTGCTGATGCCGGTCGCCGCGATGGGCGGCGGCGTCCAGGACGACATCGAGGCCAGGATCGTCAACGGCGACATCGCCGTGGACCTCTACCGTCCGGTGGACCAGCAGGTGTGGTGGCTCTCCGCCGACCTCGGCCGGGCCTGCTACCACCTGCTCAGCCGGGGCATCGTGCCGATGCTGGTCGGCAGCCTGTTCTTCCGTCTGCGGATGCCGGCCGGCGGTCCGGCGACGCAGGCGCTGACCTGGGCCGGCGCGCTGCTCTCGGTCGGCCTCGCGGTGGTCGTCAGCTTCCTGCTGCGCTACCTGGCCGCGCTGACCGGCTTCTGGCTGATGGACCCGCGCGGGATCCGGCAGGTGACGGTGGTGCTGGGGATGTTCTTCTCCGGTTTCCTGCTGCCGCTGTCGCTGCTGCCGGCCGCGCTGGCGGCGGTGGCGCAGCACCTGCCCTGGGCGGCGATGGTGCAGATCCCGCTGGACGTCTTCCTGCAGCGCCGCACCGGTGCGGCGCTCGCGGCGGGGCTGCTGCTGCAACTGGGCTGGACCGGGGTGCTGCTGGGGGCCGGGCAGCTGCTCCAGCGCGCGGTGGTGCGAAAGGTGGTGGTCCAGGGTGGCTGACCCGATGAGTGCCCCGCTGTCCCCGTACCGGCGGACCAGGGAGGCGCTGCGGGCGTACCGGCTGGTGGCCGGGATGTGGCTGCGGGCCTCGCTGGCGTACCGGGCCTCGTTCTGGATCACCACCATCGGCAACGGGGTGACCTCGCTGCTGGACTTCGTCGTCATCGCGGTGATGTTCCGGCACACCACGACCCTGGGCGGCTGGACCCTGCCGCAGGTCGCCTTCCTGTACGGGACCTCCGGTCTGACGCTGGGGCTGGCCGACCTGCTGGTGGGCAGCCTGGACCAGCTCGGGCAGCGGGTCCGCGACGGCTCGGTGGACACCGTGCTGGTCCGTCCGGCCGCCGCGCTGGCGCAGCTGGGCGCGGACCGCTTCGCGCTGCGCCGGGCCGGGCGGGTGGTGCAGAGCCTGCTGGTGCTGGGCTGGTCGCTGGCGGAGCTGCGGCTGGACTGGACCGTCCCCAAGCTGCTGGTGATGGCCGTGCTGGTGCTGTGTGGGACGGTGATCTTCGGCTCGGTCTTCGTCGCCGGGGCGGCCTTCCAGTTCTTCGCCACGGACGCGGCCGAGGTGCAGAACTCGGTGACCTACGGCGGGGCGACCATGCTCCAGTACCCGCCCTCGGTGTTCGCCCGCGACCTGGTCCGCGGTGCGGTCTACGGGATCCCGCTGGCGTTCGTGAACTGGCTGCCCGCGCTCTACCTGCTGGGCCTGCCCGACCCGATCGGGGTGCCGGGCTGGTTCCGCTTCGCCTCGCCGCTGGCGGCGCTGCTGTGCGCGACGGCGGCCGGGCTCGCCTGGCGGGCCGGGATCCGCTCGTATCGCAGTACCGGAAGTTGACGTTCCATCAGAACTATCCGAGAGGAACCGACGGCATGGCAATCATCGAGGTCGAGGACGTGGCCAGGACCTTCACGGTACGGCGCAAGGTCGGACGGCTGCGGCGGGAGCGCACCGAGGTGCGGGCCGTGGACGGGCTCAGCTTCGAGGTCGCGGCCGGGGAGATGGTCGGCTACATCGGCCCCAACGGCGCGGGCAAGTCCACCACCATCAAGATGCTGACCGGCATCCTGGTCCCCAGCGAGGGGCGGTTGCGGGTCGCAGGCGCCGACCCCTCCCGGGAGCGGGTCCGGCTGGCCCGGCGGATCGGGGTGGTCTTCGGGCAGCGCACCACCCTGTGGTGGGACCTGCCGCTGCGCGACTCCTACGAGCTGGCCCGGCGGATCTACCGGATCGAGGACGCCCGCTACCGGCGCAACCTGGACCGCTGCATCGACCTGCTGGAGCTCGGACCGCTGCTGGACGTGCCGGTGCGTCAGCTGTCGCTGGGCCAGCGGATGCGCGGCGACATCGCGGCGGCGCTGCTGCACGACCCGGAGGTGCTCTACCTGGACGAGCCCACCATCGGCCTGGACGTGATCAGCAAGAACCGGGTCCGTGAGTTCCTGGCCGAGATCAACGCGGAGTCGGGCACCACGGTGCTGCTCACCACGCACGACCTCACCGACATCGAGCGGCTCTGCTCGCGGGTGATGGTGATCGACCACGGCCGGGTGGTCTACGACGGCGGACTGGAGGGCCTGCACGGGATCGGCGGCAGCGAACGCACCCTGGTGGTCGATCTGGCCGCCCCCGAGCCGGAGCCCATCAGTGTCCCCGGCGCCCGGGTGGTGCGGGTGGAGGGTCCGCGCCAGTGGCTCGCCTTCCCGGCGGCCGACAGCGCGGCCCCGCTGGTGGCGGCGATCGCGGCGCGCTATCCGCTGGTCGACCTGTCGGTGAAGGAGCCGGCGATCGAGGACGTCATCGCCCGGATGTACGGAGGGGAGGTGGGGGAGGGGCAGCGCAGCCTGGAAGGGTCGGTCGCCGCCGGGTGACGGCCAGGGCTGCCCTCCGCTGATGCGGCGGGAGTCCTTGTACTGGTCTGGACCAGATGCGATCATCGGAGACCGTGCTGCGGCCGGTGACCGGGCTCGCGCCGCCCGTGGAGGGGACGGGCGGCGCGAGCGGTCCGGGCGGCGTGGCCGGACGCCGGGTCAGGGACGGGTCAGGGATGAGTCAGGGACGGGGTCATCCGTGGTCACGCCGTGACTTCGATGGCGCGGAGGGCAGACTGGAGTCGTGCTCCAGATTTCCGGGGAGCGACCCCCCGTACCCCCACGAGACCCCCAGCTGGCGGGGCACCGCCGACCGGACCCGGCCAGGAGAAGTTGAATGAAACGAGTCGAGGAAACCGATGCCGTCCGCTTGGGCGAAGCGACGGGGCCGGTCGGGGCGCCGGCGGGGGCCACCGCTTCGGCCGTGGCCTTGCCGGTCGGCCTGGGGGTGCGGTACACCGCCTCCGACGAGGCCAAGCAGCGCGGTGTGCGGCGGATGAAGACCATCGCCACCGGCTTCCTGGTCGTGGCGACCATCATCTACATCCTGACCAGCTGGGCCATCCACACCGGGGCGGGCTCGTGGGCCGGCTACGTGCAGGCGGCGGCCGAGGCCGGGATGGTCGGCGCGCTCGCCGACTGGTTCGCCGTCACCGCGCTGTTCCGGCACCCGCTGGGGCTGCCCATTCCGCACACCGCGATCATCCCCACCAAGAAGGACGTCTTCGGACGGAGCCTGGGTCAGTTCGTCGGCGAGAACTTCCTCTCGGTGGAGGTGGTCCGGGGCCGGCTGCGCGGGCTGGGCGTGGGACGCCGGCTCGGTGAGTGGCTGTCGGCGCCCGGCAGCGCCGAGCGGGTCACCCGGGAGGCGTCCGCCGCGCTGCGCGGGGCGCTGGCGGTGCTGCGCGACGAGGACGTCCAGGCGGTGGTCGGCGAGGCGGTGACCCGGCGTGCGGCGGCGCAGCAGATCGCCCAGCCGATAGGCGCGATGCTGGCCCGGATCCTGGCCGAGGGCGGGCACAAGGGCGTGGTGGACCTGTGCGTGGTGCGGGCCCACGACTGGCTGGAGGAACACAGCGACCAGGTGATCCGGACGATCTCCGAGGAGGCTCCGGGCTGGACGCCCAAGTTCATCGACAACAAGATCGGCGTCCGGGTCTACCGCGAGCTGCTGCGTTTCGCCGTGGACGTGCGCGACAACCCCGACCACGCGGCGCGCGGCGCGGTCGACAGCTTCCTGGAGGACTTCGCCAAGGAACTGCGCACCGACCCCGACACCATCGCCCGGGTCGAGCGGGCCAAGGCCGACCTGCTGGCGCGCTCCGAGGTGCAGGACCTGATCGCCTCCGCCTGGGCCGCGGTCCGGGCGATGGTGCTGGAGGCCGCCGAGGACGAGGACAGCCAGCTGCGGATCCGGCTCCGCGACGGCATCCGCAGCTTCGGCCGGCGGCTGGCCACCGACGCCAGGATGCAGGCCAAGCTGGACGGCTGGCTGGAGGACGCGGCCGAGTACGTCGTCGACACCTACCGCGGCGAGATCACCTCGCTGATCTCCGACACCGTCGCCGGCTGGGACGCCGACGAGGCCTCCCGCAAGATCGAGGCCAATGTCGGCCGCGACCTGCAGTTCATCCGGATCAACGGCACGGTCGTGGGCGCGGCCGCCGGACTGCTGATCCACACGGTGTCCACGCTGGTCTGAGTGCCGCCGTGAGAGGGTGGCGGGACGAGCAGGCCGGACGAGCAGGCGACACGCGAAGGAGCAGGGCAGTGGCTGGGACAGGTATCGAGGCGTTCGTGGCCGGGCTGCCCAAGGCGGAGCTGCATGTGCACCATGTGGGCTCGGCCTCGCAGGCCGTGGTGGCCGGGCTGGCTGCGCGGTATGAGGGGAAGACGGCGGTGCCGGCCGATCCGGAGGCGCTGGCGAAGTACTTCGAGTTCACCGACTTCGCGCACTTCATCCAGGTGTACCTGTCGGTCGTGGACCTGGTCAGGGACGCCGAGGACGTCCGGTCGCTGACCTACGGCGTGGCCGAGGAGCTGGCACGGCGTCAGGTCCGGTACGCGGAGCTGACGGTCACTCCGTACAGCTCGGTGCGGCGCGGCATCCCGGGCGAGGCGTTCATGGAGGCCATCGAGGACGCCCGCAAGGCCGCCGAGGCGGAGCTCGGCGTGGTGCTGCGCTGGTGCTTCGACATCCCCGGCGAGGCCGGCCTGGAGTCCGCCGAGATCACCGAGCGGCTGGCGCTGGACCTGCGGCCCGAGGGGCTGGTGAGCTTCGGCCTGGGCGGCCCGGAGATCGGGGTGCCCAGGCCGCAGTTCCAGCCGTACTTCGACCGGGCGCGGGCGGCCGGACTGCACAGCGTCCCGCACGCCGGCGAGGCCACCGGGCCGGAGACGGTGTGGGACGCGCTGCGCTTCCTCGGCGCCGAGCGGATCGGCCACGGCACCTCGTCGATGCAGGACCCGCGCTTGGTGGACTATCTGGGCGAGCACCGGATCCCGCTGGAGGTCTGCCCGACCTCCAACATCGCCACCCGGGTGGTGGAGCGGATCGAGGACCACCCGATCAAGCAGATGGTCGAGGCGGGGCTGTTCGTCACCGTCAACAGCGACGACCCGCCGATGTTCGGCACCGACATCGACCGCGAGTACGTCGTCGCGGCCGGGCTGCTCGGCCTGGACGAGGGCGGGGTGGCCGAGCTGGCCCGACAGGCCGTGCGGGCCTCGTTCCTGGACGACTCCGGCAAGCGGGCGCTGATCGGGGAGATCGACGGGTATCTGGCGGGCCGGCCGCAGCGGGGGTAGCCTGCCGTGGGCTGACGGGTCGTCAGCTGATGTGCGGGAGGCGGTATGTGGGGTGGTGAGGTCGGGTGCTGCGGCGGCTGCTGATCGGCTTCGGCGAGCTGGCGATCACCTTCGGCCTGGTCGTGGTGCTGCTCGCCGCCTATGAGCTGTGGTGGACCAACCAGTCCGCCGACGCTAGCGCCAGCTCCGCCGTCGCCGGTCTGGAACGGCAGTGGCAGGCGGACGCCCGGGCCCGGGCGTCCGCCTCGCCCGGGACCGCCGCGGCCGGGTCCAAGGGCGCTGCCGCGGTTCCGGCCAAGCCGGCGCCACTCCAGGTGGGCGGTGCCAGCGGGAGCGGTATCGACAGCATGAGCCGGGATCTGAGCGCCTTCGCGGTGATCCGCATCCCCTCGCTCGGCATCGTCTTCCCGGTCGCCGAGGGCGTCGACAAGCACGCCGTGCTCAACCACGGCTACATCGGCCACTACCCGGGCACGGCGATGCCGGGACAGCCCGGCAACTTCGCCGTCGCCGGGCACCGCAACACGCATGGCGAGCCGTTCCGCCACCTCGAACGGCTGAGCATCGGCGACGTGGTGATCGTCGAGACCGAGGGCTGGACCTACTTCTACCGGATCGACTCGATCCTGCCGGAGACCTCGCAGAGCGATGTGGACACCATCGCCGCGGTGCCGCACAGTTCGCTGCACCCCGGCGCGCGCTACGGCTACACGGCCCCGGGCCGCTATCTGACGCTGACGACCTGCACCCCGGCGTTCACCTCGCTCTACCGGATGATCGCCTGGGGGCACCTGGTCGGCCGGCAGGCGCGGACCGCGTAGCCGCCGTGGCGGCAGGTGGCCGCTGTACGGTGACGGAATGAACGGCCACTCTTCCCCCCGTCTGCTCAGCGCCCCCGTCCGGGAGGGCGTGCCCGAGCACGGGCGGATGCCCAAGTACTATGCCGCGAAAGCCCAGTTGACCGCGCTGCTGGCGGAGCTGGGCGAGGGCGGCCTGCTGCCGACCGAGCGGGAGCTGGCCGAGCGCTGCGGCGTCGCCCGGGAGACCCTGCGGCTCGCCCTGCGCGAGCTGCTGCTGGAGGGGCGGGTCCGCAGGCAGGGGCGCGGCACGGTGGTGGCCGGGCCGAAGATCGAGCAGCCGCTGTCGCTGTCGAGCTACACCGAGGGCGTCCGCCGCCAGGGGCGGCTGCCGGGGCGTCGGCTGATCGCGCTGGAGCGCTTCGCCGCCGAGGGTGAGGTGGCCGCCGAGCTGGGCGTCGCCGAGGGCGACCAGGTGTGGCACCTGGAGCGGGTGCTGCTGGCGGACGAGGAGCGGGTCGGCCTGGAGAGCACCTATGCGCCGGTGGCGATACTGCCCGGCCTCGCCGACGACTTCGACCCGGTGTCGTCGTTCTACCGCTACGCCAAGGAGTCCTGCGGCCTGGTGGCCGGGGGCGGCCGGGAGCGGATCGAGACGGTACTGGCCACGCCGAGGGAGGCGCTGCTGATCGGCACGCCGCCGGCCCTGCCGATGCTGCTGCTGCACCGCAGCAGCTGGGACGAGTCCGGGCACCCCTTCGAGCGGGTGCGGACGCTCTACCGGGGGGACCGGTTCAGCTTCTCGGCCGAGCTGAGCGCGGGGGAGTAGGGGGAGCCCGGGGAAGGTTGATCACGTATTGATAACGGGTCTAGGCCAAACGTGCCCTCTTGTTCATGCTTGCTTCACCGAGGAAATCCCGGCGCATCATCCAGAGGATCGAAGGTCGGACCCGTGAGAGTCATCGTCGTAGGAGCAGGAGCGCTCGGGACCATGCATGCCTGGCATGCCGTCCGGCGCGGACACCAAGTCGTCCACCTGGAGCGGGAGCAGCAGGCGCGCGGCGCCTCGGTCCGCAACTTCGGGCTGGTCTGGGTCGGCGGGCGTGCCGAAGGCCCGGACCTGGACACCGCCCTGAGGGCACGTCAGCTGTGGGAGGAGATCGGCGCCGAGGTGCCAGGGGTGGGGTTCCGGGCCAGCGGTTCGCTCACCGTGCTGCGCACCGGGGCCGAGCGGGCGGTGGCCGCCGAGGTCGCGGCCCGGCACGACGCCGGGCGGCGCGGCTGGGAGCTGCTGGACGAGACGGAGACCCGCAAGGCCAACCCCGCCCTGCGCGGGGAGTTCCTGGGCGCGCTGTGGAGTCCGCAGGACGCGCAGGTCGAGCCCCGGGTGACCCAGCGGGCGCTGCAGGATCGGCTGCGCGACTCCGGCCGCTACACCTTCCTGGGCGGCCGCGAGGTCCGCGAGGTGGTGGGCGAGCGCTCGGTCCGCGACGACCGGGGCGAGCTGCACAGCGGTGACGCGGTGGTGCTCTGCACCGGGGCCTGGCTGGGCGGGCTGGTCCGCGAGCTGGCGCCGGAGCTGCCGGTGCGCCGGGTCCGGCTGCAGATGATGCAGACCGAATCGCTGGGCGAGGAGCTGACCACCTCGGTCGCCGACGGCGACAGCTTCCGCTACTACCCCGCCTACGCCGGGGGCGCGCTGGACGCGCTGAACGCCGCCCAGCCGCAGCACCCGACCGCGGCCGAGCACCGGATGCAGCTGCTGATGGTGCAGCGCGCGGACGGCACGCTGACGATCGGCGACACCCACGAGTACGACCAGCCCTTCGGCTTCGACGTGGTCGAGGACCCGTACGCCTATCTGGCGGAGCTCGCCGGCAGCCTGTTGGGGCGGCCGCTGCCGAGGATCCGCCGTCGTTGGGCCGGCGTGTACGCGCAGTGCCTGGACCCGGCTCTGGTGGTGCACCGGGAGCGGGTGCGTGAGGGCGTCTGGCTGGTGACCGGTCCGGGCGGGCGCGGGATGACGGGGTCGCCGGCGATCGGTGAGGCGACAGCGGACGAGATGGGGCTGTGATGGGTACGGCGCGTATCAGGCTGGTGGTGCTGGACATGGCCGGGACCACGGTCGCCGACGGCGGGCTGGTGGAGCAGGCGTTCGAGGCGGCGGCGCTGGACCTCGGGGTGGACCCGGCCGGCCCGCGACACGACGCGATGCTGGAGTACGTCCGCACCACCATGGGCGAGAGCAAGATCTCGGTGTTCCGGCACCTGTTCGCCGCGGAGGAGCAGGCGCAGCAGGCCAACCGGGCCTTCGAGCGGGCCTACGACGGGCTGGTCGACGCGGGCCACTGCGCGCCGCTGCCCGGCGCCGAGGACGCCATCCGTGAACTGCGCAAGGCCGGTCTGACGGTGGTGCTGACCACCGGCTTCTCCGGATCCACCCAGCAGCGCATCATCGGCGCGCTGGGCTGGCAGGACCTGGTCGACCTGGCGCTGTGCCCGGCCGACGCGGGCGGCCGCGGCCGCCCGTACCCGGATCTGGCACTGGCGGCGCTGCTGCGGACGCATGCCGCCGACGACGTCAGGGAGCTGGCCGTGGTCGGCGACACCGGCTACGACATGCGCTGCGGTGCGTCCGCCGGGGCCGGCGTGGTGGCCGGGGTGCTGACCGGGGCGCACGACGCCGAGCGGCTGCGCGCGGACGGGGCGACGGAGGTGCTGGGCTCGGTGGCCGAACTGCCGGGGCTGCTGCTGTCCCGATAGCGGACCCCCTGGCGGAGGTGTCCCGGCAGGCGGGACGCATGGGCCTCGCACGGCCGTTCCCCACTACGCTGGAGATCGTCGGGGCAGCCGAGTGCTACTGGAACTGGAGATGAAAGACGTGGCGGAATCCAAGCCGGTCGAGTCCTGGCTGACGGACATGGACGGCGTCCTGGTCCACGAGGGCACGATCATCCCCGGGGCGGACGAGTTCATCAACCGTCTGCGGGAGTCGGGCAAGCCCTTCCTGGTGCTCACCAACAACTCCATCTACACCCCCCGTGACCTGCACGCGCGGCTCGCCGGGATGGGTCTGGACGTGCCGGAGGAGGCGATCTGGACCTCGGCCCTGGCCACCGCCAAGTTCCTGGACGGCCAGCGCCCCGGCGGCACCGCCTATGTCATCGGCGAGGCCGGCCTGACCACGGCGCTGCACCAGATCGGCTATGTGCTGACGGACAGCAACCCCGACTACGTGGTGCTCGGGGAGACCCGGACCTATTCCTTCGAGGCGCTGACCAAGGCGATCCGGCTGATCAGCGCCGGGGCCAGGTTCATCTGCACCAACCCGGACGAGACCGGCCCCTCCCCGGAGGGTGTGCTCCCGGCGACGGGCTCGGTGGCCGCGCTGATCACCAAGGCCACCGGGGTGGACCCCTACTTCGTCGGCAAGCCCAACCCGCTGATGATGCGTGAGGCGCTGAACGCGCTGAACGCGCACTCGGAGTCGACGGTCATGATCGGCGACCGGATGGACACCGACATCAAGTCGGGCATGGAGGCCGGTCTGCGCACGGTGCTGGTGCTGTCCGGCCTGACCCAGCAGTCCGAGGTCGAGCGCTACCCGTACCGGCCGTCCCGTGTGGTGAAGTCGGTCGCGGAGCTGATCGACGAGATCTGAGGGCTCCGGGCACGTTCCGAGCTGCTGTCTTCTGCAGGCCCCCGACCGATGGTCGGGGGCCTGCTCTGCGTCCGAATGGCCGCTGCAGTCATCCGTTGGGGTGCCGACGGTGTGTCAGATGGCGCAGATCCTTCCACGTCCGGAAATCGTTCGTCATATTTTGCATTGATATGGGTGAATTGCCGGGGCGTCAGTTCCGGTGCCCGGACGTGTGAAGTGAGAGGAATCCTGATGGCGAAGCTCCGAACCGCCTCGGCTGGGGCGGCCGTGGCCGCGTTCGCGCTGCTGCTCGCCGTGCAGACCGCGGCCCCGGCGGCGGCCGCACCGTTCGGCAACACCGGCACGGGCTCGGGCAACCCGGGCGCGGGCGTGCCGTCGTCCGGCGACAGGGCCGCCCGGAGCACCGTGCTGACCACGACCAACAGCTCCGTGGTGGCCGTTCCCCGGGGGGTGCTGCGCGCCCTCGACGTGGT
Source organism: Streptacidiphilus sp. EB103A (assembly GCF_041261405.1). Lineage (NCBI taxonomy): Bacteria > Bacillati > Actinomycetota > Actinomycetes > Kitasatosporales > Streptomycetaceae > Streptacidiphilus > Streptacidiphilus sp. EB103A. The sequence goes on along the minus strand of NZ_JBGCAQ010000007.1, from coordinate 218,173 downwards.
CACCGTCTCCCCGGCGCTCACCCGTCCGGGCGGATCGGTCGATGTCCGCACCTTCGCTGACTGCGGCGGCACCACCACCGGGACGGTCACCTCGACGGCCTTCGCGGCGCCGGTGAAGCTCGGGCTCGCCGCCGACGGCGGGCTGTTCGCCGAGGCAGTGATCGCCAAGGACGCCAAGCCCGGGTCGCACCCGGTGACCGAGCAGTGCAGCGGCACGTCGGTCGCGGTCGGGACGGTCACGGTGGTGCGGATCGGCGCGCTGGACACCGGCGGCGGCTGGGGTGCCGGCCGCGACCTGGCCGGGAGCGACGCGCTGGGCAGTGCGACCGGGCGCGGCGCGCTCGCGGTCACCGGCGCGGCCGCGCTGGGCGCGTTGGAGCTGCTGCGCCGCAGGGCGCTGGCCGCACGCCGGGGCGTGGGCCACCGTGGTTGAGCTCCGGAGCCCGGCCGTGCTCTCGCGGCTCTCACGCCCGCGGGTGCTGGGCGCGCTGGCGATCCTGTCCACCGGTCTGGTCGCGGTGTCCGTCGGCGGTGCGGCGCTGGGCGTCGGCGCGCCGGCCCGCGGGGTCGTCGGTGCGGTCGGGGCCGACGCGGTCGCGGTGAGCGCGCGCGGTACGGCCTCGGACGCCGTCCGGCCCACCTCCCGGCCCTCGGCGTCGGCGCCCTCCGCAGGCGTGCACGGGGCGCTGTCGCGCTCCACCCCGATCCAGCTGGCCCTGCCCAGCATCCGGCTGACCGCGCCGCTGTTGGGTCTCGGCATGGACGGCAAGGGACAGCCCGAGCTGCCGCCGTTCTCGCAGCCGAGGACGGCCGGCTGGCTGCGCGACTCGGCGACGCCGGGCGAGGCCGGCACGGCCGTCCTGGTCGGCCATGTCGACACCCGGACCGGCCCGGCCGTGTTCTGGAACCTGTCGGCGGTGAAGCCGGGGGCGCCGGTCGAGGTGGCCCGGCTGGACGGCAGCACCGCTCTGTTCACGGTGGACCGGGTGCAGGCATACCCCAAGGCCTCGTTCCCCTCCGCGCAGGTCTACGCCCCGGCGAAGGACGCCCAGCTGCGGATCATCACCTGCGGCGGGAGCTACGACCGCAAGCACGCCGAGTACACCGGCAATGTGGTGCTGTATGCGCACCTCAGCGGGGTACGCGCGGCCTAGGCCCTTGGGCCGGCATCTGCGTACCATGTACGCGACTCCCCTGAACGGGACGGGAGCGGGACAGCCGAGGAGGCCGTCGGTGGCAGCCCACGAGGTGGGGTCCGCGGGGCAGTCGGCGCAGCCGCGACCGCCGGTGTGGGCCCGCCCGCGTTCCGGCGGCCGGGGCCCGCAGCCCTCGCTGAGCGTGGACGCCATCGTCACCGCCGCCGTCGCCCTGGCCGACGCCGAAGGGGTGGACGCCGTCTCGATGCGCCGGATCGCCGCCGAGCTGGGCGTCGGGACCATGTCGCTGTACCGCTATGTCGAGACCAAGGATGACCTGCTCGACCTGATGGCCGACCAGGTCATGGGCGAGGACGGCCCCAGCGGCCCGCTGACCGGGGAGTGGCGCACGGACCTGCGCCGGATCGCGGTCGACTACCGCCGGCTGATACTGCGTCACCCCTGGGTGCTGCCCATCGTCGCGAGCAGGCCCCCGCTGGGCCCCAACAACCTGCGCCGGAGCGAGTGCCTGCTCGGCGTCCTGGACGGCCTCGGCCTGACCATCGCCGCGATGTCGGGCCTGACCGCGACGGTGATCGGCTACGTCCGCGGCGTGGTGCTCACCGAGATCGCCGAGACCGAGGTGGCCCGCCGCACCGGCCTGGACGAGGACCGCTACCGCCGCAGCGTCGGCCCCTATCTGACGGACGTCCTGGCCGCCGGACAACACCCCCTGCTGGCCCGCTTCGTCGCCCTGGCGGACCACGACCCGGACCCCGACCGGACCTTCCTCTGGGGCCTGGACCGCGTCCTGGACGGGGTCGCGGTGGGGCTGGAGCGGCTCCGGGCCGAGCAGTAACGGGCTGTGCCAGTCCGGAGGTTCGGGGAGTGTCAGTGCGGCCCGGTACGGTGCAGGTGCACGTCGGCCGTACACCTCGGAGGGAAATCCGTCATGTCGTCAGTCAATGAGTTCGTGCTGCCCGAGTCCTGGCAGGGGGCGCTCGCGCAGGAGACGGAGAAGCCGTACTTCGCCGAGCTCGCCGGGTTCGTGGCGCAGCAGCGGGCCGAGCACCAGGTCTTCCCGCCGGCCGGCGAGGTGTTCTCGGCGCTGGAGCACACCCCGTACGACCGGGTGAAGGTGCTGCTGCTCGGTCAGGACCCGTACCACGACGACAACCAGGCGCACGGGATGTGCTTCTCGGTGAAGCGCGGGGTCAAGGTCCCGCCCTCGCTGCGCAACGTCTACAAGGAGCTGGACGCCGACCTGGGCATCCCGGCGCCGGCCCACGGCAATCTGGAAGCCTGGGCGGACCAGGGGGTGCTGTTGCTGAACGCGGTGCTGACGGTGCGCGCGCACGAGGCCAACTCGCACAAGGGCAAGGGCTGGGAGCAGTTCACCGACGCGGTGATCCGGGCGGTCAACGACCGTGCGGAGCCTGCTGTGTTCGTGCTGTGGGGGAACTACGCCAAGAAGAAGCTGCCGCTGATCGACACCAGTCGCCATGTGGTGGTCCAGGGTGCCCACCCGTCGCCGCTGTCGGCCAAGCTGTTCCTGGGCAGCCGCCCGTTCTCGCAGATCGACAAGGGCCTGGCCGACCTTGGGCTGGCGCCGATCGACTGGCGGCTGCCGGCGTAGAACCGGTCGATCGCAGGGCGCGGGCGTCGGGTCGGTCAGCTGACGGCGACGGGGGCCGTCGTCAAGTGATCGTCCGCGTCGGCGGCCGGCGCCGCGGCCTCACGGGCGTTGCGGCGCTGACGCTGCACCATGCGGGCGACCACGGCGCTGATCGTGGTCGCGGCGGCGCAGGAGACCGCGAAGCTCAGCCAACTGGTGTCGAAGGTGTGCTCGTTGAGGTAGCCGAGGCCCACTATGTAGGTCGCCCAGACCGCCGCCGAGACGGCGGACCAGCGCAGGAACCGCAGCGGCGGGGCCGGGGCGGTGCCGACCGCGAGGTCGAGCACGGAGCGGCCGCCGGGGACGAACCGGGCCGCGACGATGGTGCGGGCCCGGCGCGTCTCCAGGGCCTCCAGCAGGTAGGCCGCCGCGCCGGCCGCCCCGGGCCTGCGGTCCAGGCGCCGCTGCGCCCAGGCGGCCCCGCGGCGGGCGACCCGGAGCAGCAGCAGGTCGCCCGAGAAGGAGGCGATGGCCACGCCGAAGCCGAGCAGCAGCGGCGAGGTGTGGGTCTCGGAGGCCTGCAGGGTCGCGGCGATGACCATGGTGCCGCTGGGCACGATCGGAACGAACGCGTCGGACAGCACCGCCAGCAGTGCCGCTATGAAGAACCACGAGGAGCCGAAAAGGTCCAGGACCTCGCTCAAGGTGACTCCTCAGGGTGTTGTCCGCGTGTTGTGCGCAGGGGGAAGTGGATCGTTGCTTTTTACCACCGGTCGCCAACGCTAGCCGGTCCCATGATCACACCCGAAACCGCCCCACAGTGAGTCATGTAACACGACTCTTACCAGCTCCCCGGCGCACGTCCAGAATCGCTACCAGCTGTGCCTCTGCGTTCACCCTGCGTCCCACTCCCGGGCCCCCGGCAGTCGTCCGGGCTACCTACGTTCGAAGGGTGACCAAGACCGCCGCCCCGGTGCTGCGACTGCGTCTCCAGGCCGCCGCCGCCCTGCTGCTGACCGCAGCGCTGCTCGCCGCCGCGCTGGTCTCCTTCGCCGCCGCCAGGGCCGACCTGCGCCGGCTCGCGGCGGTCTCCGAACCGCGTGCCGCCGCGGCCGCCGATCTTTACCGGACCCTCGCGGATCTGGACGCCCAGCACGCCGACTCGCTGGTGGTCGGCTACTCCTCGGCCCCGGCCGCGCCCGGCCAGGCGCCGGTGCTGGTCGACGACGGGGTGCTGGCCGCCCTCACCGCTCAGGCGGACCGCAGGCAGGTCGGTCACGACCTGGCCGCGCTCGCCGCCGCCGGCGGCCAGGGGCAGGCGGACGTCCAGGCCCTGCTGGACTCGCTCGGGACCTATGACGCCCTGAGCGGGACCGAGGAGTTCTCCGCGACCAGCCAGCAGGATCCGGTCGTCGGCCGTCCGCCGGATCTCGCGCTGGACTACTACGACCAGGCCGAGGGGCTGCTCCAGCAGTCGCTGCTGCCGCATGTGCAGGCCCTGCTCACCGCCGCGGACCAGCAGGTCGGCTCGGACCGGGGCACGGCTGTCGGCGACGCACGCCGGGGCGCGCTGCTGCTGGGCGCGGTGGGGGTACTGGCCCTGGTGCTGCTGGTCTGGTGGCAGCTCGACCTCAGCCGCCGGCACCGGCGGTTGTTCAATCCGGCACTGCTGCTGGCGACGGCGGCGGTGCTGTCCGTGGTGGTCGCGGGCGGCTCGGCGCTGCTGGGCGCGGCCTCCGCGACGGACTCCGCCGTGCGGCAGGGCTATGCGCCCGGTTCGACGGTGGCAAAGGCGCAGGTGGCCGCCGCAGACGCGGAGGCGTCGCAGAGCCGCTGGCTGGTCGACACCGCCTACCGTCCCTCGCTCGCCGCCCGGTTCGGCGGCCTCGCGCAGCAGTTGCACACGCTGACCGCCGGCGACGCCGGTGCCGGGTCCCCCGGGGTGACCCGGACCGAGGCCGCCTATCTGGCCTCCGACACGCTGCTGCGCTCGCTGGCCGACGCCAGTCGGCTGGACCAGGCCGCGGTCCAGCTGACCGGTGTGACGCGTGGTCAGGTCGCCTTCGCCTACTACGACTTCAGTGTCAACCTGCAGGACCTGGCGAATGCGCGGGCGGCCCGCTTCGACACCGGCGTGGACACCGCCTCGGGCGACCTCGACGGCTGGACCGCGATCCCCTCGGCGCTGCTGGGCGCCGGGTTGCTGCTGGTGGTCGCCGGAGTGCGCCCGCGGCTGGCCGAGTTCGCCTGACGCACCCTCCTGCAGCCGCTGGTCAGTGCTTCTTGACGGCAGCGGCCGCCTCGGCCACGGAGTGCTGGAACAGGTAGTCGACCGTCGGGACGGTACCGGCCACCCCGTCCGGAACCATGAACGGGGAGGTGCGGTAGCGGCCGCCGACGACCACGCTCGGCATCTCGTGCACGTCGTACTTCTCCCGGAGCGCCGGGGCCGCCTGGGTCTCCTGCTGGACCTCCGGCGAGTTCCAGGCGGCCAGCAGTTGCTGGGCGTCGATGCCCTGCATGTCCGCCCAGGTGCTCAGGGCGTCCGGCTGGCTCAGGTCCTCGTGCTCGTCGCGGACGGCGTGGAAGACCGCCTGCTCCAGCCGGTCCTCCAGCCCTAGCCGGTCGAGGGCGTAGTAGAGCCGGGCGTAGGCCATTTCCAGCGGCTGGTCCGGCCACGCCGCCGGGATGTGCCGGACGGTCACCGGCGGGTTCTGCCTCGCGGCCCAGTCCCGCAGCGGCTGCGCCAGCTGGTAGGAGTGCGCGCAGTTGAACCAGAAGACCTCGACGACCTCGCGCGGCGGGGCGGACACCGGGTGGGCCAGCTGCTGGTACTGGACGCCCGCGACCGGGACGGTCCGGGCGGTTGCCCCGGCCGGAGCCTGCAGCCCGAGGAGCGCGACCGAGACGCAGAGCGCGGCCAGGGTACGGAGCAGCGGGGTGCGGCGTCTTGACGAGTGGGGCCGTGACGAGCGGGGCCGTGACGAGCGGGGCCGGCGGACGGGCATGGCGGGGGGCGTGGACGTCGTCATACCCGCACCCTGACAATCCGCCGCGCGAGACACGGCCGGACACGGCGGCACGTCGGGCGCTTTCCCCCGTACGGGCGCGCGCTGCGCCGTTCGCGTCCGCTCGTACGGGTGACCGCATCCGGACTGCATGCGGACGGCATCCCGGACGCAGAGGACCCGCCGGCGCAGGGTGGGCGCGGGCGGGTCCGGGGGCTTGGGGCGGCCGACGGGTGTCAGCCGGTGGTGCTGGTGCTGGAGGAGCTGGTCGTGGCGGGGACCACGATGTGGTAGGTCCACCAGTCGAAGCGCATGCCGAAGGCGATGAACAGGCCGATGACGCCGAGCGCCAGGCCGCCCCAGGCGACGGTCTTGACCCAGTTCGGCAGCGGGCGGACGGTGAGGTAGCGCCCGGAGAACAGCACCAGCGCGCCCACGACCAGGGCGATGGTCGCGACCAGGCCGTTGATCTCGGCGACCTTGTGCCAGGGGCCGGTGTAGCCCTCGGCGAGCTGGGTGGCGGTGCTCTTGCCGGTCGCGCCGACCTGCGACTGGAGCTGGGCCTGCGCGAGCAGGATGTTGCCGAACCAGGTGCCGGTGACCGAGGCCAGGCCGAGGGCGGCGGTGACTATCGCCATCGCGCCGGCGAAGATCCCCTTGGAGACGCCGCCGGAGGCGAGGTCCTCGAGCTCCTCGTCGGAGAGGTCCTCAAGGTCCTTCTCCTCGGGGCTGAGGACGGTGTTGGGGCGGGGCGACCAGGTCTTCGACTCGGGCTCGGCGGCCTCTGTCTCCTTTTCCTTGTCGTCCTTGCTCAGGATCAGCGTCGCAGGGGACTCGACCGCAGGTGAGTCGTCCTTCCGGGGGTCGGAGGGCTGCGGGATGTCGGTGGGCTTGGGAGTGGGCATGGCGGCACCCTAGTGATGTTTTGTGAAAACCGGATGAACCTTCCAAGGTTTCCTCATAGCCAAGGAACCGCTGGTCGGCACCGTGAACCCAGGTCGGCGCAGGTCGGTACGGGTGCGGCTCCTGTCCGGCTCCGCCAGCTATTCGGGTCATGTGTTGTACGAAATCGACCCCTGCTCGGTGGGGGTCGTGCTCGTAGGGTCGAAGAGTGGGCTGGTCCGCCTCCTCAGCGGCGGGCCGTTCCCGAGAGACTGGGAGATTTCCTGAGATGGTGGTTCTGCGATGACCGAGCAGGATGTGGCGCGTGCGACCGGCCTGACCGGCGGCGACAGCCGGGGACGGGTCGCCGAGCTGCAGGCCATCCGGGAGCAGGTGCTGGCGGGTCCGAGTGAGCGGGCGACCGAGGCGCAGCATGCCAAGGGCAAGCTGACCGCCCGGGAGCGGATCGCGCTGCTGCTGGACGATGGTTCCTTCAATGAGGTCGAGCCGCTTCGTCGGCACCGGGCCACCGGGTTCGGGCTGGAGGCGAAGAAGCCCTACAGCGACGGTGTGATCACCGGGTGGGGTTCGGTCCACGGCCGTCCGGTGTTCGTGTACGCGCATGACTTCCGGATCTTCGGCGGGGCGCTGGGGGAGGCGCATGCGCAGAAGATCCACAAGATCATGGACATGGCCATCGCCGCCGGTGCGCCGCTGGTCTCCTTGAACGACGGGGCCGGTGCGCGGATCCAGGAAGGGGTGACCGCGCTGGCCGGCTACGGCGGGATCTTCCAGCGCAACACCCGGGCCTCGGGCGTCATCCCGCAGATCAGCGTGATGCTCGGCCCGTGCGCCGGTGGTGCGGCCTACAGTCCGGCGCTGACCGACTTCGTGTTCATGGTCCGCGAGACCTCGCAGATGTTCATCACCGGCCCGGACGTGGTCCAGGCGGTGACCGGGGAGAAGATCTCGCAGAACGGGCTGGGCGGGGCGGATGTGCACTCGGAGATCTCGGGTGTCTCGCACTTCGCCTACGACGACGAGCGCAGCTGCCTGGAGGAGGTCCGGTTCCTGCTGTCGATGCTGCCGCAGAACAACCGGGAGACCCCGCCGGCGGAGATGACCGAGGATCCGGTGGACCGGCGCTGCGAGGCGTTGCTGGACCTGGTGCCGGCCGACGGCAACCGCCCCTACGACATGCGGAAGGTGATCGAGGAGATCGCCGACGAGGGTCAGTACATGGAGGTCCACGAGCGCTGGGCGACCAATGTGATCGTGGCGCTGACCCGGCTGGACGGTCAGGTGGTGGGGATCGTGGCGAACCAGCCGCAGTCCCTGGCCGGGGTGCTGGACATCCACGCCAGCGAGAAGGCGGCGCGTTTCGTGCAGATGTGCGACGCGTTCAACATTCCGCTGGTGACGCTGCTGGACGTGCCCGGCTTCCTGCCCGGGGTGGACCAGGAGCACGGCGGCATCATCCGGCACGGGGCGAAGCTCCTCTATGCCTACTGCAATGCCACGGTGCCGCGGATCCAGCTGATCCTGCGCAAGGCGTACGGCGGGGCGTACATCGTGATGGACTCCCGCTCGGTCGGGGCCGACCTGTCCTACGCCTGGCCGACCAACGAGATCGCGGTGATGGGCGCGGAGGGCGCGGCGAACGTGATCTTCCGCCGTCAGATCGCCGAGGCCGATGACCCCGAGGCGATGCGGGCGCAGATGGTCAAGCAGTACAAGGACGAGCTGATGCACCCCTACTACGCCGCCGAACGCGGCCTGGTGGACGACGTCATCGACCCGGCCACCACCCGCCAGGTCCTGATCCGCTCCCTGCACATGCTCCGCAGCAAGCACGCCGACCTCCCCGCCCGCAAACACGGCAACCCGCCCCAGTAACCGGAGGCACCAGCCATGACCACTGTCCTCGAACCCGCCACGGCCGCAGTAACGGCCACCGCTTCGATCGACCCGCTGGTGCGCGTCGTCAAGGGCTCCCTCGCCGACGAGGAGCTCGCCGCGCTGACCGCCGTGCTGCTGGCCCGTGCCGCCGCCACCTCGTCGAAGGCGGCCAAGGGCGCCGCGTCGGTCGCCGGTCGGTCGCAGGCTCAGTGGCAGCGCCCGGAGCGCCGTCCGAGCTACAACTCGCCGGTCAGCTGGCACCGCTGACATCACGTCATGGCTGTGGGCGGGACCCTTCCGGGTCCCGCCCACAGCCATGCGTCATTCTTCCTGCATCTGTCAGCAGGCGCCGTTGTCGGCCCAGACTCCGGCCGCGCCGCCCGGAACATCGCCGTAGGTCCACCACTTGGCGGTCCAGGTGTGGCCGTTGTAGCTGACCGTGTTGCCCTGGGTGTAGGTGGCTGTGGCGCTCCACGCCGCCGCGGTGCAACTGCCGCTGCTCGGCGCGGCGGTGGTCGGCGCCGCGGTCGTCGGGGCGGCGGTGGTGGGTGCGGCGGTGGTCGGCGTGCTGGTGGGGGGAGTCGCGCCGGCGAACTGCACGCTGTACTTGGTGAAGTCCCAGGCGCCCTGCGTCACACTGCTGCAGATCCCGGAGGTCGTGCCGTTGTTGTCGGCCGGGGTGCACTGACGGTCGCGGTTCACCGACCAGTTGGTGTACCGGGCCAGGCCGTGGCTGGTGGCGAAGGACAGCACCGACTGGAAGTCGGACTGGTAGAAGTACTCGCCGCTGTCACTGCGGCCGTTCATCATCGAGATGCCCTCATGGGCGTACGCGGTGGCCGAGCTCCAGCCGAAGGTGTTCATCAGCAGGGTGTTGAACGCCTGCAGCGCCGAGATCTGCGAGGCGGCGCCGTTGAAGCCGCCGTCGAACGGCATGATGGAGAAGTTGTTCGGGGTGAAGCCGTCCGTCTTGGCCTGGTTGAGCATCTGCGTGCCGAACCAGCCGGTGCCCGCGGCGGTGCCGGCGGTGGTGATGGAGATGTACAGGCCCGGGTTGTTCTGCTGCAGGATCTGGGCGGCGCCGATCTCGTTGGCGACGGCGGCCGTGTTCTCGTACTCCGGCTCCTCCAGGTCGAAGTCCATGGCGTGCAGCCCGTACTTGGTGATGACCTGCTGGTACGCGGCGGCGGTCGCGGCCGGGGTACCGCAGGTCTGGCCGAGCTTGGTGCCGCCGTAGCCGCCGATGGAGACGGAGACGTCGCCGCCGGCGGCGCGGATGTTGCTGATCGTCGTGGCGACGGCGGTGTCGGAGGAGACCGCGGTGGTGCCGCCCCAGGTCGGGGTGCAGCCGCCGCCGCTGGGGGCGAGGATGAAGGCGAGCTGGAAGGCCTTCAGTCCGGTCGCGTTCATCACGTCGACCGGGTTCGGCGGGTTGTTGTCCAGTGGCATCAGATACGGCGCGGCTGCATACCAGTTGCTGCTGAGCGCTGTGGTGGCGGCAGGGGTGACGCTCGCCTGGGCACTGCTGCCGCCTGTGGCGACCATCGCCGTGGCGGCGAGCCCGGCCGCGGCGACCGCGGCGAGGGCTCGGGAAGAGGATGTGCGGAACACCTGGGCTCCTCGTGGGGGAGAGGAAGGGATGGTCTGTACCACTGCCCACCTTGGGGGAGGTGTCCACCAGTCGTCAATAGGATGGCCTAGACCTAGGACTAGACCAATGTTCCCTTAAGGAACCCGTCGGCGACCGCGGTTCTCCAGCTCAGCCCGCGATGACCACGGCGATGGTCGCACCCCTGCGGTACGCCCCGGCGCCGAGGCCGGCGAAGATCCCGTACAGCGCCTTCGCCTCGTAACTGACGTCCAGTGAGATCCCGTGCCTGGTACGGAAGTCCTCGGTGAAGGCGCGCAACTCCGGAGTGCTGCGCCCGTAGCCGCCGAAGGTGTGGTCCGTGTCGATCCGCCAGTTCGCGGTCTGCCGCCCGAAGGCCTCCAGCTGCAGCGCAGCGGTCTCGTCCGCCAGCGGCGCATGCCCCAACGCCGCGTAGCCGACCGCCTGCTGACGCGGCGCCAGACCGGCGGCCAGTCCGGCGAGGGTGCCGCCGGTGCCGACCGAGACGCAGACCAGCTCCGCCCCGGACTCCGCCAGCTCCCGTCCCAGCGGCCGGCAGCCGCGTACCCCGGCGGCATTGCTGCCGCCCTCGGGGACGACCAGGGCCGGGCCGTGCTTCGCCAACAGCGCCGCCAGCACGTCGGCGGACATCCGGCGCCGCCAGGTGGCCCGGTCCATGAAGTCCAGTTCCATGCCCCAGGCCACCGCCTGGGCCAGCGACGGGTTGAGCGGCCGGTCGGCGAGCTCGTCCCCGCGCACCACGCCGACCGTGCGCAGCCCGGACTCCCGTCCGGCGGCCGCGGTCGCCCTGAGGTGGTTGGAGTAGGCGCCGCCGAAGGTCAGCACGGTGTCCAGGCCGGCCGCCCGCGCCTCGGCGAGATTGGGCAGCAGCTTGCGCCACTTGTTGCCGGGAGGATACATGGTCACTGGTGTATGTGGGACGAAACTCGCAGATCAGCGGCGGATTGAGGCCCCAGCCACCCGCCACGGGGACAGCGGACAGCCGGGGCGGTCTATGGGGCTACCAGGCCATGCCCGGTGCGCCCAGGTGGAGCACGCCGACGAAGTGCGCTTCGATCCGGCGCTGTGCGGCCGTCACCTCTTCGGGTTCGGCCAGCATGACCGCCAGGTCCCGCACGCCGCGAAGGTTCACGCACTCTTGGCACTCGCCCTGGACCACGACTATTCGCACCTCGTGTTCATTCTCGTACCAGCTCAAGGCCGCATCACGCGCGAGAGACCACGCTCCCGGTTGACCTTCTCCGCAGTGTCGTAGGCGGCATTGAAGCTGAACCAGCGCTGTTCGGGGCCGACGAAGCCGGGGTTCTCCTGCTCTCCGTGCGCTACGCCCCACATGCGCGCCTGCTTGTCGTAGAACACGTGAGCGTGCGTGGGCTGAACCTTGGTGGTGCCCATCAGCGCGCCCCTGCTCTCGTCGGCGTGCCCTGTCGCAGGTACGCCCCTTCCGGCGTATGGCACGGACAGGCGCACCGGAGCCGTTCCGGGCTGCTGGTCAGCGGGTAGCGGGTGAACTCGCCGGAACACGCAGCGTGCAAGGCGGGGTGGTCGTCGTACTTGCAGCAGCCGGACCGGTGCGCGGATGTCTCTTCCCTCACGCTCGCCCCCAACTGCTTGTTGCATTCAATTCCCCTACCCTCGCCCGTAGTTGGGCGTTCCTATCGGCCGATTCCAGATCCTCCGGCATTGCTTCCCACTCGCGCCCGCCACCCTGGGGACGCAGGTAGATCCGTCCGGCATGGAGATCCTGGACTACGCCGACTTGATCCCGCCGAGTGTCGCGGAGCAGCGCCCCGACCTGATGGGACGTCTCTCTTGCCGCCGTGCCCACTGCTGCACCTCCCTGACGCTCGCCCATGCCTCCAGCGTCCCGTTCAGGTGATTCGTGCACTAGAGACCCGCTGTAAGCCAGTCTGTAGGCCACGTGTAGGCCAGAATGGGGACATGAGCGTCGGGGAGCGGATCCGCCAGCGGAGGCAGGAACTCGGCTGGAGTCAGGCACGGTTGGCGGCAGAGGCGTGCCGCAGGGCTGGTGTCGGGCTGGAGGCCCTCGGTCGACAGGAGATGTACCGCTACGAGAAGGGGCGGCGTACGCCCCGTGAGTGGCTGCCGTTCATCGCCCAGGCTCTCCAGCTCAGCGTTGAGGAGCTGACGGCGCTTGAGAGCAGCGCGGACGGGCTGTCGCTCGTCGGCGTCTGGCACAGCCGCTACACCTACGAGAGCACCGGGCGAGGCAGCGTCACTCGTCATCACTTCGTTGTTGTCCGGCAGACCGGCGACAGGCTGACGGCTGAGAGCCTGCCTGGGTCGAATGACTCGCCCGTCTCCCTCGAACTGACGCTGCGCGGCACGGTCGCCACTGGCACATGGACGGAGCAGACAGCAGCGGCGGGGTACTACCAAGGGGCCGTCTACCACGGGGCTCTACAGCTTCTTGTGGACCTCACCGGTCGGAGGATGGTCGGCAAGTGGGTGGGCTTCGGCAAGGGCTTCGAGGTCGATACCGGGCCATGGGAACTGGACTTCAAGGACGGGTCCACGGAAGCGACGATCCTTGGCCAGTACGACCGTTCGCCGATTCCTGAGTAGTTCGGGCATACCCCCCGGTCCCATTTTCGCAGCGGTGTGCGTGGGCATGGGGCCAGGGTCTCCCTGCCGCCTACGCCTAGAGATTGACCCGCCCCCGGCCTAGCACGTAGCAACTGGATCATGGAAATCCGGGTCCCCATTTCGCGACGGTGCGCACAGCCATGGGGCAGGGTCTCTATGTCGCGTGTGCTTGGAGATGGACCCACCCCGGAACGCACTGAGAGCCCCTGTCAGTGGCGACAAGGGCTCTTGTGCTGATCTGCTGCTCCTACTCCTCCAGCGCCCGGTACAGCGTCGCCCTGCTGACTCCGAGAGCCTTGGCAATGGCCGTCACGCTCTCGCCCTTGGCACGTCGTGCCTTGGCCACGGTCAGCTTGTCGGCGTCCATGACGGTCGGTCGTCCACCAGTCCGGCCCTTAGCCTTGGCGGCAGCGAGTCCGGCGCGGGTGCGCTCAACGATCATGTCCCGTTCCAACTCGGCAAACGCAACCATCATGGTGAAGAAGAACTTGCCCTCACCCGACGGCGAGTAGCTACCGGCCAACGTCCCCGTGAGGATGCGCAGCGAGATCCCACGGGCGTGCAGATCCTCAGCGATCACCAGCACGTCCTTAGTCGAGCGCCCGAGCCGGTCAAGCTTCCACACGCAAAGGGTGTCGCCCTCCCGCAGGTACTCCATAGCAGCCATCAGGCCAGCACGGTCGGCGCTCTTGCCGGAAGCCTTGTCCTCGAACACCTTGAAGCACCCGGACTCTGCCAGGGCATCCGCCTGAAGCTTCGCATCCTGAGCGCTGGTGCTGACCCGCTTGTAACCGATGAGGTGCTGTGTCGTCGTCATGGGTAGATCGTCTCAGAACCCGTCTCAGAAAGGTAGGGGCTTCGGGAAGGTTTTGAGACGGGTTTTGAACGCCAATCCTGCCCCTCTCGGCACTCTGGCCACGGCGTCTCACAAACCATCGTTTGATAGACGGCGCTGCGCCGCTCACGCACAGTCATGCACCGGGGGTGGGTGAAAGTCCGGGCGCGAGCGCCTTCCGGACCCAGCCCCCAGCCCCACGCGCATCGCCGCGAAATAGCGGGTGGGGGGCATCCCTCCGATCCCTCTCTGCTACGGGGGTCGGAACCCGTACACACAGCGGGGAGCGAACCCTTACCCACAGGGTCACTCCCCACCGTCCCGCCGACCGTCACGCAGGAAGTGCCACCCCACGCCAACCCTCATACCCTGCAAGCTTCTTGCGCGCACCGAAACGCTTGTCCATGGCAGCGAACAGCGCCCGCTTACCGGCACGCTCGCCGAGTGATCCGGACAACCCCGGCTCAGCGACCACGAACGCATCCCACACCAGTGCCGTACGAACGTGCTCCGTGCGGGGAGCAGTGCCGAGATCGCGCACCCAATCGGCAGGATCACGCATCGGAGCGCGGAAAGCGTCGAACTGCGAAGCCAGCGACAGAAGTTGGATTGCACGAGCGTTCGAGGCGGTGAGGACTTCAGTCGCCACGCTCTTGATCGGGTCGATCTCCCGCCAAAGGTCCGGCACCTTCCCAAGCTCCCCTCGCTCCACGAGGTCGGCCTCCACCCTCAGCATCTCGACGTCAGTGCGCACGTACTCCGCCTTATCGCCCTCCACTTCGCCGAGAACGATGCGGAGGTTTTCCCGTGTCGCTTGCGCACGCAGTTCCGCCGCCCGAGCCGAAGCACTGGGAAGCCGCTCCAGCGCGCCAGCCAGCCCGGCCAGCCACCCGCCCATGTCACGGCGGATCAGCGGAATGTCCCGACGCTCGCCCGTGCGTGTCGTCCACTCCGAGCCGTCCCACAGGAAGGGCACTGGCACCCCCGCCTTGTCGGCGTGCTCGGCAGCGACGGCAAGAGCCGCGTACGCCTGCTCATTGTCGATGTACATCCCCAAGTTCCCAAACCCCTTGAAATCGCTTCTCGAAGCCACTCGCCCCGCTGCCTTGCAGGTCACTGGCCAGTCAGGTGACCAGCGGGGAGTGAACTACACCCACTGGGGGCATCTGTCGCTACCTATCCTCCCAGGTGGGACCGACATTAGGTGAACAGAGACCCCCTATATCCTTTCCGCTGTAGAGCGCGAATCCGAAATGTGCTCCACTGCGTCACGTTCACCATCCTTGCAGGTCAGAGCCCTGGCGATCGAGCCACTTCGTCACAGGGGTGCTGTCGGTCGGCGCGCAGGTGGCCCCGGTGGGGTGATGGAGAGCCGTCAGCGACCCCGTGCGCGGGCACGAGAGAGCCCCGGCAGGCTCGGGAGTCCACCGGGGCGAGGGGGTGTGCGAGAGCCCGCTAGCGGGGCACGTGGGGCGTCAGGGGCTCAGGCTGCTCCCCGACCCAATGACAGCGGAAGCGCGTGAGCACAGGGTCCTTGCAGCCCTGCCCACGTGGCGGGAGCACCGTCACCGAGTGGAGGACGACGCGGAGCAGCATCCGCGCCTGCTCTTGGTCGGCGTTCTCCCATGCGGAGGCCAGCATCTCCCCGTTCCGAAGCACGGTGATGTCCAGTGCTCCCGTGATTGCTTCCAACTCTGTTGTGAACGACTGGAGTTGAGCATCTATCGCGTCCCGCATGGTGTCGTACTGGTGCTGTCGCGCGGCCCCCTTGAACCGACCATGTACGTAGTTCGCGGCGTCCAAGTCGTCCAAGCGGGTCTGTGCGTCCTGTACGGCAAGGGTCAGCTCAATACGGCGTGCGTCCTTCTCTGGGTCGTCCACCGCCAACCAGCGGACGGCAAGTTCCGCCAACGTGTCGTCATCGTCCTCCAGCGCTGGGATGCGCCCGACGAACGCCGTTGCCATCGCGTTGTCCGTCTCGGTGACCAGCACCGCCATGCCCTGACAGGCCGACTTGCCGAGGTTCACCCGCCGATAGCACCGGTACTGCGGACCCGCCTTGGTCATGTTCCCCCCGCACCGCCCGCACTTGAGGAGCCCCGAGAGCAGCGACTGAGCAGCGGGCTTCCCACGTCGACCGTTGGCCAGCGACTCCGATGTACGGGAGCGGAGCCCCGCCAGGATGCGTGCTCGCTCGCCCGTGGTGATCACACCCGCTCCGACCCTGACGGGCTGTCCGTCGTCGCCTATCAGCGGTTCGTCGGTCGGCCTCCAGCGCTCGCGCCCCTGGTCGTCGGTGTAGCGCTCGTGTTGGGGCATAAGCCCTGCCCAAGCCGGGGAGTGGGCAAGCTGGGTGATCGACGTAGAGCGCCACTTGCCGCCCCTCCGAGTCGTCAGCGTGTCGGCGTTGAGCTTCTCGGCTATGGAAGCGGCAGACTCGCCAGCAAGCAGCGCGTCAGCTATCCGGCGTGCCGTCTCGTACTCCTTGGGGTTGTGCTCCGTGCACTTCTTCCCGTTGAGCACGCGCAGCCCGTAGGGAGGCTGTCCGCCCGGCCATGCTCCCTGACGCTTCTTCTCAGCCTTGGTCGCCCGTGTCCGGACGCTGGTGTTGTACGACTCGGCACGCGCCTGCTCAGCGAGCCAAGCGAACAACCCGCGATGCTGCGGAACGCTGCTGTCCAACCCGTCCATGTGCGCGAGCAGCCGTGCGCCCTTGCTCTCGAACGTCTCCAGCACATCCCCGACCTGCTTCATGCCCTTCCGGCTGAGCCTGTCGAGCTTCCAGACCAGCAGGTGACGGACCTTTCCGGCGACCACGGCAGCAATGGCGTTGTCGAAGTTCTCCCGGATCACCCCGGCCTTGAACGCCGACACCTCGTCAGTCCAGACCTCCCGGACCGTCAACCCTTCCCGTGCGGCGCGGGAGCGGAGGTCACGTTCATGTGCCCGGAGAGTGTCCTTGTTGTCTTGCAGCGTGCTCCGTCGCAGGTAGAGGTCACAGAGCTTCGCGGGGTCGATCGCCTTGCTGATCACGAGAGCCACCCTAGATGAGGGTGTTTCCGGTCTGATCAGCGGCTATCCGTGCTGGTCAGACCGACTAACACCAGTGGGTTTACTCTCGGGGACCGAGGGGTGCAGCAGATCGTCGCGCTTCAGCAGCAGCCGCACCCCGGCCGCCGCCAGCCGCTCGTCCGCCAGTTCCTGCAGCGGGGACGGCGGCCGGGCCGGATCGGCCCGGCGCGACGGGCCCGTTGGACTCACCGGCCTCGCCGGACTCGCCGAGCTCACCCCAGCAGCCCGTACGCCTGTGCGATCAACTCGTAGGAGCGGTGCCGTGCCTCATGACCGTGGATGTTGCTGGTGATCATCAGTTCGTCGGCGCCGGTGCGCTTGCGCAGCTCCAGCAGCCCGTCGCGGACCTGGTCGGGGCCGCCCAGGACCACGTTCGACAGCCAGGCGTCGAGGAACTCTCGCTCGGCCGGGGTGTACGGGTGCGCCTCGGCCTCCTCGGGCGTCGGCACCAGCGCGGGCTGCCCGCGCCGCAGCCGCAGCATCGCCAGCGCGCCCGACCCGGCCAGCCGCCGCGCCTGCTCCTCGCTGTCGGCCGCCACGGCGCCCACTCCGATCAGGGTGTACGGCTCGTCCAGCACCTCCGAGGGGCGGAACGAGTCCCGGTACAGCTCCAGCGCGGGGACGGTGTTCCCGGCGCTGAAGTGGTGCGCGAAGGCGAACGGCAGGCCCAGCCGCCCGGCCAGCTGGGCGCTGAAGCCGGACGAGCCCAGCAGCCAGATCGGCGGACGGCCTCCGCCGGGAGCGCTCGCCTCCCCGGGCACGGCCCGCAGCCGCTGGTACGGGTGACCGGCCGGGAAGTCGGCGTCCAGGAACCGGGTCAGCTCGCTGAGCTGCAGGGGGAACTCGTCGGCCGTCTCGTCCAGCACGCCGCGCCGCAGCGCCCTGGCCGTCGCCGGGTCGGTGCCGGGGGCCCGGCCGAGACCGAGGTCGATCCGCCCGGGGTGCAACGCGTGCAGGGTGCCGAACTGCTCGGCGATCACCAGCGGAGCGTGGTTGGGCAGCATCACCCCGCCGGAACCCAGCCGGATCGTGGTGGTCGCGGCGGCCAGATGCGCCAGCAGCACGGCCGGCGCGGAGCTGGCCACCCCCGGCATACCGTGGTGCTCGGCGACCCAGAAGCGGTGGAACCCCCAGGTCTCGGCCTTGCGCGCGAGCTCGGTGGTGGCGGCCAGCGCCTGGGTGGGGGTGTACCCGGCGCCGACGGTGGCCAGGTCCAGAATCGACAGCGGCGTCTCGGCGCGCCCGCGCGGCGGCCCGGGGATCTGCGCGGCGAGGGTGGCGACTGCGGACTCCGGCTGCTGACTCACTGCGGTGCTCCTACGGGTGCGGCTGAGGGCGTACGACTGCAGGCCGTCTGCGGACTGCCTCCACAGGGGCCAACCCGCATCCCACCGCCTCTGTTCCCGTCCCTGATCCCGTCCCTGTTTCCGTACTGCCGGGGCGGGGGAGGGAGCCGCCATGGACGAATGGCGCACCACCAGCCTTCCGGAGGACCTGCTGCTGCTCTGCGCCGACCCCGGCACCGGGCGGCTCCGCCTGCCCGGCCAGTTCCGCTTCGCGCTGGGCGGAGCAGCCCTCGCGGAGCTGATCGCCGCGCAGGCGGCGGTGCTGGAGAACGGCCGCCTGGTGCTGCTGCGCGGCGCACCACTGGGCCACCCCGGCCTGGACGCGGCGGCCGCAGCGCTCGCGGGGCCGGCCGCACCTCCGCGCGGGGCGCGGCTGCGCACCTGCCTGAACCGGATGGGGCGGGGCCGGTCCAAGCTGTACCTGGAGGTGCTGGTCAACGCTGGGCTGGTGGACCACCGCAGCCGCAAGCTGCTCGGCCTCATCCGGGTCGACCAGTACACGGTGACCGACCCCGGCGCCGTCGCCGCGCGCAGGGCCCTGGTCGCCGACGCCGTCGACAACGCCAACGCCCCGGCCCGCTCGCTGCAGCTCGCCGCCCTCGCCCACGCCGCCGAGCTCACCGGCCGCCTCTACCCCGGCCGGGTCGCCAACAGCACCGCCCGCAGCCGCCTCGCCGACCTCACCCGCCTCGACCCCATCGCCTCCGCCGCCCACGCAGCCGCCCGCGCCGCCCGCAGCGCCCAGCCCTCCGGCGGCTGACCCCGCGTCCCCGTTGGCCGGCCGTTGGCCCGCCGATGGTCAGAACCACCCTCGCAGGTCAGGTAGTATTTCTGTCGTGCCCAGGCAACAGCGCAAGCGAACGCCGCAGGCACTAAGCGCCGCTAGCTCAGTTGGTTAGAGCAGCTGACTCTTAATCAGCGGGTCCGGGGTTCGAGTCCCTGGCGGCGCACATCGCCCAAGTGGCAAGCGGGACAAGGCGGTCCACCCTTCACGGGTGGGCCGCCTTTCGCTTTGTCGGGTCTGGTGTGGGGTCGAGGTGGGGGTCTGGTGGGGCGATCCTGTGATGCTGGAGCGCCGTTGCATCTGCGCTGAGCTGCGGTTTTACGCGATACGCAGTTCGGCCGTCCGGAAAATTCAGGTGACATGCCTCGAATCCGGCGGCATCATCAGTCAGTTGTTCTGCCACGTCCGGCTCCGGGGGTACACCACGTCCATCCACCAAGAACTTCGAGCCTGGTCGCTGCCGTGGTCCGATACTGACCCTCGTCGGAACGCCTTCGAATGGGATGACGATGAGGAGGCCCGGCTCACGGCGTTGGTCGCCCCGATGACACCTCCTGCCGATGCCGATCGGATTGAGAATTTCCGCTTCATGCGCGAGGTGACCGCACTCTTGGCGTCGCGCTACGGTCGCTGGGCCTGCGGCTGGCTCTGGTCGACCCATAACGGTGGACCTGTGGCCGCCTGGTGCTGCGACGCGCATTCGGTCGGAGAAGCGGAGGAGACCGCCGCGCGGGTCGTGGCCTCGCTACTGGAGTGGCGTGACTGGCTGGAGGACGTGGCCGAGCGGTTCGAGCAGCTTGCCCCGTTTCCCGGTGTGGATGCCGAGGACCGCAGCTGGCACTTGGAGCGCGCGGTGACCCGCCTGGTCACCACGGTCGTGGACCGCACCCACGCCGAATCGGCCTGGTACGGGCTCTGCGATACGACGCTGACCTGGTTCCTGTCCTCCACCGGCCTGGGGCCGGACGAGGCGGAGAAGGCGGTGGAAGCCGCGATCGGCGGCCGCTTCAAGAGCTGGGCCGAGCCCGCCCCGACCCTGGTCGACGCGGTGGGAGTGGACTTGGCGGTCCGCCTGACCGGTCGCGGGTTCTACCGTGAGCGATGACGCGCTGGCCCTGTGGTGCCGGATCCGGGAGCAGGTCGACTGGTCCTCGGCGACGGCGACCCCGGTGTCGGTGCGGCCGGCCGTCGACGGACTCGCCGCCTGGTTCAACGGACCGGTCCGCCACCGTGATCCGGACCGCGCCGACCGGCTGCTCGCCGCGATGACCCTCTCCCGCGCCGCAGCCTCGCTGGGAGAACCTCTCACTCCGGCCCTGCTCGACGAGTGGCAGAAGCTGGTCCTCGGCATACCCGACGTGCGCCTGCGTCGGGGCGACGCCTTTGCCAAGGGCGGCCGGGAGCGTTACGGGCTGACGCCGCACACCTGGCGGGACTTCGCCGCCTGCCTGCGCCAGAGCGCCGACCCCTCGGTCCCGCTGCCCGCCCGCGCGGCCAGGGCGTATCTCGACATCGCCTTCTTCCACCCCTACCCAGACGGCAACGCCCGCCTGGCACTGTTGGTCCTCACTCACATCCTGGAAACGGAGGGAGTACGCCTGGACGAAGTGGGGCTGCTGCAGACAACTCGCTACGCGGACGACCCAGCCGGTGCCCTGGACCTAGCGACTCTCGTCTCTGTGCTGATCCGTGCCACCCACCGACGGGTAACCGTAGGCCGCGAAGACCGTGGTGGACTTGAACCGTCTGCCATCCGCCCGGGCGCGGCCAGCACCCGGTCAGACACTCGGCGTGGCCTTCGGCGCAACCCGTCTCGAACAGCGTCGACTCCAGCAGCGGACGAGCGCTGCGCGCCAGTACGAAGTCGCCAGAAAATCCTGCGGAGCCCTCCCCGAAGCAGCGATGGCCCAGATGCTACGGGTCAGGCCTGACAGTGACAGCCACGGCCGTTGTCCGACTGCGACGGTTCCCAGGACCGGCCGTTCCTCATGTGTTCCTGGACGACTGTTCCCAATCGCGGCCCGTTGCCCCGGAATCACCCGATCCGCAGCGCTGGCTCAGCTCGGCCGGTCGCGTGGGGGCCAGGGGAAGCCGAGAGCCTCCGCGGAGGCCTGGCTGCCGCCGGCAACCCTGGCGTAGGTCGTCGGATCGGCTTCGGCCAGGCGCTGCCATGCGGCCTCGGCCTGGCGTTCGGACGGTGTGCCGTCGTCGGGGATGCTCCAGATGAACTGCAGCCAGGGCATGCCGGCGGCGTTGTACGGCCGCTCGGCATAGCTGAAGGAGAGCTCGACTTGATCACGCGCGTGGTGGTGGGTGGTGACCCAGTTCAGCGAGCAGTTCCAGCGGGCGAGCATGTCGGGGCGCTCGCGGAGGTGTTGTCGTAGCAGGCGCGCTGTGGTCTGTCCGGTCCATTCCCAACTGCTGTCACTTTCGGCGCGAGCCAGCTCCGCGTCGTACTGCACTGCGTCGAACCGAAGGTCTGTGAGCCCGGGTGTGGAGGATCGGTCGGAGGAATCATCGGGGGTGCGCCAGCCGTACCAACGGACGGTGTCACTCTCGCGGACGATGGTCACGTACAAGGCTCCGCAGCAGCCCTCGGTACAGTCGGCTTCAGCGAGTTGCACCTCCCGGGGTTGGGCGGACGCGCGGAGTTGTTTGCGTTCCAGCAGGACGTCGGGACTGTGGGCGCCGCCGCGGTCGAAGGCTTTGGCAATCACCGGCAGGCCGTCGACCAGGATGCGCGTCTCGGCGCCGCCTGGGCGCGCCGGATCAGGGGAGGCGATCACAACGGCGAAATGCTGGGGTGCTGCGATCGTGGTGTCTGGTGTCTGCTTGGCCATGCGGTCGATCCACTCCGCTCTCCAGCGATCGCGTTGGTCGGCGGCTGCCCGGGCTTGGGCGACCGGGGCGCGCCAGTCTGCCTGCTGGAGGAGGCTGCTGAACTTCTTACGGATCTGCTCCCGCTCGCCAGGGACCCAGTCGAGCAGGCGGCTGTGGCCGCTGTCCAGCTCGATGATAAGGGCATGGAGCAGGGCGCAGTTTTCGAGCGACGCGGTGAGCCCGGACCGGTGTTCGGCCAGTGCGCCGTACGCGGCGCGCGCGGCCGGATAGCGCGAGAGCTGGTCCCGGTAGTCGCCGCCCCCAGCGACAAGCGCCAGCAGGCGCAGCGCTTGGTCCGCGACGCCTTCCTCTCCTGTATTTCGGGCCGCGGCCAAGGCTGCGGGCAGGTCGACGGCCTCGGCGATCTCCCGGGCGGTGGAGGCTGCGGTGAAGTGCTCCGCGAGGGGCGCGCGCAGGAGCCAGGAGCGGGCAGGAGGGTCGGATCGCCGGCACAGGGCGATGATGACCTTGGCGCGGTGTCGGGGATGGATGCGTTCGGCCAGCCAGATGAGGTCGGCGGTGGACCCCTCGATTGCTGCCAGCGTGGTCACGGTGCTGGTGGCGAAGCAGGCCAGCACTCCAAGGGTTCGGATCTCTTCGGCATCCTGGCGCAGGCCCGTGGTCTTGAGCAGTCCCAGCGCCAGCCACACGGCCCGACGCTCAGTGGCTGCTCGGAGGACAGAAAGGGCGAGTTCTCGCGTCCTGTCCGGTGCCTGGACGGAGAGTGATTCGAGAACCTGGCCGATATCGCCTTCGCGGCAGGCCGATTCCCGCAGCCGCTCCTGGAGAGCATTCAGGGCGCGCGGTGAGGTGTCAGCGGCGGCCAGGAAGTCATCGATCATGGCTCTGAGACGGGCGGACTGTTCGGCCCGTTCGTCTCGCTCCGGGGCTCTGCGCGGGTCCGGGTCATCGGGGTAGGGACGGCCGCCATCGGGGAGTGGGCCCTCGGGATTCAGGGCAAGCATCTGCGCCGCGTGCTCGCGCAGCGGTAGCCGGGCGCGGGGAGTGAGCTCGCTGCGCTCGCTGGGCGTGCTCACCAGCGGGGGAAGGACTCGATTCGCTTCGTCATGTGCGGAGCCTGACAGAGCCGCCTCGCGGTCTGCAAACGGTTTGCCGTGCCTCGATGGATTACCCGTCACGGCCGGCCGTGTATGCCCTGCTCATCGACCCGCAACTGGGGGCGATCGATACCCCGGACGGGACGGAAAGGTCACCTTTCTGCAGGCCGTCGGTGTCACCGCGGCGGAGAAGGTCACCATGGTCGACACCAGCACTGGCGTACCTCACCCGATCCAACTCACTTCTCGTCACCGAGCCGTGCCCAGTGACCAACCATGCTCCTCGGCCTGCGGTACGTGAGCAGGTGTCAGCTCCGTGGGTGACCGGCGGGCGGCTGGGTGATGGCGGGGCCACCGTGATGGGGTGTGGGGAGGTAGTGCTTGGGCGGGTGGGGCAGCGATTCGACGCACGTTGGTGAGCAGGCGTTGACGAGGAGTGGCAGCACGTCGGTGGCGACGCGCAGGGAGATCCAGACCTGGCGCATTTCGAAAAGCTGTAGCGGGTTGTTGCAGACACTGCAGTTGCCGAGCGTTGTTCCGCCCCATTGGCCGGGGTCGAGGTCATTGGGGTTGAGATCTGCGGTCGGAGTGGGTGACGGCTGGAGCGGGGGGAACTGGGGCCGCAGTTTGTAGTTGCCGTACACCGAGCGGGTGCTGACCGTGCTGCGCTGCAGATTCTGGCAGCGGGTCAGCTCGTAGGGGAACCAGTGCAGCCGATGGGAGGTGTAGGGGGCTGAACTCCTGCAGACTCTCCAAGGCACCTATCTCAGGCGGAATGCGGACAAGGTTGCTGCCGTAGAGAACCAGGTGCCGCACCGACTTCAACTTGGCGATGGTCGGGGGCAGCGTGATGATTTGTCGCCGTTCCTCGGCACTCAGCTCAACGACGACGAGCGCCGCTTCGCAGTGGTTGAAGGATGGATCCACCTGCCTCAGGACGGTAGCTGGGCGAAGCTCAACGTCTGAGCATGGACGCGCCATCCGCGCGTTGAGTGGCGTGCGTGCCGAGAACCCCGTCCGCGCAGGTCACCTGTCCTGCGAGCGTTGCAGGGCAGCACGGCGTGATCGTCAACTGTGCTGCTGCGCCTCGCCTGTCTCGCGGTGACCAACGTTTTCGCCGCTCTATGGCTGCTCTCGATGAGAGACCACGAGAGGGACGTCGAGATCCTCGCGCTGCGCCACCAGCTCACCGTGTCGCACGCCAACTCGGCGACCACCGGCCCACTCTGCGCCTGTGCCCGTCCTCGTGGTCCAAGTGGGCATCGGTATTGCCGGGCAGGTCGTAGTAGACGATCCTCGGTGACGTGCTGTGCGATGAGCGCGTGGACGGTGGCGTCGGGCGTTTCTGCGGTCAGCTTGTTCGCGGTCATTGTTCGCCCCCGGAATCCACTGGCCGGCCCAGGGCTGCCTGTGCGGATTCGCGGGCCTCGGGGGCCAGTGGATCGTCCCGCAGTTGGATCAGACGGGTGCGGGCGGCCGGGGTGTTCGGGAGCAGGGTGAGTGCGGTGCGTTGAACCGAGGGTTCGCAGTCGTCGAGCCCTTCCATAGCGCAGAGCGCGGCCGTTTCCGGGGCGCAGCCGCTGAGACCGGCGAGAATTGCTTCCCTGGCGGAGGAGTGCTCGGTCGCTTCCCACAGGTGCATCAGCGGTTCGGCTGCCGCGGTGACGTGCAGGCGGCCGAGGCCTCGCGCGGGTACCTCGGCCGCACACCAGTTGCCCCCTTCGGTGGCGGTGGTGAGGGCGTTCAGCAGGTACGGGGCGTCTTCATGTTCGCCGAACTCGGACAGGACCCGGCGTGCGAGCCGGTCCAGGGTGTCGTCCCGGTGTCCGATCCAGGTGCGCGCGCGGGGGACGGCGGTGGTGCGGAGGTGATGGAGGGCCTGGGGCAGGCCCGGTGTCCAGGCGGCGGCGTTGCGCAGGCTCGGGTCCTCGGCGAGGTCCAGCACGATCGGGTCGCCGCGCTGGCCGAGTTCCTCCAGAGCGCGTCTGCGTTCGGGCCCGGGGCCCGCCGCCACGCGTTTCGACAGCTCTGCGGTGCTGCTGCCGGCGTGGTCCGTTGCGGCGCGGCCCGCCCGCGCCGGCAGGACGGGTCGGGATGCGGCACGCTCCCTGAGTAGGCGTCGGATCCGGGGCTGAGTGCGTGCCCAGGACGTCCAGGGTTCGCCGTTGTCCAACTCCGCAGCCAGGGCGGCATCGTCGTGGCCGGCCAGGACGTCCCGGTCAAGGCCGTCCCATACGGCGGCGAGTTTCAGGGAGCCAGTCCACTCGATCGCCTCGATCGCGGCCGCCCAGTGGATACCGCTCGCCGCGTAGCGGCGCAGTACCGGGACCGCGTCGAGGCGGCCGAGGAAGGGGAGGAGGGCGAGGACCTGCAGGCTCAGTTCGATCTCTTCCGCGTCGCTGCCGCGATGCCCGAGGAGGTGGTCCTCGATCGGGCCCAGCGGCAGGTCCATACGGTGGATCAGCCGGGTGAGATAGGAGTCGCGGTATTCGGTCTGCCGGTCCCAGCGGCTGTCGGTCAACACGCACGAGTACACCAGCTCGGCCGCGCCCGGGGCGTGGGGGGCGCGCTGCGCGCCGAGGCCCCGTCCGCGCTCGAGCTGCCCTTGCAGCGTGGCGGGCTGGGCGTAGCGGAAGCCGTCCGACGAGTCATTCATCGTGGCTCAGCATCCGCCGGCATGGGGCCGGGCACCACCGGATTTCGGGCGAGGACGGAAGCCGTCGCGTGCGTCGGCCATCGCTGGCGCTGGCAGGGAGACGGCGCCGACCTGGCCGATCTGTCCAAGCTCGCCGAACCGTTCCCCGACAAGGGGCCGGCTCCCGAGGTCCTCGGCCGACCACTGGCCGAGCGTCCCGAAGAGGAGGACTTCGAGGAGGACTTCGACACCGCCATCGAGGCGTGGGAGGAACGGTGGGAAGCCGTCATGTTCCCCCGGGCGCACTGCTGGCGCCATCGTGATCTGCCACCACGGCTGTGCCCAGCGCGACTGGCTGGTCCTCAGCGGTTCCCATCGCGGCACCATGTGGTCCGACCCCCGGGCTGACGGCGCGGACATTGAACCCCTCGCCGACGCCAAGGGCAAGCCCATGACCCTCGCCCGCGGGTTCACCGACTGGCTGGACAAGGCCGAGCAGGCCGTCCGGCAGTCGTTCGCGGGCTCCTGACTCACCGAACGGGGTCGTGGCATCCTGTGGCAGTGCTTCTGAGTGATCACGCGAGCAGTGTCGAGCTCTGTCCGCTGCGCTATCAGTTCGCCACGGTCCGAGGCGACTCCTACGACGACAACTGGCTGGTCATCGGTGGCAAGGTGACCACTTCCGAGGGCAGCTGGTCCTTTGCCGATCCATCTCTGCTGACCCATGAGGCCCGTCAAGTGTCCGCATGGCTGCGGGCGGTGGCCGCCGGGACGGTAGCGGTGACCGGACCCGACGCCGAGGGCTACCTGTCTCCGGACACATGGTTCGTGGAACCGGTCCTGGCCGTGAGCCTTGCTGATCGGGCTGACAGCGGGGTCGTGATCCGCGTTCACCTCTCTCTGGAGGCGGCACCCCCATGGCAGCAGGGCGACGGTGGAGCGGACATCTACCAGTACTTCGTCGAGGTGCGGATGGACGCTGCAACCCTGCTTGACGCAGCTGACCAGTGGGACCTTGCCATGGACTCCTTCCCGGCTCGCTGATCAGCGCAACGGCTCGGCCATGTGCTCGGGGAGTGCAGCCTGTACGTACCTCACGGCCGCAGGCCTAGGCGGCCCGGGAGAAGATCGCGGAGCTGACCGCGCCCTCGCTTGGCGATAGCCTCCGGGCGTGAGAACGTCTTGGGAGCGGATCAGCCGGCAGCTTGCGCGGGAGCGTCGACGGTTGGGCAGGGGACGACGCCGGTTGCCACCTGCCCCGGTGGCGCCGTCGGTCTGCGCTAGGCGCATGCGTCGGTGGATCACGATCGTGTCGGGTCTGTGGGTCGCAGCCGTCATCATCGATGTGGCGCTGATACGGACCCACTCGCTGAACCAGTCCTACGTACCCTTGTCGATGCTGGCCGGATACATTGCGGGTGCGGTGTTGCTTCCGACCTGGTACGGGTGGGCTGGAAAAGTCCATCTCACCGTCGAGGAAGGGGCGCGGTCGCTGACCGCCCGCACGCTGAGCGGAACGCGCACGCTGGACCTGGACCGACTGACGAAGGTTCGCCGCTTCGAGACGATCAATCGCACGGGCGGCTTCATCGACGAACTACACCTTCACGACGGGCACGGCGTACGCCTGGTGGTGGACGAATCGTCACATGGCATCGACGCCCAGATACGCCAGGCCATCGAGAGCGCATGGTCACGGCCCGATCGCTCCTCGGTCAAGGTCACCAGGCACGCTCAAATGCGTCTGGGGCTGGCACCCCAACCACGCCTGCGCCAGCGGGTCCTCTATCGCGCCTTCGGGTTTGTGCTGCTCCTAGCCGCGATGTGTGGGCCAGGGCTGGGAAGCTTCATCGTTGCTGCTGCCCTGTCCGGACCCAGGGTGTAGGACACGGACCGACCTCGCCGCCCGATTTGCGGATGAGGAGTAATGCGACATAGCGTCATATTCCGTCCGCTCGGCTCACCATGCGCATGCCGTCGCTGTACGCGGCCCGGCTCTTCGATGCGAGCGGGGTTGGAAGCAAGTGTGCGGCGCCGGAAGCGTCACCATCCGCCGAGCCGAGGCCACTCAGTCGACCACGGTGGTGGTCCAGTTCTTCTCGTCCATGCCCAGCGAGGCGATCCGGGCGAGCAGGCCCTTGGCGCCGCCGAGGGCGGCGACAGACGGAGGGAGGGACTGCCCGGGGTCGGTCCACGCGCACAGCCGCAGACCCTTGGAGGTGGTGCACACCTCGCCGTTGTCCGGCGCGGTCCTGGTCATGGGTCCCGCGAAGAAGCTGACGTTCTGGTCCCCGACCGAGTAGAGCATCTCCACGGTCCAGGGGAGAGTGCCGCCGGGATCCGGGCGGAAGAGGTCGATCTGATGGGGCACCATGTCCCTGGGCAGGGCGCTGATGTGCACCGGCAGGGGCACCGCGTAGTCGGCGACCTTCACATTCTCGGCGACCTTGCGCAGTGTGCTGGCCGGGTCGGCGCCCTTGGGCTGGTAATAGGCGTGGATCTCGGCCCATCGGCCGCCGGGGGTCCGCCAGCGGAGGTAACTGTCGTCGTTGCTGGTGGGGTCGGCCCGGTTCTTGGTGAGCCAGTAGGCACTGCCGCCCTGGATCGGTTGGGTGTCCACGCGGTACTGCTTGCCACCGTCTGCCGCCGTCCCGATCGGCGGGGTTGCCCCGGCCGGGTAGAGCGTGAGGATGATGCGCTCGGCATTGGTCCCGGTGCCGGTGGCGTTGGCCGTGGGCCCGACAGGATCCTCATAGCCCGCGCTGTAGCCGACACCGGCGATGGAGGCCGGGAGCCAGCCGAAGGTGGCATGGACCACCAGCGGATCGCTGCCCGCCGCCGGCGCCTGCGGTGTCACGACCGCGCGGCCGCCGCCGCCCAGAACCCCCTCGCCCGGAAGGGCGATCGCACCGAACCCCACGGCAAGGGCCAGTGAGCAGACCGCGCCGGCGCGGACCGCTCGGCGCCGCCGCAGCCGCCTGCGGCCGGTGCGCAGGGCCAGGCCGAGGTCGAGGGTACTGGCCGGGGCGGGACTGTCGGCCAGGGTGTCGAGGTCGGCGCTCAGGTTGCTGAATCTGTCCAGGTCGCTGCTGGTCATGGCTGTGCTCCTTCCGGTGCGGGGGCGGAGAGGGGGCGGGCGTCGAAAAGCTGGCGGCGCAGTGCGTCCAGCCCGCGCGAGGTCTGGCTCTTGACGTTGCCCGGTGAGCAGTTGAGGACTTCGGCGGTCTGTTCGACGGAGAGGTCGCAGTAGTACCGCAGCACCACCGTGGCTCGCTGCCGCGGCGGCAGCGCGGCCAGGGCTGCCCGCAGGTCAAGGCTGCCGTCCACGTCGGCCGACTCGGTGACGGCGTCCTCGGCCACCGAGCGCAGCAGCACCCTGCGGGTCCAGGAGGTCCGCTGCTCCGCCAGGAAGGTGTTGACCAGGACGGTCCTGGCGTAGCCGTCGATGTTCGCGACGCCGCCGGTGCGCCCCCAGTGGATGTAGAGCTTGGTGACAGCGCTCTGGACCAGGTCGTCTGCCCGGTGCCAGTCGCCGCACAGCAGGTAGGCGACCTTGCGCAGCCAGGCCGATCGGGTCGTGACGTACTCGGTGAACTCGGCGTCGCGTCTGCGCTCCGCCATAGGACCCCCTCCAGTGCCGCTGCTCCGTGCCGTTCCACCCCCCTGATGCCGACAGCACAGCGAAAGGTTGCACAGTCTCGCGCCCGGGAGATGCGCTCCGTGTGACGCTCACGCATCACGGAAAGGGTCTCGGGGGCAGGTCAGAGGGCGGCTGCGGCGGTGTGCAGGTGCTTGGCGGCGAGGGCGAGTCCTTCGGTCTGGGAGTAGGCGGCGTCCTCGTGCTCGATGTTCACGGCCATGTCCGGGTTGATCTCCTTGAGTGCCCGTAGGAACTCGGTCCAGTAGGCGGTGTCGTGTCCGAGGCCGACGGCGACGAACTTCCAAGCTGGGTTCTCCGGCCAGTTGTTGCACCAGAATCCGTAGCCGGTAGGCACCTTGCCGGGCGCGTCGGCGGGCACCCGGGTGAACGACGTGTCCAGGACACCGCGGATGTCGGCGCCGGGGCAGAGCGTCGCGTCCTTGGCGGCGGCGTGGAAGACCAGCGGGCCGAGCCATTTGATGGAGGCGACCACATCCATTCCCTGCCACATCAGGTGGGAGGGGTCCATCTCCGCGCCGATGTTCGTCGCGCCCGTCCCGTCGACCAGCCGCTTGAGCGTGACCGGCGAGAACACCACGTTGTGCGGGTGCATCTCGATGGCGACCCGGACGTCGTTCTCCCGGGCCAGCGCGTCGATCTCCTTCCAGAACTCGACGGCCACGCCCCACTGGTAGTCCAGGACGTCCATGTAGACGCCGTCCCAGGGGTTGACGACCCAGGAGGGGTACCTGGCGTCGGGGTCGGACCCCGGGGTGCCCGACATGGTGACCACGTGCCTGACGCCGAGCAGGCCGGCCAGGCGGATGGTGCGGCGCAGGTCGTCGGCGTGCTTGGGCCCGACGCCGGGGAGCGGGTTGAGCGGGTTGCCGTTGCAGTTGAGTCCGGTGAGTTCCATGCCGCGGTCGGCGAACGTCGCCAGGTACTCCGCGCGGGCGGTGGCCGAGGACAGCAGCAGGTCGACCGGGCAGTGCGGCGAGGGAATGAAGCCGCCGGTGTTGACCTCCACCGAGGTCAGGCCGTTGGCCTTGAGGATGTCGAGGGCTTCGGTGAGCGGGCGGTCGTGCAGGCAGGCGGTGTAGGCGCCGAGTCTGAGTGCCATGGGTCCTGATCCTTGTCCTTCTTGTACGGGTGGTCAGGCGGTCGGGGGAACCGTGACGGCGGCGCCGCCGTTGTGGGAGGACGCGACGACGGCCTGGATGATCTCCATGGTCCGCAGCGCGTCGGCGAACGTGGCGCAGGCCGGCAGCGGCTCGGCGGCCCCGGCGACCTGGTCCAGGAAGGCCCGGGCCTGGAAGGTGAACATCTCGGCGTTGCCGCCGCCCACGCCGGGCGCCTCCATGGGGTAGCCGCCCGCGAAGTACGGCAGCTGCGGACCGGCGATGATCTGTCGTGCCCCCCGGGTGCGGGCCTGCGGCTGGGAGTCGTCGAAGAGGTACTCGGCCGGCCGGTGCTGGTCGAACGCGGCCCGGCCGCCCAGTCCCAGGACGTCGAAGGCGAGCCCGTTGGGCAGGCCGAACGCGGTGCGCGACACCGAGAAGGTGCCCACCAGGCCGGACTCGAAGCGGGCGGTGAAGGACGCGGTGTCCTCGTTCTCGACCTCGCCGAACTCCTCGGACACGGGGGCGGCGTTGTGCCCGACGACGGCGCCCAGCGGCAGGGGCCGCTTGGGGACCTGTGTCGACAGCGACGCGCCGGAGACCGCGGCGATGGGCCCGGCGATGTACTCCGCGGCGTCGATCACGTGCGCGCCGATGTCGCCGAGCGCGCCGGAGCCCGGCTGGCCCTTGAAGCGCCAGCTCAGCGGCCCGTTCGGGTCGGTCGCGTAGTCGCACCAGTACCGGCCGCTGAACAGCGTGAGGCCGCCCAGCTCGCCGCGCCGGACATGGTCGCGGATCGCGGCGATGGCGGGGGAGCGGCGGAAGGTGTAGCCGACGGCGGTCACGACGTCGGCGCCGCGCTCCAACTCGGCCATCGCGCGGGCGTCTTGGAGCGAGCCGGCCAGCGGCTTCTCGCACAGCACGTGCTTGCCCGCGGCGACCAGCGCCTCCGCGATGGGGCGGTGCAGGCTGTTGCCGACGACGATGCTGACGGCGTCGATCGTCGGGTCCTCGACCACGGCCTCCCAGCTCGGGAGCGCCTTCTCGTACCCGTACCGGCGGGCCGCGTCCTCGCCGAGTGCGATGTTGGCGTCGGCGATCGCGGCCAGTCGGACGGGCGGCAGGCCGGCGCCGAAGACGGTGTTGACATTGCGGTAGCCGGCGGCGTGGCTGCGACCGGCCATGCCGGCCCCGATCACCGCGACGGATATGGGCTTCCCGGACGTGGTCATGGCTGTGCCTTTCGGAGGAAGGGAGAGCAGCGGTTGGTGCGGAAGGCGAACCCGGCGGCGACCTGCTGGGCGGGCTCGGGCCGGCGAGTGGTGACGACCTCGGAGCCGGGGAATGGGCGGTCAGGGCCTGGCTGCCAGGTATTCGTCGATCTTCTTCCGCATGAAGGTCGAGGACTCCTTCGCGCGCTCCTCCCAGGCGAAGACGCATGCGGTCAGCGTGCCGTCGAAGCCGTGGGCCTTCAGCTCGCGGAAGAGTTCGTCGAAGTCGACCTCGCCCTGGCCGATGTCCAGGTGCTGGTGGATCCGGGCCGCGGTGCCGGGCGGGTTGAGGATGTAGCGGTTGCCGGAGGACGCCGTGTGGTCGAAGGCGTCGGCGAGATGGACGTGGCTGAGCAGGTCGCCCGCGTAGTCGATGATGCCCGGGGCGTCGTCGCCGATGTGGAAGGTGTGCGGAGCGCAGTAGAGGAAGCTGACGTTGGGGTGGTTGATGCCGCGGATGAGGTTGACGGCGTCGTAGCCGTTCTCGATGAAGTCGTCCGGGTGCGGTTCCAGCGCGAGGTGGATGCCCTCCCGCTCGAACAGCGGGAGGAGCTCGTCCATGGACTTCCAGAACTGGGCTTCGCTCCGCTCGGGGTCCTCGGGCCGTCCGTTGAACTCGGAGATCATGCTGTCCACACCGAGATCGGCGGCGATCCGGATGGCGCGCTTCCAGTACCGTACGGCGGCCTGCCGCGCGTCCTCGTCCGGCCCCGACCAGCGGAACAGCGGCAGTACCGAGGAGACGCCGACGCCCGCGGACGCCAGCGCCCTGCGGAACTTCTTCACTGTGCCGTCATCCACGCGGGGGTGCCGGAAGAACGGGATGAAGTCCTCCCGCGGCGAGAGCTCGATCCACTCGTAGCCCAGCTCGGCCACCGCTGCGGGCAGGTCGAGCAGCGGGATGTCGCGGATCATGTAGGGGTCGAGTGCGATCTTCACGCGGATCTCCCGGAGGGGACTGATGGGGTCGGCGACCCGTTTTCTTAAAGCGCTTTAAGTGCTGGTACTATCGGCGCAGTCGCGGGCATGTGTCAAGTGCGTGGCCGAAACCGACCTGAGATCGGGAGATCACGTGGACGAGCTCAGCGCCCCCGCCCCCGCGGGCGACAACGGCGCCTCTCCACGTCCCCGACTGGAGGACGTCGCCGCCCAGGTGGGCCTGTCGACGGCGACCGTGTCGCTGGTGCTGCGCAATGTGCCCGGCCCCAGCGAGCGCACGCGTCAACGGGTGCTGAAGGCCGTCGCCGAGCTGGGATACCGCCCCGACCGCACCGCGAGCCTGCTGGCCAGCAGGCGCAGCCGACTTCTCGGAGTCATGGTCGACATCCACAGCCCCTTCCATGCCGAACTGGTGGAGCACCTTCACACGGCCGCCGAGGAGGTCGGCTACGACCTCGTCCTGAGTACCCAGACGCGTACCCGCGACGAGCACACCGCGATCGAGACACTGCTCGCCAACCGCAGCGAAGCCCTGATCCTGCTCGGCTCGCTGGCACCCGCTTCCGTTCTCGCCGACCTCAATCGCAGGGTGCCCGTCATCTCCGTGGGTCGCCGGGTCGCGAAGGCCGGCCTGGATGTGGTGCGCACCGCCGACGACGCCGGGGTGGGCCAGATCGTCGACCATCTGGTGAGCCTCGGGCACCGGTCCATCGCCTATGTCGACGGCGGCAAGGGAGCCATCGCCACCGACCGGCGCCGCGGCTACCGGAACGCCATGCGCCGGCGCGGACTCGGGGAGCACATCTCGGTCCTGCACGGGGACGGCACCGAACCGGGCGGCGAGAAGGCCGGTCGGCAGCTTCTCGACGCCGGTGACCTTCCGACCGCTGTCGCGGCCTACAACGACCAGAGCGCCATCGGCCTCCTCACCGCCTTTCGGCGGGCCGGTGTCGACGTCCCCGGCGTTGTGTCCGTCGCCGGTTACGACGACGACACCCTCTCCCGGCTGACCTGCTTCGATCTGACCACGGTCAGCCAGAATGCCGAGGAACAGGCCCGGCAGGCCGTCGCGGCCGGCGTCGAGCGCCTCGATCACGGCCGCACCCAACCCCGGGAGATCGTCCTCGCGCCCTGTCTGATCACGCGGGGGACGACAGCGCGGTCGGTCTCCGAGTCTGCAGGGACGTAGCGGACCCAGCACTGACAGCTCACCGGCCTCGGGATCGCCGCTTACTGCCTCGCCGGGGATGACCGACGGAGCCGCCCGCGACCTCGACGGCCTGGTTGGCGGCCCGCTGCCTCCGGGAGGGCCGGCCCCTCTACAGCCAGGAGGGCAGCGTCTCGGTGCGGTCCCGCCAGGCGGCGGGGATGCCCTCGGTGCCGACGCGGGAGGCGACGATGCCGCCGACGATCGCGCAGGTGGTGTCGACGTCCCCGCCGGCCGAGGCGGTGGTCCACAGGGCGGTCTCGTAGTCGGTCAGGTTCCTGGCGGCGCACCACAGGGTGATGGGGACGGTGTCGACGGCGCTGACCTGGCGTCCGTTGCCGAGCGTATGAGCGGCGAGCTCAACGTGGGGCTCGTCCAGGAGCCTGCGGGCCTCGACGACTCCGTCGCGGACGCGGCCGGGCGGCGTGAGGTCCAGAACGGTGTCGAGCAGGGCGGTGCCGGTCACGGGTTCGGTGCGACCGTGCGCGGCGCGGCTGGCTGCGACGGCGACCGCGACGGCTCCGGCGACGGCTTCAGGGTGGGTGTGTGTCACCTCGGCGGACAGTGCCGCCTGCTCCGCTGCCCGGGCCGGGTCGCCGGGGTAGCGCGCGCCGAGGGGAGCGACGCGCATCGCGGCCCCGTTGCCCCAGGATCCCTGCCCGTCGAACAGCCCGGCGGACAGTTCGCGCCAGTCGCCACCCTGGCGGACCAGGCGCAGCATGCGGTTCATCGCGGGACCGTAGCCGCGGTCGAAGTCGTGCCGTTCGGCGAAGGAACGCGCGAGTTCCTCCTGGTCCACCGCGCCGTGGTGCATGACGAGTTGGTGGATGGAGCAGGCCATCTCGGTGTCGTCGGTCCACGGCCATGGCGCGTCAGGCAGTCGGCGCTCGCGTAGGGCGGCACGGTTGTCGGGGACGAAGAACTGGGCGCCGAAGGCGTCACCGACGGCCAGGCCGTTCAGGGCGTCACGTGCGGTGGCGATGGGATCGGTCGGAAGGTTGTTGAAGGAGTGCGGATGGGAGGCCATTGCCCGGCATCCTCCCAACCCCGGTCCACGCCGGCCACCGGGTTTTCCGGAAAATCCGGCCGGGGCCAATACCTGAAACCGTGACAGTTCAGTCGTGTTCGCGAGTCTCCGAGAGTTGCGATTTTCGCAATGAACGGTACGCTGGGTGTCATGGACGAGACTGTCTCCGGCCGCGTTCGCGCGGTCATCCGTGCAGCCTCTCTCAGCCAGGCTGCGTTTGCTGAACATGTCGGCCTGAGTCCCGACAAGCTGTCCAAATCCCTCGGTGGAATACGTAGGTTCACCTCGCTCGAACTTGCGCTGATCGCCGAAGCGGGCCAGGTGACTGTCGACTGGCTGCTCACCGGCAGAGAGCCGTTGCAGCCGGTACTTGCCGCGCGAACCAGCAGGTCGACCGTGCCGGGGCGCGACGGCATCGAGGAGGTGACCGACCGCTTCACTGCCGCGTACGACGTCCTGGATCTTCTGGGGCGAACCCCGGCGCTGCCCGAGCTTCCCTCGGTCGCTACAGGCATGCCTCGCGACCCCGACGAGGGTGCGGCGCTCGCCGAAGCGGCTCGTGGACTACTGAGAGCTGTCGGCGCCGAGACCATCGCCGAGCAGTCGACAGATGATCTGCTGGCCTCCTGGGAGCGCACTTTCGGCGTGGACATCGCGGTCACCCGCCTGCCCTCCGGCGTGGACGGGCTGGCCTGGCAGGCCGACCACTTCCGGCTGATCCTGGTCAACCGCACCGATCGCTGGACCAGACAGCGCTTCACCATCGCGCACGAGCTGGGCCACATCCTGGCCCGCGACGCCCAGGACCTGCTGCTGGAGGCCGAGGTCGCCCCGGGGCGCCAGGCCGAGGCAGGTGAGATCCGTGCCAACGCCTTCGCGGCGAACCTGCTCCTTCCGGAGGACGAACTGCGTGCAGCGTGGAGCGCCACCGCCCGGACGGATGACGCCTTCGGCCGACTGGTCGTCGGATTCCAGGTTTCGCCGAGCGCCCTTGCCGCCCGGATGAAGGCTCTCGACCTCATCGACCAGTCGAGCCGCGACAGGCTGCGCCGCCTCACGACCGCCGACTGTTACGCGGCGGCCGGGGCCATGCGCGACTACCTCCAGCAGGCGACCAAGGCCGAGGGCGAACGCTTTCCGCTGCGGCTGGCCGGTGGGCTCTACGCCGGCTACCGCGAGGGCGACACCACGCTTCGTCCCCTCGCTGCACTGCTCCAGACGGACGTTGAGGACCTTCTCGATCTCTTCGAGCCACCGGTGCAGGACACGTCCACCGATGTCGCCACCGTCGAAGGGGACATGGTCTTCCAGCCATGAGCACCTGGTGGTTCCCGGACAACACCGTCCTGTGCAACTTCGCCGCCGTCGACCGTCTCCGTCTGCTTGAGGAAGTGCTCGACGGGAAGGGCCGCTGGACGGAGGCGGTGGCCCACGAAGCGTTCCTGTCGGCTCGTCACTTACCGCTGCTGCGCACGCTTCCTGCGGACGGATGGCTGGGCGATCCGATCGAGATCGACGACGCGGCAGAGCGCCAGGCCGTCGAGCGAGTCCGGCGATCAGTTTTCAACGGCGACCGGAGAGCCCCCACTCAGCACCTCGGTGAGGCCCAGACCTGCGTCCTGATCACATCGCTCCGTGAGTTCCGTGCTTCCGTGTGGATCACCGACGACCGCTCTGCCGGCACCTACTCCCGGCGGAAGGGCATCAGGACCCTGGAGACCATGGACCTCATGGCGCTGGCCGCCGTGAAGGGGCTGGTGCCTGCCACGGAGGGACACCGGCTGCTCCACGCGATGACCGCGGCTGGCCGCCACCTTCACCACATCAGCTCCCATCCGGACGACCTGCTCCGCTGAGCTCTCCCAGCGTCCGGCGCATGCAGCTGCGGGGCCATTGGTCCAGGCCGTGTGCCGCTTCGCGTTCGCGGATCTGTCGCAGTCCGGGGGTGAGCCTGCGGTCGTCCAGGAGCTGGAAGCCGCAGCGCGCGTAGTAGGGGGCGTTCCACGGGACTTCGGTGAAGGTCGTGAGGGTCAGGGCGGGCGTTCCCTCGGTCGTGGACTGGACCGCAAGATGGTCCAGCAGGGTGCGGCCGATACCGCGTCGGGAACTGTCCGGGTGCACCGAGACCTGCTCGATGTGGAGGTTGCCGTCGACGCGGTCGGCGATCAGATAGGCGACCGGGGTGTCGGCGTCGTTGACCGCGACCCAGGCCAGTCCTGCGAGTTGATAGCGGGCTAGCTCGCCCAGCGGAAGCGGTTCGTCGTCGGCGATCTCCTGCATGCCGATGTCGCGGAAGCACTGACCGGCGGCCCGCTCGATGTCCTGCAGGAGCGACAGCTCGTTCTGGCGTGCGGCTCGGATATGCATGGGCGCATTGTCCAGGGTCGACCTGGGAGGCCGGTGGCGTGGTGACGATGCTCGCCTCTCCGAAGCCGACACAAGCCTATGCACCGGCTGCGCGGCGGCGTACTACCGTGGTGTTCATGGCGAGGTGGTGGAGTGAAGAGCGCCTGAGGCGGCTTCGGGGTGCGCGGTATGCCGATGACGGGCCGGTGCTGGTCGCGCTGCTGTCGGGGCGTCAGTTGGAGGAGGTCCTGCAATTGGCGGGGGACGCCGTCGGCAGGGCCGCGGCTGATCAGGTGGCTGGTGCGGCTGAGTTGGCCGAGGAGTTCGCCCGGGCCCTGGACCAGCGGGGCTGGGAAGGAGACCAGGAGCTGGCGGAGCAGTTGCGCGGCGTTCTCGGTCACGTTCCGGCACCGTTGCTGCACCCGCTGCCGGTGGATCTGGAGGAGCTGTCGGATCTGCTGGAGGGCGACCCTGCGTGGGGTGGTGGCGCTGTCGATCTGGTCACTGGGGAGTGCCGACACGGCGGCCTCGACTCGTGGGAGGACGACGAGGACGAGGTTGATGAGGAGGACGGCGACCGGTGGTTGCCGGTCGTATGCCAGGGGTCACGGGAGGGTTACCGAGATATGGAGGAGTTCATCGCCGTGCTCGACGACGCCCGGTTCGCCGAGCTGCTGGAGGTGGCGATCGCAGGACCGGGGGCATTCCGCCGGTTCAAGGACGTCCTGGCCCGCGATGAGGAGCAGAGCCGCCGGTACTACCTGTTCGCCGGTGAACGGCAGGCCGGGCGGGCGCGGTCCTGGCTCGCGGAGCACGGATACTGCCCCGCGGTCAGTGCCGTCGAACCGCTCTGAGGACTTCCTGTTCTCACGGGGCAACTTTTCCGGGACTGCGGACCACTGACAGGTCGACAGCGCCGTGCGCCCGAATCCGTCCGGACGCAGGTGACGCGACCTCGTTCTCCCATGGGACGGGGCCCCGAGGCTTAGGAACTCCGCTTGTCCTCCCACGAATCCGAACCCGATCCCGCAGTCCTGCCGTACGGCTCCAGCCGATCGGCCGGGGCCGTGTCCCGGCCCGTGCACCGTCGCTCCAAGGTCACCCGCCGGGTCGCTCTCGGTGTGGGCGGGCTGATGGTGGCCTCCGGGCTGGCTGCGATCCCGCTCGCGCTGAGCGCCAGCGCCGCGACGACCGCGACGGTCACCGTGGTGGCCGGCACCTCGCTGGGTACGGTTCCCGCCACCGCCTTCGGCCTCAACACCGCTGTCTTCGACCAGTATCTGACCGACAGCAGCGCCGCCACCCTGATGAAGGCCGCCGGTGTCACGCAGTTGCGCTACCCCGGCGGCAGTTACTCGGACATGTATCACTGGAAGACCAACACCGTTGACGGCAGCGGATATGTCGCGGCCAACACCGACTTCGACCACTTCATGACCACCGCGAAGAGCGTCGGCGCCGACCCGATGCTCATCGCCGACTACGGGGCCGGCACCGCCGCCGAGGCCGCCGCCTGGGTGAGCTACGCCAACGTCACCAAGGGCTACGGCGTCAAGCACTGGGAGATCGGGAACGAGGTGTACGGAAACGGGCACTACGGGTCCGCATGGGAGCACGACACCCATGCCGACAAGAGCCCGACTGCCTATGCGAGGGCCGTGGTCGCGTATGCCAAGGCCATGAAGGCCGTCGACCCCTCCGTCAAGATCGGGGCGGTGCTGACCACCCCGGGCAACTGGCCGGACGGGATCGTCGCCTCCGGGGACAGCGCCGACTGGAACAACACCGTGCTCTCCATAGCCGGCAGTTCCATCGACTTCGTCTCCCTGCACTGGTATCCGACCGCTGGCAGCACCGCCGCGCTGCTGCAGACCCCGACCGCGGTCGCCGGTGCCACCAGTACCGTCAAGGCCCTGATCGCCAAGTACACCAGCAGGGCCGTGGCGGTCTCGGTCACCGAGACCGACGGGCTCAACTCGCCCGCGCGCACCAGCCAGGCTGCGGCGCTGTACGCGCCGGACACCTATATGACCTGGCTGGAACAGGGCATCAACGCCGTCGACTGGTGGGACCTGCACAACGGCGCCGGGGCGGTCGCCACCGTGGACGGCCAGACCGACTACAAGGACGAGGGCGTCCTGGCCAACGGCTCCTGCGGTTCGGGAGGCGTCTGCGAACCCGCCCATGAGACGCCCTTCCCCACCTACTTCGGGCTGAGGTCGCTGACGGCGCTGACCTCGCCGGGCGACACCATGGTCAGGTCGACCTCGACCAGCACCCTGGTCGGAGTGCACGCGGTGAAGGCCGTCGGCGGTGGACTCAACGTCATGCTGATCAACAAGTCCCCGGACACCGCAGCCACCGTCGCGCTCAACTACACCGGATACACCCCGGCTTCGGGCGCCGTCACCACCGTCTCCTACCTGAAGAACGGAACCACGCTCACCACCAGGGTCCAGGGCACCGCGACCCTGCAGACCCTCCCGGCGTACTCGATCACCACGCTCAAGCTGGCCCCGTCGACCGCCTCGGCCTCGGCCACGCCCTCGGCCACACCCTCAGCCTCCGCCACTGCGACGGCCAAGCCCTCCGCCACGGCCACCGCCACGGCTACCGCCACGAGCACGACGGCCGGCGCCGCCTGCAAGGTCGCGTACTCCACCAACGACTGGGGCAGCGGCTTCACCGCTTCGGTCACCGTCACCAACACCGGAACCAGCGCACTCAGCGGCTGGAAGCTCAGCTTCGCCTACACGGGCAGCCAGACCCTCAGCGGCACCGGCTGGAGCGGCACTTGGTCCCAGAACGGCAAGACCGTCACGGTGACCAACGCCGGCTGGAACGGATCCCTCGCGGTCGGCGGCAGCGCCACCGCCGGTGCGAACTTCAACTACAGCGGCAGCAACTCCGCACCGACCGCCTTCACGGTCAATGGAGCTTCCTGCACCACCGCATAGGCAGACGCGGGATCGTCCCGCTGTCAACCCACTACGGCCTTGCCCGCTTCGATCTGCCGAGGCGGGCAAGGCTGTTCACTGATCAGCACGACCGTGCAACCTTGTCGGCCGTTGCCTGACTCAAGTCGGGTGTCCGCGCCTTTCAGCCGACGAGGGGGCACTGCGTGGCGACGCATGAACGTGATGCCGAGTTCACCGTTTACGTACAGATGAGAAGTCGATGGTTGCACCGGATCGCCTACCTGCTCTGCCAGGACCCGTACCGGGCCGACGACCTCACCCAGTCGACGCTGCTCAAGCTCTATCTCAACTGGGGGAGGGCCAGGCGGGCGGACAACTTCGACGGATACGTCCGCACGATCCTGGTCAACACGTTCCTCCGGGAGCAGCAGAGCACCTGGTGGCGGCGGATGACACTGCAGCGCGGCCCGGATACGTACGCCGCCGAGGGTGACATGGACAGCTCGCTCGACCTGCTGTCCGCCCTCAGCAGGATCCCGCCCCGACAACGGGCGGCATTGGTCCTGCGCTTCTACTGCGACCTCTCGGTCGCCGAGACCGCCTCGCTGCTGGGCTGCTCCGAGGGGAACGTCAAGAGCCAGACCTCGCGTGGGCTCACCGCTCTGCGCCTGGTACTGGGCAACGCATCCGCCCTGAAGAACCGGAAGGAGATCCGCCGTGTCTGTTGAGCGTGATCTGAGCGAGCTGCTCCGCGATGATCTGCACGCGGTGCTCGACGAGCTGCCCGAGGGGCACGCAGTCGACGTGGCCGGCCTGGTCACGCAGGGGCGTCGTAGGCTGCGGAAGTCCCGTGGCCGCCGTGTCGCGTCTGCCGTGGCAGCCACTGTCGGAGCCGCTTGCCTGGCGGTGGCGTTGGTGCCGGATGAATCGGGCGTCGCCCGGCCCAGCGGGCCGGTGCCGCCGGCCGCGACGACGACTGCCGGGGCGACTGCTGACCCGGTGATCATCAACACGGCCTTCGGCTGGCTGCCTGCGCAACTGAACTCGGTCTCCTATGTGAACGACCGGAATGTGGACCCGCAGAGTTGGCAGTACACCGCGGCGACTCCGACGGTGCGGGAGAAGGCGGGTGACTGGACCTTCGCGCAGGTCTCGACGCAGCCCTGGGACGTGCCGGACATCCCGAAGACGGGCAGGCCCGCGGGCATGGTGCCAATCGGGTCGATCAACGGCCATCCGGCGTATGCGAAGACCTGGACGCATTCGAACGGCGCCACCTATCGGAGCGCCACGGCGGTCCTGTTCCGTTCCGCGTCCGGACAGACGGCCGAACTGGAGACATGGGACTTGGGTATGCAGGACACCGTCAGGATCGCGAGAGGTGTCGTGTTCGCGCACAAGGCGCTGCCGGTTCCGCTGCGCGTGACCGGGGTCGACGCCCCCGTAGCCCGCGCGGGCGCGGAGTACGACACCGTCAACGGCAAGTGGACTGGCACCTACCTGTACCTCGCGGTCAAGGCCGCACACAACTACGAGGCCGAGATCGGAGCAGTCCCGGCCGACCAGACGCTGTTCCCCACGACGGGCGGGCGAATCGTGGACACCCGCGACGGGGTGAAGGTCTTCGTGGGGCTCTCGGACACCTACATAAGCGGACTCTCGCTCGCCAAGATCTACCCGGAGGACGGCGGCGCCGACCGCACGCATCCCAATGCCGCCAACGACCCGACCGGCTATGGGGATCCGACCGCCTTCCTGAAGTCGCACATCACGAACCTCGGAGCCGAGCAGTCCCGTTGGACGACCTCGGTACTGGCACCCTGACCGTCGGTCCGTCAGGACGTCTGCTGGAGCGAGCCCTGGGTGATGACGCCGTTCTGGACCGTGTAGTAGCCGGCGTAGTCGGCTGTGGAGCCGTCGGTGTGCACGGCGTGCAGATGGACGTTGGCGGTGTCGCCGCTCTCGCTGTCGATGGTGATGGTGTCGCTGCTGGTGGTCGAGAAGCCGTTCGCGAAGGACGAGTAGGAGCCGCCGAGGTTCTTTCCGCCCAGGTTCCACGCGGTGCGGTAGTCGTGGGCGTTGATCGCGGCGTAGTAGGCGTCGACGGTGGCGCCCGGCCCGGGGGTCGGCTTGACCGACGTCGGTGCTGCGGTCGTCGGCGGCGGTGCGGACGAGGGTGAGGCTGATGCCGACGGGCTCGGCTGGACGGGTGCGGTGGTGGTGACCGGGGTCTCCGGGGACGGCGGCGCACTCTGCGCGGCGTGGTGCGTACCGCCCCTGGTGGCGGCGAGCGTCAGGCCGCCGCCGATCAGCGCGGCGGCGAGCGCGACGCCGCACACCAGCAGCCAGGTGCGGCGCCGGTGCGGATCACGGCCACCGGGGCCGCTGGGGCCGTACGGGCCGCCGGGCGGGGGGCTCGCCCAGCTGGGCGTGGGCGGGGTCGGGTACCCGTACGCCGGGCTGTAGGCCGGACCGTACGCCGGGGCAGGGGTCTGACCGGGCGGCCGACCGGGCGCCTGGGGCGTCGGGTAGCCCGGCAGCGG
Source organism: Streptacidiphilus sp. EB103A (assembly GCF_041261405.1). Taxonomy (NCBI): domain Bacteria; kingdom Bacillati; phylum Actinomycetota; class Actinomycetes; order Kitasatosporales; family Streptomycetaceae; genus Streptacidiphilus; species Streptacidiphilus sp. EB103A. The sequence continues at coordinate 175,777 of NZ_JBGCAQ010000007.1, read as the reverse complement.
CGGGGGCTGCAGCGGGGTGGGTGGGGTCGACTGCGTGGGGTATGCGGAGCGGTCGCCTCCGGCGCCCGGGCCGTACGGGGGCGGGAGCGGGACCGCGGCCGCGGTGGGCGGGGTGTGACCCTGCGCCACCTCCTCCAGCATCCGCAGGGCCTGCTCGCCGGTGGCGCGCTCGGCCGGATCCTTGTGCAGCAGCGCTTCGAGCACCGGGAAGAGCGGCCCCGCGCTGCGCGGCTCGGGCAGCGGATCGGTGATCACCGCCTGCAGGGTGCCGATGGTGGAGCTGCGCAGGAACGGGGACTGCCCTTCGACCGCCGCGTAGAGGGTGGCGCCCAGCGACCAGAGGTCCGACTCCGGGCCCGGTCGGCGGCCGGCCACCCGCTCCGGGGCCAGGTAGTCCGGGGAGCCGACGATCTGGCCGGTCCTGGTGAGCCCGCTGCCGCCCTCGAACAGTGCGATCCCGAAGTCGGTGAGCACCACCCGCCCACGCCGGTCGATCAGCACATTGGCCGGCTTGACGTCGCGGTGCAGCACCCCGAGACGGTGCCCCTGGCCGAGTGCGGCAAGGATCTGCACTCCGACCCGGGCGGCGTCACGCGGCAGCAGGGTGCCCTCGTCGGCGATGATCTCGGCGAGGGAGCGGCCGTCGACCAGCTCCATCACGATCCAGGGCCGGCCGTCCTGCTCGACCACGTCGTGAATGGTGATCACATTGGGGTGGCCGATCCGTGCCGCCGCCCGCGCCTCCTGCTTCATCCGCGAGTGCAGTGTGTCCAGTTCCTCGGCCGGCAGCCCGCCGACGTTCAGCTCCTTGACCGCGACCTCGCGGTCCAGCAGCTGGTCATGGGCCCGCCACACGATCCCCATCCCGCCCCGCCCCAGCCGGTCGCCCAGCAGGTAGCGGCCGACCAGCAGCCGTACGGGGCCTTCCGGTGGCGATTGATCCGACGAGTGAGTGGTCATCAGCTGCGCCCCCGGCAACGAGCCTCCACGAACGGAACGTTCAGTCTGGCAGCTCACCTCGATGCCACGCGCCTACTCGGCCAACAGGACAGGAATACCCAATGCGGCAAGAAAAACAGGCCGAGGCGGTCACAACCGGTCGGGAACCCGTGTCCAACCAGGTGAAGGCAGTTTCCGCGAGGGAGGACCGGCACCATGGCCAGCATCGACGTACGTGATTCGTTCATGAGCTACCGCGACACCGGGGCCCCGCCCGCGCCCGCGTCCGGGGCCGTTCCGGTGGTGTTTCTGCACGGCAACCCCACGTCGTCGTACCTGTGGCGGAATGTGATTCCGCACGTCGCCGGGGAGGCGCGGTGCCTGGCGCCGGATCTGATCGGGATGGGGGAGTCCGGCAAGCCCGAGGTGGACTACCGCCTCGCCGACCACATCCGCTACCTGGACGCCTGGTTCGAGGCGTTGGAGCTGGACGAGGTGGTGATAGTCGGGCACGACTGGGGCGGGACGCTGGGGATGGACTGGGCCGCCCGGCATCCGGGGCGGGTGCGGGGTGTCGCGGTGGTCGAGACGTTCCTGCGGCCGATGCGATGGGAGGAGATGCCGCCGCAGGGGGCAGAGCTGTTCCGTGGCTTCCGCTCGCCGAAGGGCGAGGAGTCGATTCTGGAGAACAACATGTTCATCGAGTTCAACCTGCCGCGCGGGGTGGCGAGCGGGCTGGCCCCGAGCGACCACGACGTCTACCGGGCGCCGTTCCTCGATCCGGAGTCGCGCAGGCCGATGCTGGCCTGGACCCGCGAGTTGCCACTCGACGGCGAACCCGCCGACGTGGTGGCGGTGGTGGAGCGGTACCGCCGCTGGATGGCGGAGTCGCCCGAGGTGCCGAAGCTGCTCATGGCCGTGGAGAACGGTGTGGGGCTGGGCTCCCCCGGGATGATCGGCGAGGCGGCGGACGCCTTCGCGAGTGCCGAGGTGGTCTCGGTCGGACCGGGTGGGCACCACATTCCCGAGGACCGGCCCGAGGCGATCGGGACCGCGGTCGCGGGCTGGATCAGGCGGCATGCCTTGACCGCGGCGACGACAATGACAGCGTGACCGTTGAGAGCACGGACGGGGCAGAGAGCCCGGACGAGGCGGGCAGTGCGGCGGCCGCCGACGAAGTGGCCCTGGTGGCGCGCGCGGTCGGCGGGGACCGGGCTGCCCTGGACGAGGTGATCCGCCTCCTCCAGGATCCCCTCTACCGGCTGGCGCTGCGGATGGCCTGGCGGCCGGCCGACGCCGAGGACGCCGTCCAGGAGATCCTGATCCGGGTGGTGACCCGGCTGGCCACCTGGCGGGCCGAGGCGAAGCTGCTCACCTGGGCGTACCGGATCGGTGTCAACTACCTGCTCAACCTGCGCCGGCAGACCCCGCAGGAGGCCAGGCAGCTCAGCCTCGACGAGTTCCGGGACGATCTTGCCGACGGGCTGGCCGAGGCGGACTACCAGGGCCCGGAGGCCGCCCTGTTGGCCGAGGAGGTTCGGCTCTCCTGCACCCAGGCGGTGCTGCAGTGCCTGGAGCGCGGCGAGCGGATCGCGTTCGTGCTGAGCGACGTCTTCGAGCTGTCGTCCGCCGACGCGGCGTGGATCCTCGAAGTCAGCCCGGCTGCGTACCGCAAGCGGTTGGAGCGGGCGCGGCGCCGGATCCGCGCGTTCATGGATTCGACCTGCGGTCTGGTCAACCCGGAGGCGTTCTGCCGCTGCGCCCGGCGGGTGCCGAAGGCGGTCGCCATCGGCCGGGTCGACCCGGATCGACCGGTGTTCACCGCGCATCCGGTCAGCGCGTCGGGCCGTGGCGTCGCCGAGGCCGCGGTCCAGCTGAGCCGGCTGCACGACGCCGCCGCGGTGCTGCGGGCGCATCCCGACTATGCGGCACCGCAGTCCAAGGTCGACGCGATCGGGGCGCTGCTCAGGTCCGGACGGTTTCCGCTGCTGGAGTGACTGTGACTGTGACCGTGATCGCGATTGTGACCACGACCGACTGCCGTCCGGGGCGGCAAGGCATGTCGTCCCGCCGGGTCACGTCGCTGGAGCGGTCCGGGGGGACGGCGGTCGTGGCCACCCCCGGTGGCCACGACCGAGCCGCAGCTGTGGCCACCCCCGTGGGCCACCGCCGGGCGCCGAACCGCCGGAGCGGTTCGGCCGGGTGCGGGGACGCGTGTCGGGTGTCGGGACCAAGATCACCGACTCGGCCCGTACGCCACCAGCACGCCCTTTCCGTGGGCATTACACTGCCACCCAGCCGTGGCGTCTGTGTGGCGTCAGCAGGGGTGGGACCGACGATAGAGAATCTCCGGTGGACGAACAGGTGCCAGACGCAGCGTCGCTGATCCGTTTCGGACTGCTCGGTCCGGTGTCGGTCGAGCTGGACGGGAGCGCCGTCGGTATCCCCGCCAGTCGCCAGCGCATCCTGCTCGCGGCGCTGCTCCTGCGCGCCAACCACACCGTGGACACGGCGGACCTCGCCGACCAGGTCTGGGACGGCAGGCCGCCGACCGCTGCGACGACCACCCTGCGCAGCTACATGATGCGGCTGCGGCGGACGCTCGGCCCGGTGGCCGGGGCGCGGCTGCGGACGCAGGCGCCGGGCTACCGGGTGGAACTGCGCGAGGACGCCGAGCTCGACCTGTTGCACTTCGACGCGCTGCGGCGGCGCGGCCAGGTCGCGGCTGCCCGGCAGGACTGGGCCGGCGCGGCCGCGGAGCTGCGGGCGGCACTCGGCCTGTGGCGTGGCGCCGCCCTGGAGGACGTCCCGGCCGGAGTGCTGAAGGACCGTGAAATACCCAGCCTTCAGGAGGGGTTGATCCAGACCCATGAACTGCTGGTCCGCTCTGATCTCGAACTCGGGCACCCCGGCGAGGCGTTGGAGCGGGTGCTGCGTCTGCAGGCGGAACACCCCTACCGCGAGCAGCTGTCCTGCCTGCTGATGCGTGCTCAGTTCGCGGCCGGCCGTTCGACGGAGGCGCTGGACGAGTTCGCCAGACTGCGCCGAAGCCTGGTCGACGAGCTCGGCGTCGAGCCGGGCTCCCACAGCCGGGCGCTGCAGTCGGCGATCCTGGCCGGGGCCCCGCTGCCGCCGTGGCCGCTGGACGGGGCCTACCCGGCCGCCGCCGCTGGACCGGTCGCGGTGCCGGTCGCAGAACCCGTCGCAGAGTCCGCCGCCGAGAGCGCCTCGGGATCCGCGGTCCTGGACCGGCCCGCCATTCCCGCCCAACTGCCCAGCGGACTGCGGGACTTCACCGGCAGGGCGAGTCAGGTCGACTATCTGTGCGACGCGCTCACCGGCGCACCTCCGTCGGGCGCCGCGAGCGCCCCGGGCGGCGCCGGCACGGCTTCGCTGTGCCTGGTCTCCGGTGCGGGCGGGGTCGGCAAGACCACGCTCGCCGTACAGGTGGCCCACCAGGTCGCGGGCCGGTTCCCGGACGGGCAGCTCTTCCTCGACCTGCGCGGCTCCGGACGCCGCCCACTGACCCCCGCCGACGCGCTCTCCTCCTTCCTGCGCGCCCTCGGCGTCGCCGACGCGGCGATCCCGCGCGACGAGCAGGAGCGGGAGGCCCTCTACCGGAGCCATCTCGCCACCCGGCGGGTCCTGCTGCTGCTGGACGACGTCCGCGACGCCGCGCAGCTGCGTCCGCTGCTGCCGGGATCGGCCGGCTGCGGCGTGCTGGCGACCAGCCGCAGCCGCTGCGCCAGCCTGAGCGTCTCCGCCCGCACCGAACTCGGTGCGCTGGCCAGGAGCGAGGCCGAGGCGCTGTTCGCCGCGATCGTGGGAGCCGAGCGGGCGCTGGCCGAACCGGAGGCGGTGGCCCGGATTCTGGACTCCTGCGACATGCACCCGCTGGCCGTCCGCATCGCGGCGGCGCGCCTGGTCGCGCGTCCCGACTGGTCCGCGGCGTCCCTGGCGGACCGGCTGGCGGAGCGCCGGGGCCGGCTGCGCGAGCTGGTGGTGGACGACCTCGGTGTCCGGGTCTCCTTCGGACTGAGCTACGACACCCTCGCCGGAGCCGACTGCGAGCTGGACCGGGAGGCCGCCCGGGTCTTCCGGCTGCTCGGTCTGTGGCAGGGCGGGGAGATCGGCCTGGCGGCCGTCGCGGCCCTGGCCGACCGGACCGCCGACGCCACCCGGCAGGCCCTGGACCGGCTCGTCGACATCCACTTCGTGCGCGAGCCGCGGGCCGGCCGGTTCGCCGTCCACGACCTGCTGCACCTCTTCGCCCGGGAGCTGGTCGCCGAGGCGGAGCCCGGACCTGAGCCCGAGCCCGAGCTGCGGCCCGGTGCGGAGGCGTACGCCGCGGTGGAACGGCTCGGCACCTGGTACCTGCACAGCGCCTACCAGGCCATGGAGCAGTTCAAGCCCGAGCGCCGCCGCTTCGACCTGTCCGAGGTCCCGGAGCCGGACACCGCGCTGCGCTTTGACTCCTACGCCGACGCGCTGGCCTGGCTGGACCTCGAACAGGCCAACCTCCACGCCGTCACCGTCCAGGTGGGCGAGCTGCGGATGGAGGCGCTGGCGCAGCTGCTGCCGATGGAGACGCTGCACCATCTGCTGCTGCGCCGGGAGCTGGACATCGTGCTGGAGACCCAGCGGGTCAGCCTGGAGAGCGCCCGCCGCACCGGGCGGTTGGAGCACGAGGCCGCCTCCTACAACAGCGTGGCCCATGCCCATATGGAGCTGAAGCAGATCGATGAGGCGCTGGCCGCCGCCCACGCGGCGCTGGAGATCCAGACCCGGCGGGGCGACGTGCACGGCCAGGCCGCCGCCAACGAGTCCATCGCGATGACCTACTACTTCGCGGAGCGGCACGAGGAGGCCCTGCCCTGGTTCGAACGGGCCCTGCCGCTGCGCCGGGAGGCGGCGCACCCGTACGGGATCCTGGCGACCCTGAACAACCTGGGCCTGCTCTACCTGGAGCTCGGCCGCGCCGAGGAGGCGGTCGAGGCGTTCCAGGAGTCCATCCCGATGGCCCGGAAGGCCGAATCCTTCGTCGGGATCGGCGCGGGCCAGCTGAATCTGGGCGAGGCGTATCTGGCGCTCGGCCGCCTGCCCGAGGCGATGGCCTCGCTGCGCGAGGCCATCGCCACCGGCCGGGAGTGCGACGACCTGCAGATGCTCGGGAACGCGCTGATGCTGCTCGGCGACGCGCTCACCGCCACCGGCGAGCACAGCGAGGCGCTGCCGGCCTGGCGGGAGGCCGCCGACTGCTACGACCGTCTCGGCGAGCCCGAGACCGCGGCCGACCTGCGCCGCCGGATCGCCGATGCGGGAGTCGATGCGGGAGTCGATGCGGGCGCGGGCGACTGACGGCGTGGTTCCGCGCGCGACCCCGCATGGCCCAGGTCACAGAGAGGGCGGTCGAGCGGACGGAAGTACAAGATCAACACGCACGGGCGGCTGACGCCTGCTCACAGAGCGTCGACGATGTGGTGCAGCTCACCGGCTCCGGCGTGTGGTCCAGACCACAAAGCGGCGGCGGATCCGGCGGTCCGATGCGGAAAATGGCCTCGCATTCATGATCATTACCAGCGGTAACCTGACCCTGAGCAGGGACTTCTCCAAAATGTTTGAATCGTCTCCGATTGTTGCCTAGCTTCGAAGACGTGCACTGAGCACCCCCCCGGGTTCGCCCACCCAGTGGTCCTCCCCGCTCCCAGCGGCCAGGACCGTGGGCACCGGGACAGCCACGGTGACCACGCCCCTGTCGCGTGGACCGACTGTCCGCACCACCTCACGACACCGCGAAGCCGAGCGCGCCCCCGCGCGCCCCGATGGCTTCCTGCTGCGTCGCCCCGGGGCCTGTCGAAAGGGATTTGATGAACTTCCGCACCCCCACCAACGCTGCCCGCAACACCGCCGGGACCGGCCGTCGCCGCAACCGGATGCGGATGGCGCTGGCGACCGGTGTGCTGGTCGCCGCTCCGGTGGCCGGCCTGGTCACCGCCACCACCGCGTCTGCCGCGTCCACGTCCACCTGGGACGCTGTCGCGCAGTGCGAGAGCAGCGGTAACTGGAGCATCAACACCGGCAACGGCTTCTACGGTGGCCTCCAGTTCACGGCCTCCACCTGGGCCGCCTACGGCGGCACCCAGTACGCCGCCAGCGCCGACCAGGCCACCAAGGACCAGCAGATCGCCGTGGCCGAGCAGGTCCTGGCCTCGCAGGGCCCCGGCGCCTGGCCGGTCTGCGGCCCGGCTGCCGGTCTCTGACAGACCCGGTCACGCCCGGTTCACGCCAGTAGGACTGCCGGTACCGGGCACCATATGCACCACATGCACCGCCAGGGCGGCGCACTCCGAACCGGAGTGCGCCGCCCTCGCGTATCCGCTGGCAGGATGTGCGCGTAGCGAGGGTGCACGGGTGCGAGGGTGCGAAGGGGGAGGCGCCGGGTGGGGCGGAGCCGTGAGCGCAGAGAGCTGTACGGACGGGGACGGCGGCTGCACCGGTCCGCGACCGACGTGGCGAACGAGTACCGGGCCGCCGTCGAACGGGTCCGGTCCCTGGCCGAGGAGCTGCGCGCCGGGGAGGCGCAGGCGGCGCTGGACGAGGTTCCGGTCACCCGGCTCAGCGATGTGACCGACGGGCGGCTGCGGATCACCGCCCTGGAGGCGGCTGGAATCGTGACGGTCGGTCAGGTCCACCGGGCCGAGGCCTACGAACTGCTCCGGGTCCCCGGAATCGGCCGGCAGAGCGCGGACCAGGCCAAGGCCGCCGCCGCACAGCTCGCCCGGGCCGCCCTGGAGGCCACCGCCGTGCGCATCGACCCGGACCGCCGCGACCCGGCGGGAACGGGGCTGGTGACGGAGCTGTTCCCGTTCGTCCAGGCCGGCCCCGGGCTGCTCGGCGCGTACCGGCGCGCGGACGACGTCTCGACGCTGCTGACCGTCGCCCTGGCGGACGGGGCCCCGGCCCGGTCGGCGCTGCGGCTGCGGCTGATGGGACGCGGTCGGCGGGAGGCGGCACTGGCGGCCATGGCCGGGATGGCCGAACTGGTGGCCGCCGCCGAGCAGGACGACATCGACGAGGTGCTCGCCCAGGCCGCGGCGGACCTGCTGCGCCGCCCGTCCTCGCCGGACCAGGCCTGGCTGGAGTTCGTGACCCGGGCGGCCGAGTTCTACACCGTCCTGGGACAGATCGCCGAAGCCGCCCTGCGGACGGTGTCGATCGAGTCCGCCGAGGGCCACCTGCCCGACCCGCTCGCCCGGCAGGTGCGCGGGCAGGAACTGGACGAGTCGCTGCTCCGGGTCTCGCTGCGCGGCTACCAGGTGTTCGGCGCCCGCTACGCCCTGGTGCGGCAGCGGACGATCCTGGGTGACGAGATGGGGTTGGGCAAGACGATCCAGGCGATCGCCGCGATGGCGCACCTCGCCGCGGCCGGAGAGCGTCACTTCCTGGTGGTCTGCCCGGCGAGCGTGCTGGTCAACTGGATCCGGGAGATCGAGTCACGGTCACGGCTGGGCGCCCACCGGCTGCACGGGACCGACCGCTGGTCGGCCCTGAGGCGCTGGCAGCAGGAGGGCGGGGTCGCCGTCACCACCTTCGAGGGGCTGCGCTACCTGGTGGAAGGACGGATGCTCGATCGGGCCGCTGAGGCGGCCATGGCGATGGCGATGGTGGTGGTGGACGAGGCCCACTACATCAAGAACCCGCAGACCCAGCGGGCCCGCCAGGTACGCGCGTTGACCGAACGGTGCGAGCGGGTGCTGTTCCTCACCGGCACGGTGATGGAGAACCGGCTCGAAGAGTTCCGCGCGCTGCTGTCCTATCTGCAGCCCGCACTTCTGCCTGCCGTCGGGCAGTGGGGCGTGCTCCCCGGCGCGGAGGCGTTCCGGCACGCCGTCGCCCCGGCCTATCTGCGGCGCAACCAGAGCGATGTGCTCAGCGAACTGCCGGTGATGGTGCACAGCGACGAGTGGCAGGAGTTCAGCCCGGCCGACGAGGACGCCTACCGGCAGGCGGTCGCCGACGGGAACTTCCAGGCGATGCGCCGGGCCGCGTACGCCGTCCCGGAGAAGTCCGCGAAACTGCGGCGGCTGTGCGAGATCGTGGCGGAGGCCGTGGCCGCGGGGGAGAAGGTGCTGGTGTTCTCCTACTTCCGCGATGTACTGACGGTGGCTCAGGAAGCCATCGCCGCCGAGGTTCCGGCGCTGCTCGGACCGCTGTCGGGCCGTGCCGGCCCGGACGAGCGGCAGCGGATCGTCGACCGGTTCACCGCCGTGTCCGGACCGGCGGTGCTGCTCGCGCAGATCCAGGTCGGCGGCATCGGGCTGAACCTGCAGGCCGCGAGCGTGGTCGTGCTGTGCGAACCGCAGGTCAAACCCGCTCTGGAGCAGCAGGCCGTCGCCCGCGCGCACCGGATGGGGCAGACCCGGCGGGTACGGGTGCACCGGCTGCTCACGCCGGACAGCGTCGACCAGCGGCTGCTGCGCCTGCTGTCCCGCAAACAGAACCTGTTCGACGTCTACGCCCGCCGCAGCGACGCCGCCGAGACGTCACCGGAGGCCCTGGACGTCTCCGAGTCGTCGCTGGCGCGGCAGATCATCGAGGCGGAGCAGCAGCGGCTGGCTGGGCGGGGGCACGGGCAGGGGCACGGGCAGGCGCCGTCGGAGCGCTAGCGGAGGGAGCGTCTCATCGGGCCGGACGGTGTCCGGTGATGTCCTGCCACTGGTCGAGGGCCCGGTCGAGCCCGTCCTGCGCGGCGGCGAGGCGGCCCTCCTTCCGGTGCCGTTCCTTCACCCGTGCGAGCTCCTCCCGGGCGGCCTCCTGGGCGGCCGTGTCGGCGACGGCGCGTCGGCGGTCCTCCTCGACCTCGGCGATCCGCTGGTCGCGTACCGCGCAGGCCCTGTTCTCGTCGGCGACGGCATTGGTGATCCGCCGGGAGAAGCCACGGACGTCCTCCTCCTCGAACTGGGCGCCGGGGAAGGACGCGGACTGCTCATGGCCGTCGGGGAGGGTGACATGGATGTAGCAGGTGTTCCGCCGTCCGGCCTCGAAGCGGACCCGGAGCCCGTCGAGTGGGATCTCCTCCTTGGAGATCAGCAAGGATTTCTGATAGAGCGTCAAAGGGCCCATCGTTTCCCGTAGTTGTCTCGGTCCTGAGTTCCGCAGCTCTTTGAGCTCGCGATCGGCCCTGTTGATCCGTCGGCTCTGCCGCCGCTCGGCGTCGCGCAACTGCCCCTCCGCCGACGACAGTTCCCCGCCGTGCTCGCGCTTGACCGTGCGCACGGCGAGGCGCGCTGTCGCGAGCTCCTTGCGGTCCGGCGCGTACATCGTCCCGAAGGCGTAGGCCCACCCGCCGGGATAGCGGTACATCTGCCATCCCACGGCGGAGCCGCAGCACAGCAGGACGACCAGTACCCAGCCCAAGGCTTCCAACGCGGCCCCCCGGAATCCCCGACGACGCGCCTCAGTATCGCGACCACCGGCCCGGATGCATAGGCTTGACCACGGGCGTGTCCATGGGCGTGTCCATCGGTCTCCGGGGCCGGCAATAACGGGAGGATTGCCGCCACCGCCGCTCGGTAGACTGCGTTCCCGCCCCCTAGACGAAAGCAGCCCCACTGATGCGCTGGTCAGAGCTCTACGTCCCCACTCTGCGCGAGGATCCCGCCGATGCGGACGCGGTCAGCCACCGGCTGCTGCTCCGCGCCGGCTACGTCCGCCAGCTGATGGCCGGTCACTACTCGCTGCTGCCGCTCGCGGTGCGGGTCCGAGCGAAGATCATGGAGATCGTCCGCGAGGAGATGAACCGGACCGGCGCGCAGGAGTTCCTCCTGCCGGTGATGCACCCCGCCGAGATCTGGCAGAAGTCCGGGCGCTGGGACGTCATGGGCGAGGAGATGTTCCGCCTCAGGGACCGCAAGGGGGCGGACCTCGCCCTGGGCATGACGCACGAGGAGATCTTCACCACGCTGGCGCAGGAACTGCGCTCGTACCGTCAACTGCCGCAGACCTGGTACCAGTTCCAGACCAAGTTCCGGGACGAGCCGCGCCCGAAGAGCGGCTTGATCCGGGTGCGCGAGTTCACCATGAAGGACGCCTACAGCTTCGACCTGGACGAGGCCGGCCTCGACGCCGCCTTCGACCGGCAGCACGCCGCCTATCGGCGGATCTTCGCCAGGATCGGTATCCCGGCGATCCCCGTGCAGGCATCCAGCGGCAGCATGGGCGGCAGCTCGTCGGTGGAGTTCATGTGCCCGTCGGACGCGGGCGAGGACCTGATCGTCACCTGTCCGAACTGCGACTACGCCGCCAATGTGGAGAAAGCCGGCTCAGCCCTGGCCGCAGTCGAGGACGCCGAGGGACCGGCGGCCCCGGAGCGCTTCGACACCCCTGGTGTACGCACCATCGACGACCTCGACCGGGAGTACGGGTACAGCGCCCAGCAGCAGGTCAAGACCCTGGTCTACGCCCTGGACGAGCAGCTCGCGCTGGTGCTGCTGCGCGGCGACCACGCCCTGGTCGAGCAGAAGCTGATCGACGCCACCGGGGCGAACCGGATCCGCCCGGCGACCCCGGAGGAGATCGTCGCGGCGCTGGGCGCCAAGCCCGGCAGCCTGGGCGCGGTGGGCGTCGCCGGCCTTCCGGTCATCGCCGACGAGGCCCTGCGCGGACGCCGTTCCATGGCCACCGGAGCCAACACCGACGGGGTGCACCTGCGCGGCGTCGACGTCGACCGCGACATCGCCCCGGCCCGCTGGGCCGACCTGCGCGAGGTCACCGCCGGCGAGCCCTGCCCCCACTGCGGCACCCCGCTGGGCGTGGTCCGCACGGTCGAGATCGGCCACATCTTCAAGCTCGGCAGGAAGTACACCGAACCGCTCGGCGTCAGCGTCCTCGCCCCCGGCGGCGAGCGGGTCGCCCCGGTCATGGGCAGCTACGGCATCGGCATCGAACGCGCCCTGGCCTGCGCGGTCGAGTCGCACCACGACGACCGGGGCATCGTCTGGCCGGTCGCCATCGCCCCCTTCGAGGTCGCTGTGGTCACCCTCGGCAAGGACGAGGCCGTCACCGGCGCGGGCGAGGAGCTGTACGCGCAGCTGCGCCGCGAGCGCGTCGACGCCGTTCTGGACGACCGCGACGAGCGCCCCGGCGTGAAGTTCAGCGACGTCGAACTCGTCGGCATCCCGTACCGCATCACCGTCGGCGCACGCGGCCTCGCGGCCGGCACGGTCGAGGTCACCGACCGGGCGACGGGCACGAACACGGCAGTCGCCCTGCCGGAGGCGGCGGGGTACGTGCGGGAGCTGGTGCTGTCAGCGGCGTAGCGGGCGTGGCGCCCCACGCCTGCAACGGCAACGCCCGTGCCGCGACCTTGCCCACCGTCTCCCGGGCTCCGCCCGGAAAGAAGGCGCTTCGCGCCGGCAACTGGGCGGGGGGTGGGGTGCTCTGGCGCGGATCGTTTGGCGGTGGGCGGGGGTGGCGCTCCACGCCTGCAACGGCAGCGCTGGGTGGGGCGCGTTGCCCGCCGATTCCCGGGCTCGCGCCCGGAAAGATGCGGCTTCGCCGCGCGACTGGGCCGGGGGTGGCCCGGGTCCGGCGCGGAGCGCTCGCGGGGGGCGCGGGTCGGGGCGAGTGTGTCCCCCATATGGGTTACCTGGGGGGAGTTACAACCACGCTGGGGGGCGTAGCAACCATATATGGGTGCAATTCACCCCAGTATGGGTGTAACTCCCCCCAGTGCGGTGCAGGGTGGGCAAATTGGGGTCACTCGGCCTACTTTCGGGTCACTGATCTGACGCTGTATCGGACATAACGGGCAGGATCCGTCGGATGAGTGACCCAAAAGTAGGGTGAGTGACCCGAAAACCGGGCAACTCGCCAGGCGAAAGGTTTCTTCTCCCCCTGCCCGGGAGGGCACCGGCGCGCCGCTCGGCGACGCGCGCCCCGCCACCCTCCCCGCTCCTCGTAGTTGGCGCTTTCGGGGCGGAGCCCCGGAGATGGTGGGTGCGGTCGCCGCACGACCAATGCCGTTGCAGGCGTGGGGTGTCGGCGGCTGGTCGGCGTTGGCGTCCTGGTCAGCGGGGCAGGGCGTCGTAGCCGATGAAGGTGAACATGCTCGGGTTGGAGGTGGCGGCGGCGGAATCGGACGTCGGTTCGGGCGTGAGCGGTCGGACCTGGCCGCTGTTTCGGTGGGCTGCGGCGCCGAAGCCTGCGTCGGGGGCGGAGAGCCACACCCGGCTGAAGCCGCGATCTTCGAACCAGCGGCAGATCTGTGGGACCAGGTCAGGTTCCCTGCGGTGGCGGGTCCAGACCACCGTGCCGCCGACGGCGCACAGGCGGGTGCAGTGGTCGATGGTGCGCCCGATGTCGGTGTCGGTGATGTTGCCGAAGATCCCGCAGGCCAGGACGAGTTCGGCCGGGGTCAGGTCGTGGTACTGGGCGACGAGGGAGGCGTCGCCGGTCACCACCTCGACCTGGTGCAGGCCGGCCGCCGCAGCGGTGGCCCGCGCTGCGGCGGCGTTGCGCGGGTCGAGTTCGACCAGGCGGGCGGTGACGTCCTCGCGGCGCGGGTGGTCGGGGAGGACGCCGAGCAGGTCGTGTCCCTGGCCCGCGCAGATGCTGATCACCCGTAGGGACCCTGGTGGTGCGGAGTCCAGGGCCACCCGGATCTGCTCCTGCACCGCGGCCAGGCGGTGCGTGAGTGAGGAGTCGGGGCGGTCGTAGTCGTCGTGCCAGGCATGCCAGTCCATGTCGGGAAGCTACCGGGGGCGGCCAGTGCTACGCACGGGAAAAATGGTGGGCGGGGGTTCGGTTCTGCCCTCTACTGTTCCGCGAAACAGGCTGATGGAGTCGAGAGGGCAGTCCCGTGGCACAGGTACAGGCAGTCAAGGCCCATGCGGAAGACGTCATGTCGGCCGCCATGCGCCGACACCTGCCGGCGCCGCTGTCGGAGGCGGACCCGCTGGTACGGCCCTCCGAGCACGCCGACTTCCAGTCGAACGTCGCCCTGGCGCTCGCCAGGCAAGCCGGGAGCAGTCCCCGTGCGCTGGCCGAGGAGTTGCGGGCGGGGATGGTCGGAGGGCCGTTCACCGCCACCGTCTCCGGGCCCGGGTTCCTGAATCTGACGGTGGATGACCGGGCGCTCTGGGGCCTGGTCTCCGCGAGGCTCGCTCACGGCGGGAGGCGGCTGGGGGTCGGGAGCCCGCTGACGGGGTCGCGGATCGTGGTCGACTATTCCGGGCCGAACATCGCCAAGGAGATGCACGTCGGCCATCTGCGGACGACGGTCATCGGCGACTGCCTGGCGCGGGTGCTGGGCTTCCTCGGTGCGGATGTGGTGCGGCAGAACCACCTCGGTGACTGGGGGACCAACTTCGGGATGCTGATCCAGTACCTGCAGGAACACCAGCAGCACGCTCCGGCGGCGGAGCCGGGCACGCGGGTGAGCGAGCTGGACGGGCTCTACCGGGCCGCCCGGAAGGCGTTCGACGCGGATTCGGAGTTCGCCGAGCGGGCCCGGCAGCGGGTGGTCGCCCTGCAGGCCGGCGACGAGGCCACCGTGGCACTGTGGCGGCAGTTGGTGGAGGTGTCCACCCGGGCGTTCCAGCTGCTCTACGACCGGCTCGGGGTGCTGCTCACCCCGGCCGACGTGGCGGCGGAGTCCTCCCACAACCCGGAGCTGGACGGGATCGCGGAGGCACTGACGGCGGCCGGGATCGCGGTGGAGAGCGAGGGCGCGCTGTGCGTGTTCTTCGACGACATGACCGGGGCCGACGGTCGGCCGCTGCCGCTGATGGTCCGTAAGCAGGACGGCGGTTACGGCTACGCGGCGACGGATCTGGCGACGCTGCGGCACCGGGTCGTCGACCTCGCCGCCGACCGCATCCTCTACGTCGTCGACGCACGGCAGGCGCTGCACTTCCGGATGGTCTTCGCCGCCGCGCGGCGGGCCGGCTGGCTGCCGGACACGGTCGAGGTCGTCCATGTGCCCTTCGGCATGGTGACGGCTCCGGACGGCAAGCCGTTCAAGACCAGGTCCGGTGACACCGTCCGGCTGTCGCAGCTGCTGGACCAGGCCGTGGAGGCGGCCCGGGCGGCGACCGCCGACAAGCCGAGCGACCTCTCGGCGACCGAGCGGGAGCGGGTGGTCGCGGCGGCGGGGATCGGTGCGGTCAAGTATGCGGATCTGGCGACCTCGCGGGCGAAGAACTATGTCTTCGACATCGACGAGATGGTGTCGCTGAACGGGAACACCGGTGTCTACCTGCAGTACGCGCACGCCCGGGTGCGGTCGATCCTCGCCAGGGCGGCGATGACGGAGGCGTCGTCCGGGCCTGCGGTGGAGGTGGTGCCGGAGGCGCCGCTGCACCCGGCCGAGCGGGTGCTGATCCTGCAGCTGGACGGGTTCGGGGCGGTGCTGGCGGAGGTGGCGGCGGAGCTGGAGCCGCATCGGCTCTGCGGCTATCTGTTCGCGTTGGCGAAGGCGTTCACCGACTTCTACGGCGCCTGCCCGGTGCTGAGGGCCGAGTCCGCGGAACTGCGCGGGAACCGGCTGGCCCTGTGCGCGCTCACCGGCGACACTCTGGCCCGGGCGCTGGATCTGCTGGGGCTTCAGGCTCCCGAGCGGATGTGAGCGGTGGGGCGGGCAGAGGGTGGGGCGGGGAGGGCGGGGCGGGGAGGGTGGGGCTTTACCGCGGTAAAGCCCCACCCGGTCGCTGGAGCCTCAGCTGCGGCCCGCCGCCAGCAGCAGCCGGACGAGGTCGTGGATCTCGTCGCGGGTGTACGCGGCCAGCAGGGCGCGGGCGAGATCGGACGGTGGTCCGAACGGTCGCTCTGAGCCCGGCACCGAGTCCTGGCTGCGGTGCTGCTCGGGCCAGGTTCGCCGGTCGGGCTTCACCGCCGACGATGTTGCGGCCCGGGTGTCCGGCGCGGCCGTGGGCGAGGGTACCGGCAGGAGCGGCGGGTGGGCCGCGCGTACCGCTGCGACCGCGGCGCGGGCGGCCTGGCGTTCCGCGCGCTGCAGTTCGGCCCTGGCCGTCTCCTCGCGCCAGGCGGCCACCTGTTCGGCCAGCGGTACCCGGGCCAGCCGCCGGGCGTCCCGTACCGCCAGATCCCCGGCGCGGAGCCGGGACTGGAGCTCGGGGGCCAGCTCCAGCAGCGCCCTGCGCTGCGAGATCCAGCCCGGACTGCGGTTCAGTCGCCGGGCCGCGGCGACACCGCTGCCCTCGCAGGCGGCGACCATGGCCTCCACCGCCCGGGCCTCCTCCAGGACGTCGAAGTCCCGGCGGTCGATGTTCTCCTGGATGGACGCGGCCAGCAGCGCCTCGCGCGAGGCGGCCACCTCGTCCTTGACGCTGATCTCCAGGGTGTCGCGTCCGAACCGCACCGCGGCGGCGTAGCGGCGGCAGCCGTTGACGACGACGTAGCGGACCCCGGTGCCGAGGAGCGGTTCGTCCTCCGGCCAGATCCGCAGATACGCCTCCCGGGTCACCGCGAGGCACGCCTGGAGCTGGAGTTCGGCGATGGAGCGGAGGTCCTCCAGGTCGCCCAGGTCCTCGCGCGGATTGCGCGGGTTGGGGGCGAGCTGGTCCAGCGCCACGGCGCCCGCGAACGCCAGTGCGCTCGCCGCGGCGTCCGCCACCGGTGTGCCCGGGGCATCCGGCGCGTCCGTCACCGCCTCGTCGATCATCCGTCGACGCGTGCTGCGGGTGCGGGAGACGGACGCGAAGGAGTCCGAGCTGCTCAGCCGTTCCGAGGCCCTCATCCCAGCCTCCTGGCCAGCTCGCGGAAGAGCTGGGCCTGTTCGCTGCCCGGCGCATAGCTGAGCAGCGGGCGCTGCAGACGTACGGCCTCGCGCTGCTCCTTGCGGTCCGGCAGCACCGCGAGCACCGGCGGCTCGTCCAGCGCCTGCCACTTCTCCAGGGAGGAGGTGGCGATGTAGCCGCGGCGGGCGTCGTAGAGGTTGACCACCAGGCCGAGCTGGGAGAGCTGGATGCCGAGGTCCGCGCGCAGGTCCTCCATCTGGTCCATCAGCATGGTGAACGCGGTGGCCGAGGCGTCCTCCGCCTGGACCGGGATGAGGACGCCGGAGCGTCCGGCCGGTTCACCCTCGCGGGTACGGGAGTACGCGATCGCGGCGTCCATGCCGAGGCCGAGGCTGGGCGGGCAGTCCACCACCACGGTGTCGAACTCGTGCTCCACCGAGGCCAGGGCCCGTTCCAGGGCGTTCTCCCTGCCGCGCACCCTGGACAGCCGCACATCCAGCAGGAACGCGTCCATACAGGCCGGGAGCAGCACCAGATCGCCGGTGAACCCGCAGTCCAGCGGCGTCAGCAGGGCGGCGAGGCCGCCCTTGGCGTCGCCGGCCATATGGGCCGAGAGGCTTTCCTTCTCGTCCTCGACCACGGCGACGCCGAGCTGCTGGCTGAGGTGGCCCTGCGGGTCGTAGTCCACCAACAGCACGCGTTCGCCGCGCTCGGCCAGCGCCTGGGCGACGCCGCTGCTGACGGCGGTCTTGCCGACGCCGCCCTTCTGGTTGCACACCACGATCCGGCGCGCGGCCCGTACCGGCCGCCGGGCCCGGGGGACCGGGGGCACCGGGTTGGCGTCGAACCACAGCCGGGCCGCCTCGGGCAGGGCGCGGGCCGTGGTCAGCCCGCGCGCCTCGCACTCCTTCCGGAACGCCTGCTCCACCCGGGCTCCGGCCTGCGCCGGGACCCCGCACCAGGCCGCGACCGCGTCCCGTACCGCGCGCCAGGGCTCGATTCCGTGCTGGGCCGCGCGGACCAGCAGGTCCTTGCGCAGCTGCGCGGGCAACCGCTCGGCCGCCCTGGTCCACGCCTCAGCGCCGGTTCCGTCGGTCTCGGCCCCGTTGGCGGTTTCGGCATCGTGCTCGGTTACTGCTGTCCGTTGAGCTGTCTCCATGGCCGTACCATAGGCGGCAAATTTCCGCAAATGTACGATTCGATGCCGGTCTGTACGGCGCGTCGCCTCCGTCGGACGCCCGAATTGGCCGGTCGCCGCATGGAAATGTCAGGATGCTTGCATGACGATCCAGGCTTACTTCGACATCACCATCGACGACGCGCCCGCCGGGCGGATCACCTTCAACCTGTTCGACGACATCGTTCCCAAGACCGTGGAGAACTTCCGCGCGCTGGCCACCGGCGAGAACGGCTTCGGCTACAAGGGGTCCTCCTTCCACCGCGTCATCCCCGCCTTCATGCTCCAGGGCGGCGACTTCACCCGCGGCGACGGCACCGGCGGCAAGAGCATCTACGGCGAGAAGTTCGCCGACGAGAACTTCCAGCTCAAGCACACCAAGCCCGGCCTGCTGTCGATGGCCAACGCCGGCCCCAACACCAACGGCTCGCAGTTCTTCATCACCACCATCGTGACCAACTGGCTCGACGGCAAGCACGTGGTCTTCGGCGAGGTCGCCGACCAGCAGAGCCTGGACCTGGTCACCAAGATCGAGGGCTACGGCTCGCAGAGCGGCCGCACCAAGGCCAAGATCACCATCGCCGACTCCGGCGTGCTCTGATCCAGACCTGATCCCAGCCCGCCATCGGCTGTGACGCCCACCTGGACGGGGGTGCACCTCGGTGCACCCCCGTCCGCGTTGAAGAAGCAGAAGCGCCGTAGGCATTGCGGCGGCACCGGCGCGGAGACAGTATCCAGACGAAGGGCGAGCACAGGAAGAGCCAGGGAGCAGCGAGCGCTGAGCGGTGGGAGCTGATGGGCGGCAACGGCTGGCTGGCACAGGTCGGTGACGATCCGAGGCAGCGGGCGCGCGAGATCGCGCATGCGCACTCGGCCTTCGTCGCCGCCCCCGACCACGCCGTGGCCATGGCCGGTACGGGGCCGGGGGTGCGGGAGCTGGTCGCCCAGTCCTGGCTGCGCTCGTCCGACGCCAGGGTCGCCCAGGACGCCGAGGCCCCGGTGACCCTCACCGACGCCGAGTTGCTCGCCTACCGCGCCGCGCACCCGCTCGCCCGGGTCATCGGCGTCCTGCGGCAGATCGTCGGCAGCGCCGCCGAGGACGGCGACCATCTGATGGCGGTGTCGGACGCGGCGGGCCGGCTGCTCTGGGTCGAGGGCAACCGTGCGGCCAGGGCCCGGGCCGCGCGGATCAACTTCGTCGAGGGCGCGCTCTGGGACGAGGCCCACGCGGGCACCAACGCCCCGGGGACGGCGCTCGCGCTCGACCACGAGGTGCAGATCTTCGCGACCGAGCACTTCCGCCAGACGGTCCAGGCCTGGACCTGCGCCGCGGCCCCCATCCACGACCCGGCGACCGGACGCATCCTCGGCGTGGTCGATCTCACCGGCGGCGATACCGTCGCCAATCCGTACAGCCTGGCCCTGGTCCGGGTCGCCGCCCGGGCCTGCGAGGAGGCGCTGTGGCTGCCGCCGCAGACCGAGACCGACCTCCGGTCGCAGACTGAACTTCGGTCGAAGGCTGAACTGCGGTCGGGGACCGCCGTTCGGCTGCAGGCGCTGGACCGCTGCGAGGGCGCGCTGCGCCTGGCCGACGGTCGGACGGTGCGGCTGACCCGTCGTCACACCGAGCTGCTGATCATGCTGACGCTCCATCAGGACGGCCTGACCGGCGACCAGTTGTCCGATCTGCTGCACGGCGGCTGCGCGACGGCCAGCCCGACCACGCTGCGGGTCGAGCTGACCAGGCTCCGCCGCACCGTCGGCGACCTGCTCTGCTCGCGTCCGTACCGGCTCACCGCGCCGGTGGAGGCGGACTACCTCGACATCGCCGCCGCACTGCACCGGGGCGACCTCGCCGCCGCGGTCGCCGGCTACCCGGGACCGCTGCTGCCCAGCTCGGAGGCGCCCGGGGTGGTCGCCCAGCGCCGCTGGCTGGACACCCAACTGCGCGCCTCGGTGCTGGCCGACGGCGACCCCCGCACCATCCGCGCCTGGGCCGACGGCAGCGGCTTCAACGACCTCCAGGTCTGGGAGCGGCTGGCCGCCGTCGCCCCGTACGGCTCCCCGCAGCGGGGAGTGGCCCTGGCCCGGGCCCGGGAGCTGCGGGAGGAGTACGGGCTCTAGCGACGGGTGGCTGCGAAGCTGACGGTGCATCACCGCTCGTGCAACGTCCAGGCAACGTCCACGGCGTTAGCGTGCGCGGCAGAACCGCATCACGGCGACCGTCCAACGAGGGGCGGCCAGCACGGATGCGGAGCCTGACGGAGGTCGACCACCATGGCCCGTATCGCTGCGCCGGGGGAGTCCGGCGCGAAGATGAACTACCAGTCGCGCTATGACCACTGGATCGGCGGGGAGTTCGTGCCCCCGGTACGCGGGCAGTACTTCGAGAACCCCACCCCGGTCACCGGACAGAACTTCTGCGAGATCGCCCGCGGAACCGCCGAGGACGTCGAGGCGGCCCTGGACGCGGCGCACGCCGCCGCCCCCGCCTGGGGCCGGACGTCGGCCGGCGACCGGGCGAACATCCTCAACCGCATCGCCGACCGGATGGAGCAGAACCTCGAAGCCCTCGCCGTCGCCGAGAGCTGGGAGAACGGCAAGCCGATCCGCGAGAGCGTGGCGGCCGACATCCCGCTCGCCATCGACCACTTCCGCTACTTCGCCGGCGCGATCCGGGCCCAGGAGGGCTCGCTCTCCGAGATCGACGAGGACACCGTCGCGTACCACTTCCACGAGCCGCTGGGCGTGGTCGCGCAGATCATCCCGTGGAACTTCCCCATCCTGATGGCGACCTGGAAGCTGGCACCGGCGCTGGCGGCCGGGAACGCCGTCGTCATCAAGCCGGCCGAGCAGACCCCGGCGTCCCTCCACTTCTGGATGAGCCTGGTCGCCGACCTGATCCCGCCGGGGGTCGTCAACATCGTCAACGGCTTCGGGGTGGAGGCCGGCAAGCCGCTGGCGTCCAGCGCCAGGGTCGCCAAGGTCGCCTTCACCGGGGAGACCACCACCGGGCGGCTGATCATGCAGTACGCCAGCGAGAACATCAAGCCGGTGACCCTGGAGCTGGGCGGCAAGAGCCCCAACATCTTCTTCGACGACGTGAGTTCGGCCCGCGACGACTTCCTGGACAAGGCGCTCGAAGGCTTCACCATGTTCGCGCTGAACCAGGGCGAGGTCTGCACCTGCCCCTCCCGCGCGCTGATCCAGGAGGGCCACTACAGCGAGTTCCTGGACGCGGCGGTGGACCGCACCCGCGCCATCGTCCAGGGCCACCCGTTCGACACCGACACCATGATCGGCGCCCAGGCCTCCAACGACCAGCTGGAGAAGATCCTCTCCTACCTGGACATCGGCCAGCAGGAGGGAGCCAAGATCCTGATCGGCGGCTCGCGCGCCGACCTGGGCGGGGAGCTGGCGGGCGGCTACTACGTCGAGCCGACCATCTTCGAGGGCAACAACTCCATGCGGATCTTCCAGGAGGAGATCTTCGGCCCGGTGGTCTCGGTGGCGCCCTTCGCCACCTTCGACGACGCCATCCGGATCGCCAACGACACCCTGTACGGGCTCGGCGCCGGCGTCTGGACCCGCGACAGCAGCACCGCCTACCGGGCGGGGCGGGCGATCCAGGCCGGACGGGTGTGGACCAACTGCTACCACGCCTACCCCGCGCACGCGGCGTTCGGCGGCTACAAGGGCTCCGGCATCGGGCGCGAGAACCACAAGATGATGCTGGACCACTACCAGCAGACCAAGAACCTCCTGGTCAGCTACTCGGCCAAGAAGCTCGGGTTCTTCTAGCCATGAGTGCCCCGGCTGTCTCCAGGGTCGCCGTGACCTCCGCCGCCGAGGAGGTGCTGCGCAAGCTCTACGCGGCCAACGGCCCGCTGATGTTCCACCAATCGGGCGGCTGCTGCGACGGGAGCTCCCCGATGTGCTACGTGGAGGGCGAGTTCAGGACGGGCGCGTCCGACGTGCTGCTCGCCTCGCTGCCGGTCGCGGACGTGCCCGAGCCGGTCACCTTCTGGATGTCCAAGGACCAGTTCGAGCGCTGGCGGCACACCCATCTCACCGTGGACGTGGTCCCCGGGCGCGGCGGCGGGTTCTCGCTGGAGGCGCCGGAGGGCGTGCGTTTCCTGATCCGCTCACGGCTGCTGACACCCGAGGAGACGAAGGTGCTGGACGGCAGCAGCGAGTGAGCCGCCGTACGGCCGGGGTCCGCTGTCAGGGGCAGGCTCCGGCCGTACGGTTCGTTCGGCTGCGCGGTGCGCGGTTCAGCCGACCTGCGGGGCGATCTGATCGGCGATCAGCTCCAGGTGGTCCAGGTCGTCCAGGTCCAGGATCTGGAAGTAGAAGCGGCTGCTGCCCGCCTCGGCGTACTGACCGATCCGGTCCACCACCTCGGCCGGGGTCCCGGCCAGGCCGTTGGCCTTGAGCTCGGCCACCTCGCGGCCGATCGCGGCCGCGCGTCGGGCCACCTCGGCGTCGTCCTTGCCGACGCAGGCCACCAGCGCGTTGGAGTACACCATGTCGTCGGCCGCGCGTCCGCGCTCCGCGCAGGCGGCGCGGACCCGGCCGATCTGGGCGCGGGTGTCCTCGACCGAGACGAACGGAAGGTTGAACTCGCTGGCGAAGCGCGCCGCGAGGGCCGGCAGCCGGGTCGGCCCCATGCCGCCGACCAGCACCGGTACCCGGCTCTGCACCGGCTTGGGCAGCGCGGGCGAGTCCTTCAGCTGGTAGAAGGCGCCGTCATAGTCGAAGGTGTCGCCGACCTCGGTCTCCCACAGGCCGGTGACGATCGCCAACTGCTCCTCGAAGCGGTCGATGCGCTTGGACGGGAAGGGGATGCCGTACGCGGTGTGCTCCTCCTCGTACCAGGCCGCGCCCAGGCCCAGCTCGACCCGGCCGCCGCTCATCGCGTCCACCTGGGCGACCTGGATGGCCAGGACCCCGGGCAGCCGGAAGGTGCCGGCCGTCATCAGCGTGCCGAGTCGGATCCGCTCGGTGTCCCTGGCCAGGCCGGCCAGGGTGATCCAGGCGTCGGTGGGGCCGGGCAGGCCGTCCACGTCGCCCATCTTGAGGTAGTGGTCGGAGCGGAAGAAGGCGTCGAAGCCCAGCTGCTCGGTGGCCCGGGCGACCGCCAGCAGCGTGTCGTAGGAGGCACCCTGCTGGGGCTCGGTGAAGATGCGGAGGTCCATGGGGCCATCCTGCCCCAGGCGCCGGATGAGCACATCGGGCACGGCGGCCGGAGACTGGGGTGCGGGCGACACCCTTGACGAGCCGGTGAACCGTCCGGAAACTGTTGCGTAATACGGATCGAGTTCCCTTAGACGGAACGAGTCATCCGTAGGAGAGGCTGACCGGTCCCCAGAGTCACCGCAGGGTTACGGCAGAGGAGATATGACGTGCAGCAGTACGACTTCATCATCGTCGGCGGGGGATCCGCGGGCTGCGCGCTCGCCGCACGGCTCAGCGCGGACCCGAGCAACCGGGTGCTGGTACTGGAGGCCGGACGGCCCGACTACATCTGGGACGTCTTCACCCATATGCCGGCCGCGCTGACCTTCCCCAGCGGCAGCCGCTTCTACGACTGGCAGTACGAGTCCGAGCCCGAGCCGTACATGCACGGCCGGAAGATCGCCCACGCCCGGGGCAAGCTGCTCGGCGGCTCCAGCTCCATCAACGGCATGATCTTCCAGCGCGGCAACCCGCTCGACTACGAGCGCTGGGGCGCCGACCCGGGCATGAAGGAGTGGGACTACGCGCACTGTCTCCCCTACTTCAAGCGCATGGAGAACTGTCTCGCCGACCCGGACACCCCGTTCCGCGGCCATGAAGGACCGCTGGAGCTGGAGCGCGGCCCGGCGACCAACCCGCTCTTCTCGGCCTTCTTCGAGGCCGTGCAGCAGGCCGGCTACCCGCTCACCGACGACGTCAACGGCTACCGCCAGGAGGGCTTCGCGCCCTTCGACCGCAACGTCCGCCGCGGCCGCCGGCTCAGCGCCGCCCGCGCCTACCTGCACCCCGTGCTCAGCCGCCCCAACCTGGACGTGACCACCCGCGCCCTGGTGACCAGGGTGCTCTTCGAGGGCAAGCGCGCCGTCGGAGTCGAGTACGTGGGCAAGGGCGGCTCGCTCAGCCGGGTCTCCGGCGGGAAGATCATCCTCGCCGGAGGGTCCATCAACTCCCCGCAGCTGCTCCAGCTCTCCGGCGTCGGCAACGCAGACGAGCTCGCCGAACTCGGCATCGAGCCGGTGCACCACCTGCCCGGCGTCGGCGAGAACCTGCAGGACCACCTGGAGGTCTACGTCCAGCACGCCTGCAAGCAGCCGGTCTCCATGCAGCCGTCGCTGCAGAAGTGGCGCTGGCCGCTGATCGGCGCCGAGTGGCTGTTCCTGCGCAAGGGGCCGGGCGCCACCAACCACTTCGAGGGCGGCGGCTTCGTCCGCTCCAACGAGGACGTGGCCTACCCCAACCTGATGTTCCACTTCCTGCCGATCGCGGTCCGCTACGACGGCACCGCCGCGCCCTCCGGCCACGGCTACCAGGTGCACATCGGCCCGATGTACTCGGACGCGCGCGGCAGCGTGAAGATCAAGTCCCGCGACCCGCGCGAGCACCCGGCGCTGCGCTTCAACTACCTCTCCACGGAGCAGGACCGCCGCGAGTGGGTGGAGGCCATCCGGGTCACCCGCAAGATCCTCGGCCAGGAGGCCTTCGCCGAGTTCAGCGACGGCGAGCTCTCGCCCGGCTCCTCCGTGGAGACGGACGAGCAGATCCTCGACTGGGTCGCCAAGGACGGCGAGACCGCTCTGCACCCGTCCTGCACCGCGAAGATGGGCACCGACGAGATGTCCGTGCTCGACCCGGCCACCATGGAGGTGCACGGC
The DNA here is from genome assembly GCF_041261405.1 of Streptacidiphilus sp. EB103A. NCBI lineage: Bacteria > Bacillati > Actinomycetota > Actinomycetes > Kitasatosporales > Streptomycetaceae > Streptacidiphilus > Streptacidiphilus sp. EB103A. The sequence goes on along the minus strand of NZ_JBGCAQ010000007.1, from coordinate 151,013 downwards.
GTCGAGGGGCTCTGCGTGGTGGACGCCTCGTCCATGCCGTACGTGACCAACGGCAACATCTACGCCCCGGTGATGATGCTCGCGGAGAAGGCCGCCGACCTCATCCTCGGCAACACGCCGCTGGCCCCCGAGAACGTCGAGTTCTACCGTCACCAGAAGGTGTCGTAGGGGTCGGGCAGGCAGCGCGGCGCCGCCGGACGGGGGGAGAGTCCGGCGGCGCCAGTCTGTGCGGGTGAAGGCGGTTCAGGGGGTCGCGAGCAGCGGGGTGAGGCCGCGGCGGAGCCGGTTGAACAGTTTGGGCTGGTTGATCGACAGATACGCGGTGGTGTGCCCGTCCAGCTCGTAGGCGGCGACGAACGAGCGCGTGTCCAGGTCGCCCTCGACGACGCGCGGCCGGGCGCCGGGGGCGACATGTCCGGCGAGCTGGATCATCGAGCCGTACTGGTGCGACCAGAAGTACGGGGGGACGGCCCTGGGCGCGGTGGAGGCGCCGGAGAGCAGCGTGCGGGCGGCGGTGGCCGCCTGCTCCATGGCGTTGGTCCAGTGCTCGATCCGGGCGTGGCGCCCGGTGAAGGGGTGCGGCACGCGGGCCACGTCGCCCACCGCGAGCACGTTGGGGATCCCGGTGGCGCAGCCCGCGTCGCAGACCACACCGTCGTCCACGGCGACGCCGGAGCCGGCCAGCCAGTCGGTGTTCGGCCGCACGCCGACGCCGACCAGGACGACGTCCGCCGGGAGCAGCCGGCCGTCGGCCAGCTGAACGCCCGTCACCCGGCCGCCGTCGCTGCTGAAGCCGGCCACGCCGGTGCCGCAGAGCAGTTCCACGCCGTGGTCGGCGTGCAGGCCGGCGCAGAGCAGGCCCATCTCGCGGCCCAGGGCGCGCTCCAGCGGTACCTCGACGGCCTCCACGACGGTCACCTGCAGGCCGAGGGCGTGTGCCGTGGCGGCGACTTCGGCGCCGATGAACCCGGCGCCGATGACGACCAGTCGGGGGCTGCCCGCGGTGAGGTCGGCGCGCAGCGCCACGGCGTCGTCCAGGGTGCGCAGGGTGTGGACCCCCGCGAGGCCGTCGGTGCCCGGCAGTCGGCGCGGTGTGGCGCCGGTGGCCACCACGACGGCGTCGGTGCGCAGTTCGCGGCCGCCGCCGAGGGTGACGGTGCGGGCGGCGGGGTCGAGCCGGGCGGCCGTCTCGCCGAGCAGCCACTCCACGCCGAGCCCGTCGTACTCCTCGGCGGTGCCGAGGGCGAGCGAGTCGGCGTCGGCGGCGCCCTTGAGGAAGTCCTTGGAGAGCGGCGGCCGGTCGTAGGGGAGGTGGCGCTCGGCGCCGACCAGGGTGAGCGCGCCGTCGTAGCCCTCGGCGCGCAGCGCGCGGACAGTGCTCAGCCCGGCGAGGGAGGCGCCGACGACGGTGATCGAGCGCGGGACCGGGGTCAGGGCCGGGGTCGGGGCCGGGGTCGGGGCCGGGGTCACGCCGGCTCGCCGACGGTGACGTGCAGGCGGACGAAGCCGTCCTCCACGGTGACCTGATGGGTCTTCACCGGCGCCTTGGCGGGCAGGCAGGTGGGCAGCCCGGTCCGCAGGTCGAAGGCGGCCGCGTGCAGTGGGCACTCGACGAAGCAGCCCTCCAGCCAGCCGTCCGCGAGCGAGGCGTCCTGGTGGGTGCAGGTGTCGTCGATGGCGTAGAGCGCGCCCTCGGCGTTGAAGACGGCGACGGGGGCGGGGAGGCCGTCGGTCACCCGAACGGCTTCGCCCGGCGGCAGTTCCTCGATCCGGCACACCGTGATCATTGAGCCTCCACAGCATCGTATCGCATTACACAACGCGATTCGTTATACGCAACATGGTCCGGGCTGGCGTGAGCCATTGTCAAGAGGCTGTCACGCGGGCCTCGCGCGGTAGGGATAATGTTGCGCCATGAGCAACAACGACAAGGGACGGTCGTCGGTGCCCGTCGAGTCGCCGGTGCAGTCGGTGGACCGCGCGGTGAGCATCCTCGAACTGCTGGCCCGGCAGGGCGAGACCGGGGTCACCGAGATCGCGGCGGAACTGGGCGTGCACAAGTCCACCGCCTTCCGGCTCACCGCCGCGCTGGAGCTGCGCGGCCTGGTCGAGCAGGCGGGTGAGCGCGGCAAGTACCGGCTCGGCATGGGACTGGTCCGGCTGGCCGGCGCCGCGACCATGCGGATGGACCTGTCGCTGCAGTCCAGGCCGGTCTGCGAGCGGCTGGCCGCCGAGGTCGCCGAGACCATCAACATGGCCATCCTGGACGACGACGAGGCCGTCAACATCGACCAGGTGATGGGCCCTTCGGCCATCACCAGCCACAACTGGGTCGGCCAGCGCACCCCGCTGCACGCGACCTCCAGCGGCAAGGTGCTGCTGGCGTACCTGCCGGAGGCGGCGATCGACGCGCGGATGGCCGTGCTGAAGCGGTACACCGCGAACACCGTCGTCGACCCGGACCTGCTGCGCGCCCAGCTGTTCACCGCGCGCCAGGAGGGCTACGCCTACACCATCGAGGAGTTGGAGGAGGGGCTGAACGCGATCGCGGCCCCGGTCTTCGCGCAGACCGGGCAGGTCATCGCGGCGGTGAGCGTCTCCGGGCCGTCCTTCCGCCTCGGCGCCCCGCGGCTGCTGGAGGAGCTCGCCCCGGCGGTGGTGCGGGCCGCGGCGGAGATCTCGGCGCGGCTGGGGTTCCTGAGCGTGGATCAGTAGCACGTAGGTCCGCCCCCGGCCCGGCGGGGCTGGGGGCGGACCGGCTACTACGCCACTGCCGTGGTGCGCTTGCGGACCCGGAGGTAGACCAGGCCGCCGATGGCGGCGATGACGGCGGTGAAGACCACGGCGCCCCATTGGTAGTACCAGTGGTCGTTGCCGTAGACCGCGGCGCGGGGCCAACCCAGGTTGATGATCATCGCCACGCCGTACACCACCGCGAGGATGTTGACCGGGAGACCCCAGCGCCCGAGGTTGAAGTAGGAGCCGTGCTCCGGGCGCGGCCACTGGCCGCGCAGGCGGCCCAGCAGCATCGGGCCGGTCACCATCAGGTAGGGGATGTAGAAGAGGATGATCGCGACCGAGGTCAGGATGTAGAACACCCGCTGGTTGCCCATGTTCACCAGCAGCAGCGCGATGGTGAGCACGCCGGTGACGATCGCCGGGATGACCGGCACGCCCGACTTGGGCGACACCGCGGCCAGTTGCTTGCTGAACGGCAGCAGTCCGTCGCGGCTCATCGAGAAGACCAGCCGGATGGCCGCGGTCTGCACCGCGAGGCAGCAGACCGTGATGGCGATCGCCGAGCAGATCAGGAAGGCGTCGCCGAGCCCGGTGCCGAGGGTGCTCTTGACCAGGTACGGCATGCCGAGCGTGCCCAGGTTCGGGTCCTTGATGTTGCCGACCGCCATCATGCCGATCAGCATCAGCAGGCCGCCGGCGGCGAAGGCCGCGGTGATGGCGCGCAGGATGGCCTTGGGGGCGTGCTTCCGCGGCTCCTTGGTCTCCTCGGCCAGGGACCCGGCGGTGTCGAAGCCGTAGAAGACGTAGGCGCTCATCAGGCCGGCCACCAGGAACGCGCCGAGGTAGCCCGCGGAGTGGCCGGCCCCGGTGCCCAGGGTCTGCGTGACCACCTGCGGACCGCGCTTGATGTGGACGGCCAGCATGATGATCAGCAGGGTGACGCCGATCAGCTCGACGGCGACGCCGAAGTTGTTGATCTTGGCCATCAGCCGGACGCCCGCGATGTTCACGATGGTGGTGAAGACCACCAGGCCCAGCGCGAGCACAATGGCGTTCTTGGCTCCGCCCGGAGTGCTGGTCAGGCCCGCGTCGGCGGAGCCGCCGACGATCTGGAAGGCGAGCGAGACCTGCGGCAGGATGATCTGGTAGGCGACGGCCACCGCGGCGGCGGTGACGATCGACCCGATGATGATGATCCAGCCGGACATCCAGCCGGTGAACGGCTTGGCGATCTGCTTGGACCACTGGTACACGGAGCCGGCGATGGGGAACTGACCGGCCATCTCGGCGAAACAGAGGGCGACGGCGCCCTGGCCGATGAAGACGATCGGCCAGGTCCAGAACATGGCCGGTCCGCCGGAGGCGAAGCCGAAGCCGAAGAGCTGGAAGACTCCGGTCATGATGGAGATGTAGCTGAAGCCGGCGGCGAAACTGGAGAAGGAGCCGAGGGATCTCTCCAACTCCTGCTTGTAGCCGAATCCTTCGAGGTCGGTGACGTCGTTGCCCGGTGGGGCGGTGGTCTCGGTGCTCATGGGTCGCTCCAAATGCAGGGCTGCGGGGGAAGTAGCTGCGCGGAGGATCGGAGGGTAGAGCCGGAGGGGCGTGAGGGACAGGGAATTGACGGGGTATCAACCAGCGAACCACCGCTGGGGAGCGGGACTGACGGTGCGCCAGATGTGCTTGGCCTCCTGGTACTCGTGGAGTCCAGAGGGGCCGAGTTCGCGTCCGGTGCCGGACTGCTTGAAACCGCCCCACTCGGCCTGCGGCACATAGGGGTGGTAGTCGTTGATCCAGACGGTGCCGAGCCGCAACCGGGCGGCGACGCGCTCGCCGCGCCCGGCGTCCTGGGTCCAGACGGCGCCGGCCAGGCCGTAGGGGGTGTCGTTGGCGAGTGCCACGACCTCGTCCTCCTCGTCGAAGAGCTCGACGGTGAGGACGGGGCCGAAGACCTCCTCGCGGATGATGGTCATCCCGGCGTGGCAGCCGTCCAGCACGGTGGGACGGAGGAAGAAGCCGTCCTGCAGTTCGGGTTCGAGGGGCCTGCCGCCGCCCGCGCGGAGGATCGCGCCCTCGGCGAGGGCGCCGGCGATGTGGGCCTCGACCTTGGCGCGGTGCTCGGCGGTGACCAGCGGGCCGGTCTCGGAGTCCTTGTCCAGGCCGTCGCCGACCCGGATCAGCTCGGCGCGGCGGGCGAGTTCGGCGACGAACCGCTCGTGCAGGCTGCGGTGCAGCAGCAGCCGTGAGCCGGCCGAGCAGACCTGGCCGGAGTGCACGAAGGCGGCGGAGAGCGCGAAGTCCACGGCGGCGTCGAAGTCGGCGTCGGCGAAGACGATGTTGGGGTTCTTGCCGCCGAGCTCCAGGGCGACCTTCTTGACCGTCTCGGCGGCCGCGCGCATCACCGAACGGCCGCTGACCCCGCCGCCGGTGAAGGAGACCAGGTCGACCAGCGGGTGCTCGGCGAGCACCGCGCCCACCGCGCCGCCGCCGAGGACCAGGTTGGCGGTGCCGTCCGGCGCGCCCGCGTCGGCGAGCTTCTCCTGCAGGATGCGGAACAGCCGCACGGTGGTGAGCGGGGTGACCTCGCTGGGCTTGGCGACCACCGTGTTACCCGCGCCGAGCGCCGGGGCGACCTTCCAACTGATCTGCAGCAGCGGGTAGTTCCATGGGGTGATCAGGCCGCAGACGCCGACCGGCTCGTGCACGACACGGCTGACCACGTCGGGCCGGCCGACGTCCACCGCGCGTCCGGCCTCGGTGGCGACCAGGGCCGCGTAGTAGCGGAAGACCGACGTGGCGTCGTCCACGTCGATCCGGCCCTCCTCCAGGGTCTTGCCGGTGTCCAGGGTCTCCAGCCGGGCCAGCTCCTCGCGCTGCTCCTGCAGGGCCTCGGCGGTGGCGGTGAGCACGGCCGCGCGCCGCGCGGCGGGGGCCTGCGCCCAGGAGCCCTCGTCGAAGGCGGCGCGCGCGGCACGGATCGCCCGGTCCACGTCGTCCGTGGTGGCCTCGGGGACCTGGGCGATCACGGACGCGTCGAAGGGGTTGACGACGGCGCGTTGTCCGCCGTCGGAGGCTTCTGTCCACTCGCCGTTGATGAACAGGGAAGCTGCGTCACTGGCTAGGGGCATGGGAGAGCCTCCTCGCAGAGTTGCGCAATCCGGGACAGCTATCCCTATGCGCAACGGTTTCGCCGAGTATGGAAGGGGTGCCCCGGGGTGTCAAGGGGCTCCGACCGTACGACGCCTTGCTGTGATCTTCGTTGGTGATCGCCACCGGCGCGACCTGTGTGGACGCGGTCTTGACAGGTGCGTCTGGCGGCCCGAACCTGTTTCTCATCACGCACGCCAATGCGCCATATGCAACACGACCATGTGGTGACAGCCTCCGAGGGGACGGTTCCTTTGACTGTGCACACCCCCGATCAGCCCCGCGTCGTCATCGTCGGTGCCGGGATCGTCGGCTGTGCGCTCAGCGACGAGCTCACCGCCCGCGGCTGGACCGACGTCACCGTGCTGGAGCAGGGCCCCCTCTTCGCCACCGGCGGCTCCAGCTCGCACGCTCCCGGACTGGTCTTCCAGACGAACTCCTCCAAGACCATGACCGAGTTCGCCTCCTACACCGTGCGCAAGTACTCCTCGCTCACCCTGGACGGCCAGTGGTGCTTCCAGCAGCTGGGCGGCCTGGAGCTGGCCACCACCCCGGAGCGCCTCACCGATCTGCACCGCAAGCACGGCCTGGCCACCTCCTGGGGCGTCGAGGGCAGCATCCTCGACCCGGCCGAGTGCGCCGCCCTGCACCCGCTGCTCGACCAGGACCGGATCCTCGGCGGCCTGCACGTCCCCTCCGACGGGCTCGCCAAGGCGTTGCGGGCCGGCGAGGCCCAGGCCCGCCAGGCCGCCGCGCGCGGCGCCCGCTTCCTGGGCCACCACACCGTCACCGGTTTCGAGTCCGCGAACGGCCGGGTCACCGGCGTCGTCACCGACCAGGGCAGCTTCCCCGCGGACATCGTGGTCTCCTGCGCCGGCTTCTGGGGCCCCAGGATCGGCGCGATGGCCGGGGTCGAGGTCCCCCTCGTCCCGCTGGCCCACCAGTACGCCAGGACCGCGCCGCTGCCCGAGCTGGCCGGCCGGAACTCCGAGGCGGCCGAGGCCGGGAAGCCGATCCTGCGGCACCAGGACCGCGACCTCTACTACCGCGAGCACGTCGACCGGATCGGCATCGGCTCCTACGCCCACCGCCCGATGCCCGTCGACCTCGCCTCGGTCAGCCACCCGAGTGAGACGACGGGCTCCGGCATGCCGTCGATGCTGCCGTTCACCGAGGAGGACTTCGCGCCCTCCTGGGCCGACGCGGCAGAACTGCTCCCCGCGCTCGGGCGCAGCAAGGTCGAGGAGGGCTTCAACGGCATCTTCTCCTTCACCACCGACGGCATGCCGCTGCTGGGCGAGGCGCCGGAGCTGCGCGGCTTCTGGGTCGCCGAGGCGGTCTGGGTCACCCACTCGGCGGGCGTGGCCAAGGCGATGGCCGAGTGGCTGATCGAGGGCGCCCCGCGCACCGACGTCCATGAGTGCGACCTGGCCCGCTTCGAGGACGTCCAGCTCGCGCCCTCGTACGTGATGCAGCGGTCCTGCCAGAACTTCGTCGAGGTCTACGACATCATCCACCCGCTGCAGCCGATGGAGGAGCCCCGCCCCCTGCGGGTCAGCCCCTTCCACCAGCGGCAGCAGGCTCTGGGCGCCGTCTTCCTGGAGGGCGGCGGCTGGGAGCGCCCGCACTGGTACGAGGCCAACGCCCAACTGCCCGAGGTGGCCGGTGTTCCCGGGCGCGGCGCGTGGGCCTCCCGCTACTGGTCGCCGATCGCCGGGGCCGAGGCCCTCGCCACCCGCGAGCGGGTCGCCCTCTTCGACATGACGCCGCTCAAGCGGCTGGAGGTCACCGGCCCCGGGTCGCTGGCATTCCTGCAGTATCTGACGACCAATCAACTGGACAAGCCGGTCGGCGCCGTGACGTACACCCTGCTGCTGGACGAGACCGGCGGCGTGCGCAGCGACCTGACCGTGGCGCGGCTCGGCGAGCAGCGCTTCCAGGTCGGCGCCAACGGCAACCTCGACCTGGACTGGCTCACCCGGCACCTGCCCGCGGACGGCTCGGTCCAGGTCCGCGACATCACCGCCGGGACCTGCTGCCTGGGCGTCTGGGGCCCGCTCGCCCGCGACCTGGTCCAGCCGCTCACCGACGCCGACTTCTCGCACAAGGGATTCGGCTACTTCAAGGCCAAGCGCGCGTACCTCGGCAACGTCCCGGTCACCGCGATGCGCCTGTCCTATGTCGGCGAACTCGGCTGGGAGCTCTACACCACCGCCGACTGCGGCCCCAAGCTCTGGGACACCCTCTGGGAGGCGGGGCAGCGACACGGCGTGGTCGCCGCCGGACGCAGCGCCTTCAACAGCCTCCGGCTGGAGAAGGGTTACCGCTCCTGGGGGACCGACATGACCGCGGAGCACAACCCCTACGAGGCCGGCGTCGGCTTCGCGGTCCGGATGGACAAGGGCGACTTCCTCGGCCGAGACGCCCTGACCGGGCTCGGCGACGCGACCGTCGCCCGCAGGCTGGTCCCGCTGCTGCTCGACGACCCTGCGGCCGTGGTGCTGGGCAAGGAGCCGGTGTTCTTCGACGGCGCCCCGGCCGGCTATGTCACCAGCGCCGCCTACGCCTACACCCTCGGTAAGTCGATCGCCTACGCGTGGCTGCCGAGCGCCGCGACCGCGCCCGGAACCTCCGTCCAGGTGGAGTACTTCGGCGAACGGCTCTCGGCCGTGGTCGCCGAGGAGCCCCTGTTCGACCCCAAGATGACCCGCATTCGCCGCTGACACCCTGACCGAAGGTCGAAGACCGAACAGGAGAATCGCCATGACCGAGTCGTACGACGTCATCGTGGTGGGCCTCGGCGGCATGGGCAGTGCCGCCGCCTACCGGCTCGCCGAGCGCGGGCAGCGCGTCCTCGGCCTGGAGAAGTTCCCGCCGGGCCACAACCGGGGCTCCAGCCACGGTGGTTCCCGGATCACCCGCCAGGCGTACTTCGAGGACCCGGCGTACGTTCCGCTGCTGCTGCGCGCCTATGAGCTGTGGGAGCAGATCGAGCACGACTCCGGCCGTACCATCGCCACCCTCACCGGCGGTGTGATGGTCGGCAGGCCGGACAGTCTCACCGTCTCCGGCAGCCTGCGCAGCGCCCTGGAGTGGGGCCTGGACCACGAGATGCTCGACGCCGCCGAACTCCGGCGCCGTTTCCCGACCCTGAGCCCCGCCGACGACGAGGTGGCCTTCTACGAGGCCAAGGCCGGGTTCGTCCGGCCCGAGTCCAGCGTGCTCGCCCACCTCTACCTGGCCGGCCGGGCCGGGGCCGACCTGCACTTCCAGGAGCCCGTCCACAGCTGGACCGCCAACCCCTCCGGCAGCGGCGTCCGGGTCACCACCGCCGAGGGCGTCTACACCGCGGAACGGCTGGTCATCTGCCCCGGCGCCTGGGCGCCGAGCCTGCTGGACGACCTCGGCATCGACTTCACCATCGAGCGCCAGGTCATGTACTGGTTCGCGCCCCAGGGCGGGGTGGCGCCGTTCCGGCCCGAGCGGCACCCCATCTACATCTGGGAGCTGGGTGGCGGCGAGCAGTTCTACGGCTTCCCCGCCATCGACGGCCCGGGCGGCGGCGCCAAGGTCGCCATGTTCCGCGGCGGCGTCCCCTGCACCGCCGACACCATCGACCGGCGGGTGCACCCCGAGGAGGTCGAGTACATCTCCGCGCGGCTGCGTCCGCGGATCCCGTCGCTGCCCGGCCCGCTGCTCAAGGCCGCCACCTGCATGTACACCAACACGGCAGACGAGCACTTCGTCATCGCCCCGCACCCGTTGCACCAGCAGGTCACCGTCGCCTGCGGCTTCTCCGGGCACGGCTTCAAGTTCGTGCCCGTGGTCGGCGAGATCGTCGCCGATCTCGCGGTGGACGGCTCCACCCGGCACCCGATCTCCCTCTTCGACCCCGCCAGGCTCCGGACCGACCGCGCCCTCGCCTCCTGACGGTTCGTCAACCATTGTTCCGAGAAAGGCCGCTGCCGTGACCGCGACCGAGCTTCCGCCGAGCCTGATCCGCACCCTGCCGGGCTCCTCCTACACCGACCCGCAGATCTTCGCCCTGGAGCAGGAGAAGATCTTCGAGCAGATGTGGTTCTGCGCCGTGCGCGCCTCCGAGCTGGGGAAGCCCGGCGCCTTCCGCACCGTCCAGGTCGGCCGGGAGAGCGTGCTCATCACCCGGGCCCGGGACAACAGCGTCAAGGCGTTCCTCAACATCTGCCGCCACCGCGGCGCCAAGCTCTGCACCGAGGAGTCCGGAGAGGTCAAGCGCGCCTTCCAGTGCCCGTACCACGCCTGGACCTACGGCCTGGACGGCAAGCTGGTCGCCGCGCCCAACCTGACCAGCATGCCCGACGTCGACCGCACCACCTACGGCCTCGTGCCGGTCCAGGTGCGGGAGTGGCTGGGCTATGTGTGGGTCTGCCTGGCGGACGAGCCGCCGTCCTTCGAGGCGGACGTGATCGGCGCGGCCACCGAGCGGCTGGGCACGCCCGAGGCCATCGAGCACTACCAGATCGACGACCTCTCGGTCGGCCGCCGGATCACCTACGAGGTGAAGGCCAACTGGAAGCTCATCATCGAGAACTTCATGGAGTGCTACCACTGCGCCACCATCCACCCCGAACTCACCGAGGTGCTCCCGGAGTTCGCCGGCGGCTACGCCGCGCAGTACTACGTCGGGCACGGCGCGGAGTTCGCCGAGGAGGTCACCGGCTTCACCGTGGACGGCAGCGACGGCGTGGACCGGATCCCCGGCGTCGACGAGGCGCAGGACCGGCGCTACTACGCGGTCACCGTCAAGCCGCAGGTCTTCATCAACCTGGTGCCCGACCACGTGATCTTCCACCGGATGTACCCGCTGGCCGCCGACCGCACCGTCGTGGAGTGCGACTGGCTCTTCCTCAAGGACGTGGTGGAGTCCGGAAAGGACGTCTCCCGCTCGGTGGAGCTCTTCCACCGGGTCAACGTCCAGGACTTCGACGCCTGCGAGCGCTGCCAGCCGACGATGGACTCGCGCGCCTACCGGGCCGGCGGGGTGCTGGTGCCCAGCGAGCACCACATCGCGATGTTCCACGACTGGGTCACCGACCGACTGCGTGGCTGATGCGGGGACGTACGTCCGTGCATACGATCAGTGACCAGACCACCCGAGAGCTGTGAGAGGTTGTCCCCGATGTCCCAGAAGGTGCAAGGCATCGTGGCCGGAGGCAAGGGCGCCCCGGTCCGACTGGAAACGATCATCGTCCCCGACCCGGGGCCGGGCGAGGCGGTGGTCCAGGTGCAGGCGTGCGGTGTGTGCCACACCGACCTGCACTACCGGGAGGGCGGCATCAACGACGACTTCCCGTTCCTGCTCGGACACGAGGCGGCCGGCGTGGTGGAGTCGGTGGGCGAGGGCGTCACCGAGGTCGCGCCGGGCGACTACGTCATCCTCAACTGGCGGGCGGTGTGCGGACAGTGCCGCGCGTGTCTGCGAGGGCGGCCGTGGTACTGCTTCAACACCCACAACGCCAAGCAGCGGATGACCCTGGACGACGGCACCGAACTCTCGCCTGCGCTCGGCATCGGCGCGTTCGTGGAGAAGACGCTGGTCGCCGCCGGGCAGTGCACCAAGGTCGACCCGGCCGCCTCCCCGGCCGCCGCCGGGCTGCTGGGCTGCGGTGTGATGGCCGGCCTCGGCGCGGCGATCAACACCGGCAACGTCGGACGCGGCGACTCGGTGGCCGTCATCGGCTGCGGCGGCGTCGGCAACGCGGCCGTCGCGGGCTCCCGGCTGGCCGGCGCGTCCAGGATCATCGCGGTGGACGTGGACGACCGGAAGCTGGCCACCGCGCTGCGGCTCGGCGCCACCCACACCGTCAACTCCCGCTCGGTGGACGCGGTCGAGGCCATCCGCGAGCTCACCGGCGGCAACGGCGCCGACGTCGTCATCGAGGCGGTCGGCCGCCCGGAGACGTACAAGCAGGCGTTCTACGCCCGCGACCTGGCCGGCACCGTCGTGCTGGTCGGCGTGCCCACGCCCGAGATGCAGCTGGAGCTGCCGCTGCTGGACGTCTTCGGGCGCGGCGGTGCGCTGAAGTCCAGCTGGTACGGCGACTGCCTGCCCTCCCGCGACTTCCCGATGCTGATCGACCTCTATCTGCAGGGACGCCTCGACCTGGACGCGTTCGTCACCGAGACCATCCCGCTTGACGGCGTCGAGGCCGCTTTCGCCCGGATGCACGACGGCGACGTGCTCCGCTCGGTGGTGGTCTTCTGATGGCCGCCCGGGTCGAACGCCTCGTCACCTCCGGCACCTTCTCGCTGGACGGCGGCACCTGGGAGGTGGACAACAACGTCTGGATCGTCGGCGACGACAGCGAGGCGATCGTCATCGACGCCGCGCACGACGCCGACGCCATCGCCGAGGCCCTCGGCGGCCGGCGGCTGCTCGCCATCGTCTGCACCCACGCCCACAACGACCACATCGACGCCGCCCCGGCCCTCGCCGACCGCACCGGCGCGCCGATCCTGCTGCACCTGGACGACCGCATCCTCTGGAAGCAGACGCACGCCGACCGCGACCCGGACGGCGACCTCGCCGACGGCACCGTGCTCAGCGTCGCCGGCACCGAGCTGCGCTCGCTGCACACCCCGGGGCACAGCCCCGGCGGCGTCTGCCTCTACGCGCCGGACCTGGGCACCGTCTTCACCGGCGACACCCTCTTCTGCGGCGGTCCTGGGGCGACCGGGCGCTCCTTCTCCGACTTCCCGACGATCGTCCGCTCCATCCGCGACCGGCTGCTGACCCTTCCGCCGGACACCGTCGTCCGCACCGGCCACGGCGACCCCACCTCGATCGGAGCGGAGGCCCCGGAACTCGACGCCTGGATCGCCCGGGGACACTGAATGACGTGACGTCAACTCCTGTTCGGCTTGCCATGGATCCCATCTGAAAAGTGACTTGATTCACAACCTGATCGCTCTGTCGCCGGGGCCGGGTGGAGGCGCATTCTGTGGGGACCATGGCGGACCAGGGAGGCTGCGCGTGAGCGAGAAGCTCGGACAGACACGGATCGTGCGACTCGCCGAGGCGGACCCGAGCGACGCGGAGATCGCGGGCTGGCACCAGGTGCGGACAGCGGGCGCGGACGGGATCGAGTCCGGGTCCGGATCCGGGTCCGATGCTCCCGAGCCGTCGGCGTCCGTCGTGCGCTGGCTGGCCTGGGACGGGGACACCGCCGTCGGCCTGGCCTGGGTGCGGCTGCACCACGCCGAGGGCAGGCGGCAGGTCGCCGACTGCCGGATCTCGGTGCTCGGTGACGGGTACGGTCAGGGCGTCGCCGGGGCGCTGCTCGACGAGGTCGTCGCGGTGGCCGTGGCGGACGGCCGGAGCGAGCTGCTGACCAGCACCCCGGTCGGCTCCGCCGGTGAGGAGTTCCTGGTCGGGGCCGGGTTCGCGCTGGGAGCGGACCTCTGCCGGCTACGGCTCCGGGTCGCCGACTGCGACCAGGACGCGCTGCGCGCCACCGTCAAGGCCGTGAGCGACGGCTACAGCCTGGTGCGCTGGCAGGGGGTCCCGCCGAGCGACCTGATCGGCCCGTTCGCGGCCACCCGTGAGGCGATGAACGACACGCCCGCCGACGCGCCGGACCATCTCGTCTGGGACGAGGACCGGGTCCGGGCCAACGCCAGGTCCGCGGCCGACCGCGGTCAGACCCTGCTCACGGTCGCCGCGCTCGGGCTGGACGAGGAGGGCGCCGAGGTGGTCGCCGGGTTCAGCGAGATCGCCCTGGAGGGCGGCGGCAGCGTCCGGGCCCGGCAGTCCGACACGGTCGTGCTCCGGGGACACCGCGGCCGGGGCCTCGGCCTGTGGGTGAAGGCGGCCATGCTGGAGTGGCTCATCGGCGCCCACCCGGAGGTCGAGGAGGTACTGACGGCCTGCCTGGTCAGCAACACCCACATGATCGCCATCAATGAGCAGATCGGCTTCCTGCCGATCAACGGTGAGCGGCACTACCGACTGGCCCTGTAGCGACCGAGTGGCACGGCAGGTGCGCTGCGGTCGGGCGGGCTAGGGTGAGCAGGGCACCACCGCCACCACCGCATCGATCGCAGGAGGTATCCGGCGTGGCAACCACACGTGTCGCAACGACTGTTTGGGAAGGTTCGCTGACGGAGGGCAAGGGAGTCGTCTCCCTGGTCACCTCCGGTGTCGGCGAGTTCCCGGTGTCCTGGGCCTCGCGGGCCGAGGCCGCGAACGGGAAGACCAGTCCGGAGGAGCTGATCGCGGCCGCCCACTCCAGCTGCTTCTCGATGGCGCTGTCGCACGGCCTCACCGGGGCCGGCACTCCGCCGACCCAGCTGGAGACCTCGGCCGACGTGACCTTCCAGCCGGGTACCGGAATCACCGGCATCCATCTGACGGTCAAGGGCACCGTGCCCGGCCTGGACGAGGCCGACTTCGTCAAGGCGGCCGAGGACGCCAAAGCCAACTGCCCGGTGAGCAAGGCGCTTTCGGGCACCACGATCACGCTCACGGCGAGCCTGGCCTGATCCGGCGCACACCGTGCACCGCCCGGTGCCCCCGACCGCTCCGGTCGGGGGCACCGGCGCGTTCGGAGGGTTTCGCGCCGCCGCGCCACCTGCTGCGCTGTCCCCGCAGGAGTGAATCGTTCCGGGAATGGTGGCCGGGTCGATCCCGCCCATTTATGATCACAACCGTGCGTAGCGGCTGATCGAGAGCATGTGGGACGGGAGAGCTGTGCCAGGCCCGAGCGGTGGCGGCAATGAGGGAGGCGGCATCGCGGGGGCAGGCAACACCGAGGGAGGCAACACCGGGGGAGGCAACGGAGCGGACGGCAACGGGACGGAGGCGGAGGCCGTGGATCTCGCCCAGGCACTGCACGCCAGTGAGACTCGCTTCCGTGCCGCGTTCACCGACGCCGGCATCGGCATGGCCCTGGTCGATCCCGAGGACCGCATCATCGAGGCCAATCCGGCCCTCGCCGAGATGCTGGGCCACTCCGTCCCCGACCTGATCCGGCTGCACATCCATGAGCTGCTGGACGTCGAGGAGGAGGCGCGCCGGGTCTACCTGGAGCTGCTGCGCGGCGACCGGGACCGGATCCGGCTGGAGAAGCGGCTCAAGCACCGCGGCGGCCACGCCGTGTGGACCAATGTCACCATCTCGCTGATCCGCGACGCCGACGGCCGCCCCCAGTACACCCTGGCCATGGTGGAGGACGTCTCCGAGGCCCGGCGGCTCGGCGACCGGCTGCACTACCAGGCCGTGCACGACCCGCTGACCATGCTGCCGAACCGTTCACTCTTCTTCGACCGGCTGGCCGGGGCCTTCGCCGAGGCCGACCAGCGGATCGGCCTGTGCTACCTCGACCTGGACGGCTTCGCCGCCATCAACGACACCCTGGGCCACCATGTCGGCGACGATCTGCTGGTCGCCGTGGCCGAGCGGCTGGAGCAGCGGTTCGTCGCCCGGGGTCACCTGGTGGCCAGGATGGGCGGGGACGAGTTCGCCGTGCTGGTGCCGCGCAGCGCCGGACCCGAGGAGCTGACGGCGCTGGCGGCGGAGGTGGTGGCCCTGCTCTCGGCCCCCTACGACCTGGCCGGACAGCGGGTGGTGGCCACCGCCAGCGTGGGCGTCGTGGAGCGTCCGGTCCCCGGCACCACACCCACCGATCTGGTCCGGGACGCGGACGCCACCCTGAGCTGGGCCAAGAGCGACGGCAGGGCCCGCTGGGCGCTCTACGACCCGGAGCGGATCGCCAGCCAGACCACCCGCCAGCTGCTGGCGACGACGATGCTCCCGGCGCTGGAGCGCGGTGAGTTCGTGGTGGAGTACCAGCCGCTGGTCTCGCTCCAGGGCGCGCCGGAGGCGGCGGCCCTGTGCGGGGTCGAGGCCCTGGTGCGCTGGCAGCACCCGGAGTTCGGCAAGCTCTCGCCGGACCGCTTCATCGGCATCGCCGAGGAGACCGGTGCCATCGTGCCGCTGGGACGCTGGGTGCTGGAGGCGGCGTGCGCCGAGGGACGGGCCTGGCTGGAGCGCTTCCCGGAGAGCGAACTGTTCGTCAGCGTCAATCTGGCGGCCCGGCAGTTCTGGGACTCCGACGTGGTCGCCGACGTCGCCGAGATCCTGGGCAGCACCCGGTTCCCGGCCAGGCTGCTGCAGCTGGAGCTCACCGAGAGCGCGGTGATGGGCCCGGCCGGACGCCCGCTGGAGGCGCTGCACGCGCTCGCCGCGATGGGGGTGCGCATCGCCATCGACGACTTCGGCACCGGCTACTCCAATCTCGCCTACCTCAGCCGGCTGCCGGTGCACGTCCTCAAACTGGACGGCAGCTTCCTGGAGGGCTTCCAGGAGGGCGGCACCGAGGCCACCGCGGCGGTGGCAGGCCCGGCCCGGTACGCCCGCAGGCAGGCGGCGGACGAGCAGATCGTGCTGGCCCTGGTGCAGCTGGCGCACGCCCTGGGGCTGACGGTCACCGCCGAGGGCGTGGAGAGCGCGCTGCAGGCCGACCGGCTGCGCGACGCCGGCTGCGACACCGCACAGGGCTGGCACTTCGGGCGGGCGATGCCGCCGGAGGCGATCCTGGCGCTGCTGACCGAACGGCGATCCGGCTGAGGCGTCGTGGGGTTGTGGCTCCCGGCGTCCCGGCGTGGTTGGCTGCTGGGGTGCGCTCCCCACTGACGTCCCGACCCGGCCCGGCATCCCGACCCGGCCCGACTTCCTGCCGTTCCGACGGCACCGCCGCCGTCATCGGCAGCGGTCCCAACGGTCTGGCTGCGGCCGTGGTCCTGGCCCGGGCCGGACTGCAGGTCACGGTGTACGAGGCGGCCGGGGAGTTCGGCGGCGGGCTGCGCACCGTCCCGCTGTTCGAGCCCGACACCGTCCATGACATCTGCTCGGCCGGACACCCCATGGCCGCCGCCTCGCCCTTCTTCCATACCTTCGACCTGCCCGCGCACGGCGTACGGCTGCTCACCCCCGAGCTCTCCTACGCCCACCCGCTGGCCGGCGGCCGGGCCGCCCTGGCCTGGCGCGACCTGGCCGCCACCGCGACGGGCCTGGGCGTGGACGGCCCCGCCTGGACCCGGCTGATGACGCCGCTGATGGAGCACAGCCGCGAACTGGTCGGCCTGATGCTGTCCGACCTGCGCCGCCCGCCCGCCGATCTGGCGCTCGCCCTGCTGCTCGCCCCCCGGATGCTGCGCCACGGCACCCCGCTGGCGCGGCTCCAGTTCCGCGGAGAGCAGGCCGGCGCGCTGCTCTCCGGGGTGGCCGCGCACGCCTTCGGACGGCTGCCCAGCCTCACCGGCGGCGCCATCGCCCTGCTGCTGGGGCATCTCGCGCACACCAGCGGCTGGCCGGTCCCCGAGGGCGGCAGCGCGGCCATCGCCCGGGCCCTGGCCGACGATCTCACCACGCACGGCGGAAAGATCCACACCGGGGTGCGGATCGACGACCTACGCGAGGTGCGACCGGCCCGGATCGTGCTCGCCGACCTCGGCCCGCGCGAGTTCCTGCGGGTCGCCGGTCCGGACCTGCCCCCGCGCTACGCCGCCGCGCTGTCCGCCTTTCGCTACGGCCCGGCCGCCGCCAAGACCGACTTCCTGCTGTCCGAACGGGTCCCCTGGACCCATCCCGACCTGGCCCGGGCCGGGACGGTCCACATCGGCGGCACCCGGGCCGAGGTCTTCGCCCAGGAGACCCGCAACGCCCGCGGGCTGGCCTCGGAACGCCCCTTCGTCCTGGTCATGGACCCGGTCGCGGCCGACCCGGGCCGGGGCCGCCCCGGCAGGTACCCGCTGTGGGCGTACGCCCATGTCCCGCACGGCAGCCCGGCCGACGCGAGTGCGGAGATCATCGCCGGGATCGAGCGGCACGCCCCGGGGTTCCGCGACACCATCACCGCGCAACGCTCGCTCAGCGCGCCGCAGTTGGAGGCGTACAACGCCAACTACACCGGCGGCGACATCGGCGCCGGAGCGGTGACGATGCGTCAGAGCCTTATGCGTCCCGTCCCCCGCTGGGACCCCTACCGGACCCCGCTGCCGGGCGTCTACCTCTGCTCCGCCTCCACTCCGCCGGGACCCGGCGTCCACGGCATGTCCGGCTACCTCGCCGCCCGTTCGGCGCTGCGCCGGGAGCTGGGCATCCGCATCCCCAGGCTCCCGGCGCCGTCCTCGGTCTGACCCGTCGTCAGTCCAGCCGCGCGTCGAAGGCCAGCTCCCGGGCCAGTCCCTCGACGCGCTCCTCGGCGAGCCCCCGCGCGGCGAACCAGGCGCCGACGTTGCGGACGTCGCGTTCGAGGAAGGAGCGGCCGCGGGGGTTGGCGATGACGTCGACGATCTGCGGGACGTCGATGATGACCAGGCGTCCCTCGTGGACCAGGATGTTGTAGGCGGACAGGTCGCCGTGGGCGTAACCGGCCCGGGCGAACAGCGCGAGATTGCGGGTCAGTTGCTCCCACAGATCCTCCAGATCGGCGTCCTCGCTGCGGAGTTGGGCCAGCCTTGGGGCGGCCGCGCCGGAGCGGTCGCCGATGAACTCCATCAGGATCTCGGTGCCGGTGATCTGCACCGGGTAGGGCACCGCCACGCCCGAGGACCACAGCCGGCACAGCGCCGAGAACTCGGCGGCGGCCCACTGACCGGCGATGGCCTGCTTGCCGAAGTCGGTGCGCTTGGCCATGGCGCGGCTGACCCGGGACTCCTTGTGGGCTCGGCCCTCCAGGTAGCCGGAGTCGCGGTGGAACATCCGGTGCTGCCCGTCGCGGTAGCGCTTGGCGGCCAGCAGGGTGCGCCGGTCGGTGCCGGGAACGCCGCGCTCCAGCAGGAAGACGTCGCCCTCCTTACCGGTCTTGACGATGCCGAGCTCGGAGTCGACGGCGCCCAGCTCCGTCACCACCCAGTCGGGACGCGGCTCGGGACCCTTCTCGGTCGGGGTCGACTGGTCCCAGGTGCTCCAGCGGTCGCCCTCGGGCGGGCCGTCGGACGTGGAACCGGTGTGGGCGAAGTAGTCGTCGTACTCGGCTTCTTCGTTGAGGCGGTTGTGCTTGCCGCCGCCCTTGGGGCGGACGCGGCTGTAGGACTCACTGTCGGAATAGCTGTCGCGCACGGGAGGGGCTCCTGTGGGATGGCCCACCGGAGCGCGTGGTCAGCTCAGCCGGCAGGCAGATGGCGAGAAATGAGGTGAAGAGGCGTCTGGCGCGCAGGCGTGAACGCGCCGCGTCATGGCGGCAACCACGGAGACGCACCTCCTCTCTCGTCACGGCCGGGCGATGGACAGCCCGGTATCGCAGGAACTCGATCACCTTAGCGAGTCCTCGGCACCGCGCAACCGAGTTATTCGGCCCGGAAACGACACTGGGGTCCAGCTCCGAAGAGCTGGACCCCAGGTCCTGCAGGCTGTGCGCCGCCAGGGACTCGAACCCCGGACCCGCTGATTAAGAGTCAGCTGCTCTAACCAACTGAGCTAGCGGCGCTTGGTGACTTGAAAGAGATTACATGATCCGACCGGGAATGCCGAATCGGCTCTCGGGCCGGTGCTGACCTGGCCGGATGTGCTTGTAGGAGCGCCGGCACCATGCGGTGCTTTACTGAGGAGAGAGGCCTGCGACCAAGGCCTCGCCGCCGTACCCTTCCCGTGACCCTCTGTGAGGACCGCTGATGTCGGAACCGGTCGACGCCAAGGCGTATGCGCGCATGCGCAAGATTGCTGATGAGCTGTGGCCCTTGGCTGAGGAGCTCGAGGGCGCGTGGGCTGTTGAGATCGGGGCGGCGGGAGTCGTCGTGATGATGAGCCCGGTCAAGCGCCATGAAGGTATTGCCGCCCGAATCGTGCTGCAGATCAACGCCCAGATGCCGGCTACTCATCCAAACACAGATGTGATTGCCCAGTCGGGGGCGGAGATCGAGGACCCCGCCATAGGGCGTATGCGTCGGCCCGATGCGGTCGTGGTTCCACTGGCTGTCCTGGACGAGCCGGGCGCAACTGTGGACCCGGCTGAACTGCTGGCCGTTGTTGAGGTCGTCTCGAAGTCGAACCCCGACAACGACTACGTAGAGAAGGCCGCCGACTACCCGGCTATGGGAATCCCCCTCTATCTGTTGGCCGACCCCCGTAAGGGCCTCGTCTACACCTACGCCACCCCCTGCCCGGGCTCGGACGGCCCCCGTTACGCCGACGTGCGCGAATACCACTTCGGTGACGCCGTCCCCTTCGGCCCTTGGTCGATCGACACCTCCGGCTTCAAGCGCTACGACGACTGACGGGCCGGGGGGCGCCCGGGGCGACAGGTCAGGCCTGTTCGGAGCCGCAATTCCTGTGGATGATCCTGCTTCGGTATCCTCAGAGCCGGCGTCGCTGCCCCGAGCTGCGGCGACGTGGGACGTGGGCGGAGCCTTCCCCGTCCCGGACAGTCCACGCACCACCCACGGGGGACCACGATGACCGAGAGCCGCGCCGCCGAGAACAACGAGGCGGTGGACGCTCACGCGCTGGCGGAGCTGTCCCGTCTGCGGGGGAGCATCGACAACATCGACGCGGCGATCGTCCATATGCTCGCCGAGCGCTTCAAGTGCACCCAGGAGGTCGGGCGGCTGAAGGCCGAGTACCGTCTGCCCGCGGCCGATCCGGGCCGTGAGCGCGAGCAGATCGAGCGGCTGCGGGAGCTCGCCGAGAACGCCCGGCTGGACCCGGCCTTCGCGGAGAAGTTCCTGAACTTCATCATCGCCGAGGTCATCCGCCACCACGAGACCATCGCCCGGGCCTGAGCGGTACTGATCCTCTCGGCGGCGGGTAGGAGCAGCGCAGCAACCCCGCTCCTGCCCTGCGAGGGAACCATGAAGAAGGCCGCCCCACTGCCCGCCGCCAAGCGACGGCCCCTGGACCGGATGTCCGTCGGCCGATCGGCGTGGGGGCTGTACCGGGAGACCAGACGGCCCGGCGCGCCCGGACTGATCCGCCGCCTGGTCGCCGCGCCGCTGCTGGTCAAGGATGTGACCTTCGGCCGCTACCCGGGTCTGAGGCCGGGGCGGCTCTACGGGTTCTTGCTGCTGACGGCCGTGTATGTGGTCAGCCCCATCGACGCCATACCCGACTTCATCCCGGTGATCGGCTGGGGTGACGACACCCTGGTGGTGCTCTGGTTCATGAACGGCCTGATGCGCGAGTCGGGCCGGTACGTCGAGTGGAGGCGGGCTGGCTGCCTGGCCGCCTAAGGGGTTCCGCCGAACGGGGGATCGTCGGCCCGAGGGCACCGGGGGTGTCGCTTTTATAGGTTTATGTGATGCTCTGGCTGTTGACGATGAACCCTATGGCCAGGGAAGCAGGACAGTGCGGCGCTGACGGGGCGGCAGCGATACCGGTGGTGATCGGCTGATGTCGGAGCAGCTGAACGGGTCCATACCCGTCGACCCGGCCGATCCCCTGCTGGACCGCTTCGCCGCCCTGATACCGGCCGGTGAGCGGACGCCGCTGAGGCTCGCCGCAGGACTGCTGCAGACGGCCAGGCCGCGTCAGTGGATCAAGAATGTGCTGGTGGTGGCCGCCCCGGTGGCCGCCGGCGACCTGTTCGCCCGCACCGTCCCGCTGCGCCTCGCGGTGGCCTTCCTGGTCTTCACCTGCGCCTCCGCCGCGGTCTACCTGGTCAACGACGCCAAGGACGTGCACGCGGACCGGCGCCACCCGGTGAAGTGCCACCGCCCGGTCGCCTCCGGGCTGGTCCCGGTACGGCTCGCCTACGCGACCGGGCTGGTGCTCGCCGCACTCGCCGTCACGGCCGCGCTGCTGCTCTGCAGTACGGCGGCCGCCGTGGTGGTGGTCGCCTACCTGGTCATGCAGTTCGCCTACTGCACCTCGCTGAAGCACATGCTGCTGGTCGACCTGGCCGTGGTCGCCACCGGATTCCTGCTGCGCGCCATGGTCGGCGGTCTCGCCGTCGGGCTGCCGCTGTCGCGCTGGTTCCTGATCACGGCGGGGTTCGGCGCCCTGTTCATGGTGTCCGCCAAGCGCTACTCGGAACTGCTGCTGATGCGCGACCACGGCGGCCGCAGCCGCGCCCTGCTGGACGCCTACAGCGACACCTACCTGCGCTTCGTCTGGCAGCTCGCCGGCGGCGTGACCGTACTCAGCTACTGCCTCTGGGCCCTGGGCACCGCCGGCGCTGCGGACCCCGCGGCGGGAGCGGGCGCGGCCGGACTGCTGCCCTGGCGCCAGCTCTCCATCGTCCCCTTCGTGCTCGGTGTGATGCGCTACGCCGTCTTCGCCGACCGGGGCACCGCAGGAGCCCCGGAGGAGATTTTGCTGAAGGACCGCCCCCTGCAGCTCATCGCCGCGGCCTGGCTCGCCGTGTACGGGCTGGCGGTCTGGAACCTCTGAACGCGGCGGAGGGGCAGGGTGCGACTCGGGTCCGGCGCGGAGCGCTTCGCGGTGGGCGGGGGTGGCGCTCCACGGTTGCAACGGCAGCGTGTGGTGGGGCGTGCGGCCCGCCGTTTCCCGGGCTCCGCCCGGAAGGAAGCGGCTCCCTCCCCAAGCACTTCGTGCAGGGGATACCCCATGCGCGACAACGGCCGGGGGTGGCCCAGGTCCGGCGCGGAGCGCTCGCCTGGGGCGCGGGGCGGGGGACTTCGCGCCCGCCGTTCGGGGGTTGGGGAAGTCCAGCCTCACCCTGGGGAGTGCTGGACCCGCTCAGCGAGTCGGATCTACCCCAGGCCGAGGCCAGACTTCCCCAGCGACCTCTCCCAGGGCCATTTGAGCGGTTTGGCGGGCTGCTGGGGGGAGTTACACCCACGCTGGGGGGCGCAGCAACCATATATGGGGGTAATTCACCCCAGCATGGTTGTAACTCCCCCCAGCACGGGCAATCCGGCCCGAAGAAAGGTTTCTGCAGCCCCGGTACCGGCGCGCACCCGGCAACGCACGCCCCACCAACCGCCCCCTCCTCGTGGTTGCCGCGAGGCGGAGCCGAGCCACCCCAGCCCGGCACCGACCGATGTGCCCCACGGAGGCGACGGACGGTCAGCGGGAGCAATCGCGCACGTCGGAGACGGGGGCGGGACGGGGGCTCGGCCGGGAGAGGGATCCCGCTGCCCCGACGGTGGAGCCCCACCTCCCCCGACCGCTCTCCTGCCGGACCCTCAGCCCTGCCGGAGCCGCTGCGGCAGCCAGGCCAGTTGGGCGGCCTGCTGGAACGGGCCGCCGCCCTCGTGGCCGTTGAAGTCGTACACCTCGATCGCCTTGTCCTCGTTCGCGTAGGCGTTGAACGCGGCGAAGACCGTGGACGGCGGGCAGACCTCGTCCTCCAGCGCGGTGGAGAAGAGCGCAGGTGCGCCGGCGCGGGCCGCGAAGTGCACGCCGTCGAAGTAGCCGAGGGTGCGGCGGGCCTGCTCGATCCGGTTGCGGTGGGTCTTCAGGTAGTTGCCGACCTCGCGGTAGGGGTGGCTGTCGGTCAGCGTGATCGCACGCGGGAAGTCGCAGAGGAACGGGACGTCCGGCGCGACCGCCACCAGGTCGGGGACCAGGCCGCTGACGGCCAGGGTGATCCCGCCGCCCTGGCTGACCCCGGTCACGGCGGTGCGCGAGGCGTCGGTGAGCGGGTGCGAGCGGGCCGCCTCGACGGCGCGCACCCCGTCGGCGAAGACCCGGCGGTAGTAGTAGTCGTGCGGGTCCTCGATGCCCCTGGTCATGAAGCCGGGGTAGGCGGGCGTGCTGCCTACCGGGTCGGGGGTGTCGCCGGTCGCCCAGCCGCTGCCCTGACCACGGGTGTCCATGACGAAGTGGGCGAAACCGGCCGAGGCCCAGAGCAGATGGGTGTGCGCCTGTCCCCGTCCGCCGCCGTAGCCGATGAACTCCACCACCAGCGGCAGCGGTTCGACCGTTCCGGCCGGCAGCACGAACCACCCCTTGACCGGCTGCCCGCCGTACCCGGCGAAGGTCACGTCGTAGGTCTCCACCGTGGACAGCCCGGTCTCGACCCGTTCGAAGCGTGCGGCGAGGTCGTGCGCCCGGGTCTCGGCCAGGGTCTTGGACCAGAACTGGTCGAAGTCGGCGGGCTCGGCCGCCGAACTGCGGTAGCTGCGGAGCTTGTCCAGGGGCAGGTCGAACAGGGCCATCGTCCGTCATCCTTCGTCATGCATCGCCGCTGAGCTGATCGGATGATCATTCCATCTCGGGTCGGTCCTCGGCTGCACCTGACGGACCGTTAGGCCATTGGACTCGATCTCTGCTCCGTCCGTTGGAATCCGGATGCGAACGCGATTCGCCGGGACCGGGCCTGGATACCCCTCTGCCCACGATGGACGCACCCCCGTGGCCGCCGACCGGTGTCCGCGCTGTCGTCCAGTTCAGTTCCCGGAGGATTGCATGAACCTTCTTCGCAGCGCAGGAACGGGCATGGCCGTCCTGGCACTCGCTCTCGGTGCGGCCGGCCCGGTCTACGCCGCGGCCGCTCCCGCCGTGTCCCACGTGGCCGGCGTCAAGGCGGACGGCCCGTCCGCCGGCGACGACTCCCCCTGGGCCGGGCGGCGCCACCACCGTCACCACCACCACTTCGGCCGTGACCGTGACGACCGCTTCGGCCGTGACCGCGACGACCGCCGTGGCCACCACCACCACGAGCACGGTGTCGACGCGGGTGGCGGCGCCATGGCGAGCTCGGTTGCCTCGCTGACGCAGCACATCGGTGGCTGAGAGCCTGACCTCCGCCCGTGGCCGCCACCGGATTCCGGTGGCGGCCACGGGCGCGCTCCTGGTCGGAGCGGCGATCTCGGTACTGAGCGGGTGCGGGCACACCGCGACGCCCGCGCACTCGCTCCCCGGTCCGTCGCCCAGCGCGGTCGCCGGCACCGTCCGACCCGCGCCGTCCACCCCGGCCGCGGAGGCGGCGAGGCTCTCCGCGGACGGCCTGACCAAGTCCACTCCCCAGCGGGTCGACATCCCCTCCATCGGAGTGCACGCGCCACTGGCCAGGATGGGCCGGGCCGACGACGGCACGGTGGAGACCCCGCCCTTCTCCGAGCCGGGCACCGCCGGCTGGTACGGGGGGTCCGTCACGCCCGGGGAGGTGGGCACCTCGCTGATCGTCGGGCATGTGGACACCCACCGCGGCCCCGCGGTCTTCTACCTGCTCAGCGCGCTCCGCCAGGGGGATCCGGTCGAGGTCGACCGGTCCGACCACAGCACGGCGGTGTTCACCGTCGACTCCGTCCGGGCGATCCTGCGGACCGACTTCGACGACCGGAAGGTCTACGCCGACGCCTCCCGGCCCGAACTCCGTCTGATCACCTGCGGCGGCACCTTCGACCGGAAGACGCAGGAGTACTCCAGCAACGTCGTCGTGTTCGCACACCTCACCGGGGTGCACCGGACCGGGGCCAAGCAGTGAACCGGTAAAGCGGTGCAGCGCTGCAGCGCAAGAGAACGGGGTCCGGCTCCCAAGAGCCGGACCCCGTTCCCGCAGGCTGTGCGCCGCCAGGGACTCGAACCCCGGACCCGCTGATTAAGAGTCAGCTGCTCTAACCAACTGAGCTAGCGGCGCGTGCTGACGTGGAAGACCATACAGGACCCGGGCCCCAAACGCTGAATCGGATTCCCGGACGGTACGGCCGTTGAATCGCTGTTGATCGGGTCCCGGGACGATGGCCCCGCACCGCCGTTCATCTTCCGCAGAGAGCAGCGCCCGATGCCGACCCTCACGACGCCGACGAATCCGCACGCGAAGTCGTACGCCGATCCGCTCCGATCCGCCGATCAGGTGGCCCTCCACTGGTTGGGGGACAGCGGCGAAGCCGAGCTCTACACCTTCGACGGGCTGGAGGACCAGGTCAGACGGGCGGCCCGGGTGTTCCGGACGGCCGGGGTGGGGGAGGGCGACGCGGTGCTGGTGTTCCTGCCCGCGATGCCCGAGGCGGTGATCGCGACGCTGGCCTGCGAGCGGCTGGGCGCGCGGGCGGTGATCGAGACGGAGACCGGACCCCAGGGCGCCGTGGCCGGCCCCGGCGCAGCCGCGGTCCTGCGGGAGTGGATCCGTGCCGAACGGCCCCGGGTCGTGGTGACCGCCGACGCCGTCATGGTGAGCGGCGGGCTCCAGTCACCGAAGGCCGCGGTCGACCGCGCGCTGCGGGGACGCCCCGGGGCGCCGGACGCCGCCGTGCCGACGGTCGGCGCCGTGCTGGTGGTGCAGCGGAACTCCTACCCGGTGGGCTGGACCCCCGGCCGGGACCGCTGGTGGCATCAGGCGCTGGCGGGCAGCGTGTCCAGGAGGTCCCGGACGCCGATGGCCTCGGTGACCTCCAGCTCCTCGAAGAGCCGCTGAGCCTCCGTCAGGCAGCCGCGGCCCCGCTCGCTCTGACCCAGCCGGACCAGTGCCCGGCCCAGCGCCTCCTGGGCCAGGCCCTGGCAGTACCGGGCGCTGACCTGGCGGCCCAGCTCCAGCGCCTGCTCCGCGCAGCGGACCGCCTCCGAGGAGGCGTCCATGGCCAGGTAGCAGGAGGAGAGCCGGGCCAGCGCACAGCCCTCGGTCGAGTAGCGCTCCTGGCGGCGCAGCATCTCGACGGCCTCGATCAGCCGGGTGCTGGCCTCGCGATGCTGGTCGTTGCCGAGCAGGACGGTGCCCAGCTGGTACAGCGCGTCGGCCAGGCAGCTGGGGTGCTCGGCGGCCCGGGCGGTGCGCACCGCGTCGCGCGCCGCCTCCAGCGCCTCGGCCGGCCTGCCGCCGGTGAGGTGTGCCCGGGCGATGTTGCCCAGCAGCCGGGCCTCGTCCGCCTGGTGGCCCAGGTCGCGGCACAGGTCCCGGGCCAGCTCCAGATAGGGCAGCGCCTCCTCCGAGCGGCCCGCGGCGTTCAGCACCACGGCGAGCTCGGCCGCCACGGTGTAGTGGATCTCGGGATGGTCCTCGACACCGCCCCGGGCCGGGTCGAGGCACTCCAGCGACCGGCGCAGCGACGCCTCGGCGGGTGCGCCGTCCCCGGTGAGCCCGTGCAGCATGCCGACCAGGTAGTGCAGCCGGGCCTCGCCGCGGGCGTCGCCGCCCCTCGGGAACTCGGCGCTGTCGGCGGGTCGGCCGGTCTCCTGGGCCACCGTCAGTGCCTGGGCCAGCACCGTGTGGAAGTCCTCGGCGTGGACCTCGGGGTCGATCAGCCACATCCAGCCGAGCAGCAGGTCCACCACCGCCGGCAGCGACTCGGCCGGAGCCTGCCGCAGGGCCTGTCCCAGCACCGCGAGCAGCAGCGCGCGCTGGGCCCGCAGCCATTCGCGCGCCTCGTCGGCGTCCGTCAGCGGCTCGCCCGCCCCGACCGTGCGGTGCAGGCTCCAGCTGAGCATGTCGTCGCCCTCCAGCGTCCGCGAGGCATTGCGGACGCAGGCCAGCAGATGGTCCAGCAGGAGCAGCAGGCTGCGGCGGCGGACCGGCTCCGGGTCGGTCTCCTCCGCGCGCCGACGGGCGAAGAGCCGGAGCAGGTCGTGGTAGCGGTAGCGGCCGGGCTCCTCGCTCTCCAGCAGCCCGGCGTCGACCAGTGACTCGGCCAGCGACTCGGCCTCGGTGGCCGGGAGGCCGAGCAGGGCCGCGGCGTCGGGGGTCGAGCAGCCGGGGCCCTCGGGCAGCGAGAGCAGCCGGAAGGCGCGCGCCTGCTCCTCGCCCAGCTGCAGGTAGCCGAGTTGGAAGGTCGACTCCACGGCCAGATCGCCGACCTGCAGCTCGTCCAGCCGCCGCCGCTGGTCGGCCAGCCGGCGTGCCAGCGAGGCGACCGTCCAGGAGGGGCGGACCGCGAGCCGGGAGGCGACGATCCGCACCGCGAGGGGCAGCAGTGAGCAGGCGAGGACGACCTCCCGCACTGCCGCGGGCTCGGCGGCCACCCGCTCGGCCCCGGCCACCGCGGCGAAGAGCTCGACCGCCTCCTCCTCCTGGAACACGTCGATGTCCACCAGCCGCACCCCGGGCAGGCCGGCCGGCCTGCCGCGTCCGGTCACCAGCACGGTGCTGCTGCCGGTGCTCGGCAGCAGCGGCCTGATCTGGGTGGAGTCCCGCATGTTGTCCAGCAGGACCAGCACCCGGCGGTCGGCCAGCAGCGACCGGTACAGGGCGGTCCGCCGCTCCACCGTGTCGGGCAGCTGGGCGGACGGCACGCCGAGCACCTCCAGGAACTCGGCCAGCGCCGCGGCGGGGTCGACCGGGTCGGTGCCCGCGCCGCGCAGGTCCAGGTAGATCTGCCCGTCCGGGAAGGAGCCGCGGACCTCGTGCGCGCAGTGCACGGCCAGCGTGGTCTTGCCGACCCCGCCGATCCCGGCCAGCGCGCAGATCGCCACGGCCTGGCCGGGCGAGCGGTGCAGCGCGTCGACGATCTCCTCGACGAGCTTGGTGCGGCCGCTGAAGTCCGGTATGTCCGGCGGAAGCTGGGCCGGAACGGTGGACAGCGCGAGGATGCCGCCGGAGGCCCCGCCGCCCTCGGCCGATGCACCGGTCGCCGCACCGCCCACGGCCGCCGACCTGATCGAGGGGGTCAACTCCGGGTCGGCCGCCAGGATCCGGCGCTGCAGTACCGCGAGCTCCGGACCGGGTTCGACGCCCAGCTCGTCGATCAGCAGCCTGCGGGTGTCCGCGTGCACGCCGAGCGCCTCGGCCTGCCTGCCGCTGCGGTAGAGGGCGAGCATCAGCAGCGCCCGCAGCCGCTCCCGCAGCGGGAACTCGGTGGTGAGCGGCCCCAGCGCGGCGATCGCCTGATCGGTGCGGCCCAGTTCCAGGTCCAGGCCGATCCGGGACTCGACCCCGGAGAGCCAGAGCTCGCCCAGCCTGCGCCGCTGGCCCTCGGCGTACCCGCCGGGGACCCCGGCGAGCGCTCCGCCGCGCCACAGCGACAGGGCCTGCGTCAGCAGGTCCACCGCCCGCTGCGGCTCCCCGGCGGCGGCCGCCCGGTCGCCGGCGGCCAGCAGGCGTTCGAAGGCGTGCAGATCCAGGCGGTCCGGGTCCATCCGCAGCGTGTAGCCGTCCCCGGTGGACAGCAGGACCTGCGCCGGCGTCCGGCTGGCCCGGCTCGGTTCGAGTTCGGTGCGCAACCGGGAGACGTAGGTGCGCACCGTCCCGATCGCGCGCGCGGGCGGCTCGCCGCCCCAGATCCCGTCCACCAGCTCGGCGATCGAGACGCTGTGCCCATGGTTCAGCAACAGCCTGACCAGGACGGCGATCTGCTGCGGCGAGCCCAGCCGCAGTGCCCGGTCACCGAGCTGCCCCCGGACCTCACCGAGTACCCGGAACCTCAAGCCGGGCTCCGCCCCGTTCGTTCCGCTGCGCATCCGTTGTCTCCCCAGAGCGCTGGAAATTGCCCGTACACCAGTCGGGACGGTAGCACTGACGCACGTACGGCTCCGACCCTTCCGACGTACCCGACCGTTCGGGCGTTGAACGAGTGTTGATTCGGGTGGGTCATGATGGGAGCCCACATCAACTCGATGCCTCACCGCTTCACCGCATTCTGAGGAGCAGCAGCATGACCACGCCGGAGAGCGACGTAACAGAGACCGACTCGACCACCACGGGGGAGGCCGAGCCGGCTTCGGCGGACACGGCTGCTGAGGAGTTGACGACGGAGGTCACGGTGACAGCCGAGGGGACCGGCACCGTGATCGACCCGGACCGGGTGCGCAGCCAGCAGTAGGCGAAGCGCCCGGAATGCCATGTCTCCGGGGGACCCGGGGGATCCGGGGGGAGACGCGGAATCGGGGGACGGGGGAGGGGCCCATCACTGGGGAGTGATGGGCCCCTGGTCCGTTCGGGGACCGCGCGCTGTGGCCTGCGCGCGGTCCCCGCTCAGGCGGTTCGGCGCTCAGGCGGTCGGCAGGTGCGAGGCGGTCAGCTCGACCACCGTGAGTGCTGCGCGCGGTGCCGACGTGGACCCGGTTGAGGGAACGCTCGCGGGCGACGGCAGCTCCACCGGGGCGGGCGGCACGGCCGGTGCGGAGCCGCCGCGGGCGGCGCGGACGCAGGCCCACAGCAGCACGGAGGCACCGGGGAGCCAGGGCTCGCGGGTGTCCGGGGCGACGATCCAGCGGTTGGGGCCCTCCGGGGCGTCCGCCATCCGCTGGACCGGGGGGACGGTGATGGCGTCGCCGGCGCCGTGGCAGAGCACCGGCGGGACACCGCGGGCCCACTCCTCCCAGACCAGCAGGGTGCGCAGCCGCTGCGCCGCGCCGACCTCGGCGAAGACCAGGATCCGGCCGCGATGGGTGGCCACCGGTCCGCAGCCGGGCCCCGACTCCCACAACTCGTCGAGCACCCGGCGGCCGAACACGCCGGGCAGGTTCACCACGTCGAAGGTGCGCCCGCAGGGCAGCACGGTGGGCGCCCAGGGGCGCGACTCCCACAGCGCCCGCATACTGCGCGGGTACTCGCTGGCCGAAGCCAGCCAGGCCTCCCCGGCCACGGTGATGTACTCGATCGACTCATGCGTCCACATATCCACCCTTCCATTGGTACGGGGGCGGGAAGCGGAGCAGTACGGGAAGTGGGGAACGCCGGACAGAAGGAGCGGGTACGGCGTATTCTCCCGGGCATATGCCAGGCGGGCCGATCGCCGTCAGTGGCCGCCGTGGTGCCGCTGTGTGGCCGCTCTCAGCCGGTGCGGCGCTGCCGCAGCAGGCCACGGCCGTGCTCGACCATCTTCGCCGCGTAGTCCGGGGTCCAGTCGGCGCGGGCGGCGATCTCCTCGAAGCTCAGACTGTCGAAGCGGCGAGTGTCCGCGAGCTGGGCCGCCGCCATCGCCTGGAAGTCGCTGGCCCGTTCCGCCGCGGCACGGAACGCCACGGTCAACTCGGTGGAGCGGTTCAGCAGTTCGCGCGGGTCCTCGATGTCGTCGAGGTCGAAGAAGTGCTCCTGCTCCGGCTCCGTGAGGCCGGGCTCGAAGAGCAGCGGTGCGGGGCGGAGCCTCCGCTGCGGCGAGCGGTCGGCGGGGGAGTCGGGCATGGGGGGCACCTCCGTGGTGTCAGGTGGAAGGCTGTGCCATCAGCCATTGTGGGTGCAGGCGTCCAGTGAGGGAACAGGGCCTTCCGTTCTTCTGTTCCCGGGTGTTCTCGCAGGTGGGGCCCGTTGGGTACCGCCTGTACTCAGCCGGGCACGCGGTGCTCGCTCAGGTGCTCGAGGACGGCGTGGTTGGCGGTCCATCCGTCCGGGAACTTCACGGTGACGCCCAGCTGGACCGGCTCGGTCGAGGGGTGCTCGTCCAGCAGCTCGGCGATCCCGGCCCGGGCAACGACGATACAGGCGTGCCGGTGCCGGGAGGCAAGTACGCACAGCCGACCGGTCTCCAGGTGGAAGGCGGTCGCGTCAGGCCGGCCGGACAGCGGGTGCAGCACCACGGTGACGTCGTACTCGCGCCCCTGCAGCCGGTTGGCGGTGTCGACGGTGACCGCATGCGCGCCGTCCACCGGGACGCCCAGAGCCACCAGGGCGGCCCTGACCGCGGCGGCCTGGTCGCGGTGGGCGGTGCCGACCGCGATCCGGTCGGCGCTGAGCGGGGCGCTGCCGCGCTCGGAGACCGCCGTCCCGGCGCGGTCCAGCAGCCGCCGGACCACGGTCGCGACCGCACGGACGGCCTCCGGGTCGGTGCGCACCGTGTGCCGGGCGGGCAGCTCCAGCAGGCCCCAGCCGGACTCGGCCGCGATGTCGATGACCCGGTCGGCGGCCGAGCCGTCCCCCCGGGCGGCCAGGGTGAGCCGGCGGTCCCCCGGCCCCGTCCCCGAGCGGAACGGCGCGTAGGGGTAGAAGGCGGCCGAGACCAGCGGCGCCGCCGAGGCCGGTAGCCGCCAGGACACCGGCAGCCGGTGCGGCACGATCCTCGGGTTGTGCGCGAGCAGGGTCATCACCGCGCTGCTGGACGGGTCGTAACTGAGCCCCGCCCACTGGTCGGTGCCGACGATGGAGAACGGGTCCAGCTGGCCCGGGTCGCCGACGAACAGGGCGCGTTCGAAGAGCCTGGCGACGGCGAGCAGCGCGTCCGAGCGCATCTGGTACGCCTCGTCGACGATGGCGTGCCGCCAGGGGTCGACGTCCTTGACCCACTGCCACTTGGCGGCGGTGGACACCACCACCGAGCACCCCAGCAGGTCGGTCGGCTTGGTGGAGGCGGACACCGACGGGTGCCGCAGCGCCTCGGGCGCGGGGGCGGCGTCGCTGCCGTGCAGCCGTCCGACGGTGAGCTCCGGGTCGGCGCCGGCCAGCCGGTCCACCAGGTCGTCCACCTGGCTGTTGGTCTGCGCGACGATCATCAGCCGTTCGCCGGCGCCGACCAGTTCCCGGGCGGCCCGCACCACCAGCGTGGACTTGCCGGCCCCGGGCGGGGAGTCGACCACGGTGCCGCGCTCGGCGCCGTGCAGGGCCGCGTCGAGGATCGCCGCGACGGCGCGGTCCGCCTCGGCGCCGGGGTCGGTGCCGGGGGCGCCGCCGGGCGCGGGGGAGAGGGGAGGCACAGGTCAGGCCCCTTCTGTGGCTTCTTTGCCGGCTTCTTTGTCGGCGCGGGTCGCGGGCGGGCCGCCGTGGGTCCACGGGGTGTCCTCGGGCTCCGGCAGCGGTGCGGACTGACGGGCCGTCAACTCGAAGAGGGTGAAGCACACCTGTTCGCCCGGCTCGGGAACGGTCCCCGGTTCCGGCTCCTTCTTGCGGCCCATGCCGTTCAGCAGCCGTACGGTGACCAGCCCGGCCGCCGGGTCGACCGACACCAGCTCCGCCTTCTGCGTGGTGGGGCCGCCCGCGCGGTGCAGTTCGCGCCCCGCCTCCCCGTGCGGCCGGTCGGCCGTGCGGACGGTGACCAGCGGGCGCGGCTTGGGGCTGCGCCCGGTCTGGTCGTAGGCCGCCTCGACACCGACGACCTCACCAGCCAGGGCCTCGCCGGAGAGCCGGTGCTCGGCCATGGCCAGCGGGTCGTCCAGGGCCTCCTGGATGTCCAGCCGGGTCTGCTCGCGTTCGCGCTGGGCCAGCTTGCGGGCGGCGGTCACCGCGTCGTCGCGGACCGGCTGCGGGGGCTCGCCCGCCGCGATCCGGTCCCGGTGGGAGGTGTAGGACCAGCGGTCGCCCTCCCAGCGCTCCGGCAGATGGGCGGCGGCGGGCAGGGCCCGCAGCAGGTCCAGGCCCTGCCACATCCGGTCCCAGGTCGGCCGCAGCACCCCCTCCAGCAGCGCGGCGATCTCGGCCTCGCGGGCCTGCGCCGCCGCGGTGTCGTCGAGCTGCCGGGCGGCGTCGTAGCGGGTGATCGCCGGGGCCAGCAGGCCGCTGTCGAAACGCGGGTCGGTGGTCGGCCCGGCGGGCGGGCAGAGCAGCTGGCCGCGCTCGTCGCGGGCGGTCTCGGCGAGCAGCGCGGCCTCGGCGCCGGTAAGACCGGCGGGCGGGTCGATCCAGGCCAGCAGCGCGCCCAGGTGCTGGTCCTCCAGCCGGCTCTGCCCGGTGGCCCAGTGCCGGCCCAGCAGGTCCGTCATCGCGAGCAGCAGCGAGGAGCCGGGGACCTGGGCCCGGTCGCGCAGATGGGTCAGCCAGCGGCCCAGCAACGGGACCCGGGCCGGCGCCGGATAGGGGCCCGGGTCAGGGTCCTCGGCGGTACGGCGGAAGCGGGTGGAGCGGCCCAGCAGCCCCAGGAACTCCAGTGCGGCCGGACCGGGCACCAGCAGTTGCGGTGCCTCGGTGCACAGTTCGCGCACCTGCTCGGTCTTCTCGCCGGTCGCCGGGTCCTTGACCTCCCGGGTCAGCAGGTCGACCTCCGCGCCGAAGCCCTCCAGCCAGGGGAGCAGCTCGGCGGCGAGGTCCGCGAGCAGGGCGAAGCGGCGGTCCCGGTCCAGTGGTTGGGGAAGGGTCAGCAGCACCGGCGCCTCCCGGTCCTGACCCAGCATCACCGCCAGCGGCGCCCCGGCCTCGCCGGCGGCGGCCAGCGGCACCAGGACCATCGGCCGGTCGGCGAGATGCCGGTGCCGTACGGTCGCCAGCGGCACCGCCCGCCCGGCGCGGACCGCCTCCATCCGCGCCAGCGTGCCGAGCAGGCTCATCCGGCTTCTCCTCGTGAAGTCCGCGCGCTGATGGCCACCGACCGGGGGTTCACGTGGGGGTGCGGGGGGTCGCTCCCCGGAAAGTTGGAGCATCGGGCACCGCCCAGGGCCTCGGCCCGCAGCGCGGCAGCGCGGGCGAGCCGGAGCGCGGACTCGGCGTCGCCGTCGTCCTGGGACACTGCCCGGAGCGGCGCGTCGGCCGCGGCCAGGGCCTGGTCGATCGTGTGGAAGCTGCCCAGTTCGCCGCGCACCCCCCGGCCCAGGGTCTCCACCGATCCGGCGCAGCGGGCCTCGGCCCGGCAGTGGAACCCCAGCTCGCAGGCCGAGAGGCAGTCGGGTGAGTACACCGCCTCCAGCGCGCCCACGGCGGCGGCCAGTTGCTCGTCGGAGCGGTCCTTGCCGAAACCGGTGCCGGGCGGGAGCAGCTCCAGCAGCTGCTCGACCCGGGTGAGCCGGTCCAGCTGTCGCCGGGTGACCGCCATCGGTTTGCGGACGTCGACCGCGGCCGCGGTCGGCTGGTTGCCGAAGTCCCTGGGGCAGACCAGCAGGGCGGTGCTGTCGGGAGCGCCGGCCGGCCCCTCGGGCTGCTGGTAGGGGTCGCGACTCGGTTCGACCCCGGCCAGCGCCGCCGCCGTCTCCCGCAGCGCGAGGACGTACACGGCCGCCTGCCGGGCGGCCGCCCCCACCTTGGCGGCATCGGCCCCGCCGTCCAGGATCGGGAAGGACTTGATCTCCACCACGGTCCAGCGGCCGTCGGGACGGACCACCACCAGGTCCGGCTCCAGATGCGCGGCCGAGCCGGCGACCTCCAGCCGCAGCAGCGGCTGGTCCAGCACCGTCCACACACCGGGGCGCTCGGCGGCAGCGACCAGCGCCGCCCGGGCGCTGGCGACCCGGCCCGCGGGCAGCTTGGGGTCGCTGACCAGCTCGGCGAGGTGCACCGGGGCACTGTCCTGGGGCAGCCGCAGCTGCTCCCGGAGCAGGTCCAGCAGCACCGTGCAGGCGTCGGCCTTGACCCGGCGCTCGAAGCCCAGCCCGCGGCTGATCGCGAACGGCGACTGCCCGAAGGGCGCCGGATTCCCGAGGCGGGCCGCCAGGTCGGTCTTGTCCACCCCGGCGGCGTCCAGCACCGCCCGGCGGCCGCACCCGGGATTGGCTGCCAGCGCGGCGAGCGCGCGGGCGTCCAGACTGCGTTGCGGCGCGTCGCCGCGGAGCCCGGCGAGCCTGCGCTCCAGCGGGCTCGGGGACAGCCTCGGAGACTGCGGGGGCTCCTGTGGCGGACGCCCGGGGGTGAAGTCGTTCATGGTGCGGATCAGTCTTGCATCCACCACTGACAGTCATAGTGACAAGTGGGGCGTTGGACGGGTCAATGCAGCGCTGGTGTGCGTTTCTCGGTCTGACGGGGCGTCGGGACCCGCTGGTAGTCGGGGACCGGATGCCGGACCGGAAGGTGGACGATGTGGGTGCGGGACCCGCCGGTTCCCCTGAGCCGGTCGGTGAGCCGCAGCGCAGGGCCGGTGAGCAGCGCGGCCACGCCCAGCATGACCGCGCCGGCCGCGCAGTCCAGCAGGTAGTGGTTGCCGGTGCCCATCACCACCAGGGTGATCATCAGCGGGTAGAGCAGCCCGAGCGTGCGTACCGTGCGGTCCCGCGAGAGGCGGAACAGCAGCAGCCCGCACCACAGCGACCAGCCCACATGCAGGCTGGGCATCGCCGCGAACTCGTTGGTCATCGAGCCGAGCCCCTTCGGCGCGCTCGCGTCCCCGCTCCACCAGCCGATGGCGGCGTGCTGGGCCATGGTGTCGGTGAAGCCGTAGGAGGAGGGCATCAGCCGCGGCGGTGCCGCCGGGAAGAGGACGAAGCCGACCAGGGCCAGCACCGTGGTGATCCCGAGCCAGGTCCTGGCCCGGCGGTAGTGGTCGCGGTGCCGCACCCAGAGCCACACCAGTACGGCCGGGGTGACCAGGTAGTGCAGCGTCGCATAGGCGTAGTCGGCGGGTATGCCGAGCCACAGGTGGCTGCTGAAGGTGCTGTTCAGCCAGCGTTCCGGGTCCAGATGGAGCCACTGCTCCACGTCGATCAGGCCCCGCGCGTCGCGTACGGCTTCGTCCAGCCCGCCGCTGACCAGCAGCCGGCTGCCGTCGTAAACCAGGTAGATCGCGGCGACCAGCAGCAGTTCCAGCTGCCAGCGCCCCGTTCGCCTGGTGAGAGGGGTGCGTGCCATGACTACTCCGGACGTCCGAGCGAAAGCGTACGCTCTACCGTACGCTGTACGTTAGTAAGAAATCATCCCCTGATCACATCTCGTTCTCACTCGGGGTCTGTAATCTCCGACACAGCCCCTTCTCAGCCCCCATCCACCGCAGCCCCTGTCCACCGCAGCGTCCGGAAGGTCATGTCGCAGTCAGCGCCCCGCCGCCGTGCCCCACGCAATTCCCTCAGCGCGGA
The DNA here is from genome assembly GCF_041261405.1 of Streptacidiphilus sp. EB103A. Classification (NCBI taxonomy): domain Bacteria; kingdom Bacillati; phylum Actinomycetota; class Actinomycetes; order Kitasatosporales; family Streptomycetaceae; genus Streptacidiphilus; species Streptacidiphilus sp. EB103A. The sequence goes on along the minus strand of NZ_JBGCAQ010000007.1, from coordinate 114,679 downwards.
GCTGATCGTCGACCGTGCCCTGGCGCTGCTCGACGACAAGGGCATCGATGCGTTCTCCATGCGCGCGCTGGCTGAGGAGCTCGGCGTCGGCACCATGGCGCTCTACACCTACTTCCGCGGCAAGGAGGAGCTGTTCAAGGCCGCGCGGGACCGGGTCCTCAGCACCTACCAGCCGCCGAGCACCAGCGGCAGCTGGGACGAGCAGCTGCGCGCCGTCTGCCTCTCCATGTACGAGCTGTTCACCGGCCGGCCCTCGGTGCTGCAACTGCTGGCCGAGGGAAAGGCCGAGGGCGACTTCGCCGACGCCGCCTCGGTCACCATGGAGCAGGTGGTGAGACTGCTGTGCGGGTCCGGCCTGGACCGTCAGGCGGCGGCCCGTGCCGCCGGAACCCTGATCGGCTTCACCATCGGCTCGGCGATGCGGCACGTGCGTGAATGCCATGCGGAGGGCGGCCCGGCGGCCCAGGCCGAGCTGATGCGGCACCGCTTCGCGATCCTGTCCCCCGAACGGCACCCCGCCCTCATCGACCTCGCCCCGGAGCTCACCCTCGCCCGCGAGGACGGTGAGGGGCAGTACACCTTCGGCCTCGGCCTCATCCTGTGCGGTCTCCGGGACCTCGCCGCAGCGGCGGCGCCGCAGTCCTGATCCGGTCGCGGATCAGGGATCATGTACGGGTACACCTGCACTGCCACCCAAGGGAGACCCCTGTGCCCTCGCGCATCCTTCTGGTCCGGCACGGCGAGACCGCGTGGTCCGCCGCCGGTCGGCACACCGGGCGGACCGACGTTCCGCTCACCGAGGAGGGCCGTGAGATGGCCCGCCGCCTCGGCGACCGGCTGAAGCGCGAGCCCTGGGGCGGCCTGCCCAACGCGGAGATCCGTACCAGCCCGCTCCTGCGCGCCAGGGAGACCTGCGAGCTGGCGGGCTTCGGCGACCGCGCCGTCGACGCTCCCGACCTGCTCGAATGGGACTACGGGCAGTACGAGGGCAGGACCGGCCCGGCGATCCGGGCCGAGGACCAGCCGGGCTGGCTGATCTGGCGCGACGGTGTCCCCGGCGGCGAGACGCTGGAGCAGGTCGCCGCCCGCGCCGACGCCTTCATCGCCTGGACCGCCGAACACGGCGGCGTGCCCGCCCCCGACACCACCGTGATGGACAGTGCCGACAGCGATGTGGTCGTCTTCGCCCACGGCCACTTCCTGCGCATCCTCACCGCCCGCTGGCTCGGCCTCCCGGCGACCCACGGCCAGCGGCTGAAGCTGGGGCCGGCCACCCTCTCCATCCTCACCTGGGAGTACGGCGTCCGGGCCGTGGAGCTGTGGAACGACGGCTCACACCTGCACTGAAAAGCCCCTGAAAGCCCGTCAGCTCGCCAGGGCGGTGTCGTAGCGGCTGACGAAGTCCGCCACCTCCGGCACCCCCCGGTGCGGACGCAGCCGGTGTGCCGTGTCCGCGATCATGGACTGGATCCGGGTGGAGTGCACCTCGCCCAGCAGGGACACCACCTGGCAGCCGCTGCCCGCGGCGGCTGCCAGCTCGCCCCGGCCCAGCTGGTCGTGCGCCAGCTCGGCCGTGTAGAGCGCCTTGTTGCGGACGAAGTGCGGTTGCTGGAGCTCTATGGCGCTGCGCGCGCAGCCCTCGGCCCGCTCCCACTCGCCCAGCGCCGACCAGCACTGCGCCTCCAGCCCGGCCAGCTCGGCCTCGCCGTAGAAGGACATCCACTCGGGATCCGCGTCCGAGGACCCGGAGGCGAACAGCCGCTGGGCCAGCAGCAGCGAGCGCTCGCAGGCGCCCCGGTCCTGCAGCTGGGCCCAGGCCCCGGCCTCCCGCATGGCCAGCAGCGAGCGGAGCCGCTGGGAGCCGAGCCTCAGAGCCACCTGGTGTGCCGCCTGGGCGGCCCGGACGGCTTCGCGGGGGCGGCCGGCGTCGCGGGCGAGGAAGGCGCTGTTGCAGAACGCGTGCGCCTCCAGCGCCGGGTCGTCGGCCATCCGCGCGGTGGCCAGGGCCTCGGCGTAGAAGGAACGGGCGTCGGCCGGCTGTCCCGAGTCATGGGCGAGCCAGCCGACCGAGATCGCCAGCTCGCCGGCGCCGGACTGCAGCCGCTGCTCCACCCCCCGGCCGTAGGAGCCGCAGTTGAGCAGCTGGTACGCGGTCCGCAGGACCCGCCCGGCGCGGTCGTAGAGGGCGTCCCCGCCCTGGACGTCGTCGAGCAGGCGGATCTCCCTGACGGCGTCCTCGACCCGGCGGGCGTCGGCCGCGCCGACCTTGCGGCCCAGGGCCACGGTTCCCGGGGTGGCGGCGCCCGCCGTCAAGGGGTGGTCCAGGCCCAGCACCGCGGCCATGGTGACCGGGGTGCCGGACAGGAACGTGCGTCGGTGCACGTCGTCGTTCTCCTCGTGGTTCTGGTCCGTGGTCTCCCACATGCCGCCTGTGCCCGGTGTCCCGGCGCGCGGGGCGAATCCCAGGTCCTCCAGGGAGGAGCCCGGGAACATATGCAGGAAGACCCTCTCGTACGCGTAGTTGGGGCGTCTGATGGCGCCGGACTCGACCCGCCCCACGTAGCGCGCGTCGCAGGAGACGTGCTCGCCGATCTCCCGCCCGGCGCGCCGTACGGCGGCGGCGAACTCGCCCGCCGAGCGGTCCCCGCGCAGTGCTCGCATCACCGTGTTCGCCGTGTTCACTGTGAGCTCTGCGGTGTGGTTGTTGAGGGTGTTGGTCATGTCGGCCCCCTTGCTCTCAGACGCCACGACAGTACCCTCTGCGACGATTCGAACACTCAGGGTTTCTGGACAAAGCGGGCATGCCTCGGGAAGATGCCATGAAATGCCATGCCCTGCCAGGCGTAACAACCGTGGCCTCGGCGGCCCCTCGCGCGTTGTGCTTGGCAGCAACCGCCGACACCACTCAACGGCGAGCGGTCAATGATGGAGGCGTCCATGTTCGCAGCGGAGTTCCCCACGGACCCGTTCCACGCGGCTCTGCCCACCCCCACCCCCTCCTGCGACCTGGTCAGGGTCCCGGAGCGGCAGGGGCTGGAGACCGTCGACATCCTCCGGCTGCGCGGGGCCTGCGGCCCGGTGCTGCTGGAGGACGCCGACGCGACCCTCTCCTTCCTGGTCCCGGCCGGTGCGGTCGACACCTGGCAGTTGCCGGGCGGCTCCTGTACCGGGGCGCTGGCGCCGGACGACGACGGCGCCTGGCTGCTGCCGCCCTCCCCGGAACGCGCGCTCACCGACCCGGCGCAGCTCCGCGCGGCCCTCGGCGAGGCCGCCAGGACCCTGGCCGCGTCCGGCTCCGCACCCGCCGCCGACGGGGCCTGACCAGCGGATCGGCCCCGGCCTGCCCGCATACTGGGCAGGTGGCCCGGAAGCAGCAGAACCCCACCCAGAAGAAGTCGGCACAGCAGAAGTCCGCGCCGCAGCGGACCGCACCGCGGGGCACGACCGAGGAGGTCGCCTCGGGCCGGGCCGAGCTGGTCCCGGACCGGGACCGCCCGAACGCCTGGACCCTGCTGCTGGACGGTACGCCCCAGTCCCATGTGGACCTGGACGACCCGACCCGGCTCTCCTTCGAGTACCAGCGCAGGTTCGGCCATCTCGTGGACCTCGCCGCCGCCCCCCGGCAGCCGATCACCGCACTGCACCTGGGCGGTGGTGCGCTGACCCTGGCGCGCTACGTCGCTGTCACGCGCCCCCGTTCCCGGCAGCAGGTCGCCGAGATCGACACCGCGCTCACCGAGTTCGTCCGCCGCACACTCCCGCTGGACCGCGGCTGGCAGCTCCGGGTCCGCGGCGGCGACGCGCGCGAGATCCTGGCCCGCAGCCCCGAGGCCCAGGCCGACCTGGTGGTGGCGGACGTCTTCAGGGGCGCCCGAACCCCGGCGCACTGCGCCTCGGTCGAGTTCGCCCGGCTGGCGGCGCGGGCGCTGCGCCCCGAGGGCCGCTACGCCGTCAACATCACCGACGGCGGCAGGCTGGACTTCGCCCGCGGTCAGGTGGCGACCCTGCGTGCGGCCTTCGCCGAGGTGGCGCTGATCGCCGACCCGGTGGTGCTGCGCGGCCGCCGCTTCGGCAACCTGGTCCTGGTCGCCGCCCAGCAGCCGCTGCCGCTGGAGCAGTTGACCCGGCTGATCGCCACCGACCAGCACCCGGGACGCATGGAGCACGGCCCCGGCCTGACGGACTTCCAGGCGGGGGCCGTGCCGGTTCCCGATGCCGGCGCGGGCCCCTCACCCGCGCCGCCACCAGGCGCTTTTACTCCTTGACGGACCTCTTGGGTCAGGAGGCCGGGGTCAGGTGCAGGATCAGGTACTCATAGGCCTGGCTGTTCGGCGAGGGGTTGATGTACGGGTTGTCGGAGGTCGGCCAGCCGGTGAAGTTGGCGGAGCTGTACTCGTACCAGGCGGCGCCGTAGAGCACCGGCACGGCCGGGACGTCGTCGGAGAAGATCTGCTGCAGCGTGTCGAGAGCGGTCTTCTGCTCGGCCGGCGTGGTCGCGTTCTGGTAGGCGGCGATCGCGGTGCCGGCCTTCGCGCTGGTGTAGCGGCTGAAGTCGCCGGCCGCCGTCTTGCCGACGTCGGCCGTGGTGCTCGGGTCCAGGATGAACTGCAGCCGCTGGAAGGCGGTGACGCCCTGACCCCAGTGCAGGGCGGCGTCGTACTTCCCGGTGGTGATCGCGGCGTTCCAGGTGTCGTAGGTGAAGGCGCCGTTGTCGTTGATGTCAAAGCCCTGTGCGTTCAGGCCCTTGACCATCGCCTGGGCGTCGCACCAGTAGTCGCTGAAGGAGTTCGGGTCGATGATGGTGAACTTGATCGTCTTGCCGCCCTTGGTCCACTTCCCGCCGGTCTTGGTGTAGCCGTCGGCGGTGAGCAGGGAGGTGACCGTGGCCGTGTCGGCGTTCGCCTTGAGGTCGTTGGTCGTGGCCGAGGAGACCGAGGCCTGGTCGGGACCGGTGGCGATCAGCCCGCCCGAGGAGGTGGCCGGGTTCTCGTAGTTGGTCTCGCACTGGGTGGCCAGGGACTGCCGGTCCAGCGCGGCGCTGATCGCCTTGCGCACCTGCAGGTCGGCCAGGGCGGGAGCGGTGCCGCTCTTCTCGTTGAGCAGCAGCGAGACCGTGTTCCCGGCCGGGAAGTACGGAGCGGTGCTCTGGAAGAGGTGGTTGTGGGCCGCGTCCTTGGCGACGAAGACGTTCTGGACGTTGTTGATGTCGTTGCCGGCGAGGTCGATCTGGCCGGAGGCCAGGGCCAGGGTCGCGGCGTCGTTGGTGGCGTAGGCCGGGAAGGAGATCTCCTGGACCTTCGGTGCGCCGCCCCAGTAGCTGGGGTTCGCCTTGAAGGTGACGTTCTGGGAGCTGAACTTGTCGACCAGGTAGGGGCCGGTGCCGATGGCCTGCGCCGAGGTGATCTGCGCGGTGGCCGGGTTGCTGATGCTGGACCACAGGTGCTGCGGCACGACGACCTGGTTGCCGATGGCGACGAAGTTGGACGCCTGCGGGGTGGAGAAGTTCATCACCAGCGTGTTCGGGTCCGGCGTGGTCATGCTGGTGGTGGCGGGAACGCCACCGGTGTTGGCGGCAGCGGTCTTCTGCAGCAGGTCGAAGGTGAACTTGACGTCTGCCGAGCTGAACGCCTGCCCGTCACTCCACTTGACTCCGGACTGGAGCGTGATGGTGAGGGTCTTGTTGCCGTTGGACCAGGCGTAGCTCTTGCCGAGCCACGGGATCGGCGCCTGGTCGGACTTGAGGCTGTTGAACATGAACAGCGGTTCGTAGGTCAGCGAGACGGCGTTCTCGTTGGCGCCGAAGGCGTTGCCGTCGAACGGGTTGAAGTCCTCGTCGAAGGACGGGACCGGCTTGTCCTCGACGACCAGCGTCTTGGCCTTGGCGGAGCCCGTGCTGCTGCCGGAGGCGCTGTTGCTGCTCCCCCCGGAGCCGGTGGCGCCGGAGCTGGTGCAGGCGGTGAGGCCCAGGCCCACGACGGCCACCAGGGCCAGGCCCTTGATGGTGGTGTTGCGACTCATTGCGTACGCTCCTTGTGTCCGGCCGACGAGGTATCGGCCAGTGGTGAGCGGCCATGACGTCTTCCGCCATGGCGTGACGGGTCTTGTTCTGGGTGGTTCCGAGCGAGATCGCGTGTGTTGCTGCTGTTGCCTGGTACGGCGGTTCGGGCGTGGTCCCGGGCGAGTTGCACCTCGTCCGGGATCTGGCCCGACGGCGCCGGGGCGGAAGGTGGGCCCCGGCGCCGGCCGGGTCTGGCTGGGTCTCCCATGTCGTCGACTCCTCGTTGAGTACGAACTACGAACCTGGTCAGGTTCTGGGTCAGTCGGCGGCGGTGTCCGCCGGGGCCGGGGGCGCGTGCTCGGGGCTGTGCAGCCAGCAGGCGGCCACCTGGTCGGTGGCGACCGGCAGCGGCGGCGGCGCGGCCTCCTTGCAGATCGCCATGGCGAAGGGGCAGCGCGGGTGGAACCGGCAGCCGCTCGGCGGGTTCACCAGGCTCGGCGGGGCGCCGCGGCCGCGCAGCACCGGCGGCTCGGTCCTGGCCGGGTCGGGTGCGGCGCTCAGCAGCAGCTGGGTGTACGGGTGCGCGGGCGAGTCGGTGATCTGCGTGGCCGGCCCGGACTCGACGACCTGCCCGGCGTACATCACCAGTGCGGTGTCGGCCAGATAGCGGGCCGAGGCGATGTCGTGGGTGACGTAGAGGATGGCCAGGCGCTCGCGTTCGCGCAGCTCGTCCAGCAGGTTGAGGACGCCCAGGCGGATCGAGACGTCCAGCATGGAGACGGGCTCGTCGGCGAGCAGCACCCGGGGCTCGACCGCGAGGCCGCGGGCGATGGCGACGCGCTGCCGCTGGCCGCCGGAGAGCTCGTGCGGGTACGTGTCGATGAAGCGCTCGGCCGGGCTGAGCGAGACCCGCTCCAGCAGCAGCCGGGCCTTGGTGTCCAGGTCGTCCCGGCTCGCCCGCTTGTGCAGCTTCAGCGGCCGTTCCAGGTGGTAGCGGACGCTGTGCACGGCGTTCAGCGAGGAGAAGGGGTCCTGCAGCACCAGGTGCACCAGCCGGGTGTACTCCCGGCGGGCCCTGGCGCTCCGGCCCACCGGCACGCCGTCCAGCAGCAGTTCGCCGGAGGTCGGGGCGATCAGCTGGGTGAGCAGCCGGGCCAGGGTCGACTTCCCGGAGCCGGACTCGCCGACCACGGCGGTGACCGTGGCCTCGGGAAGGGCCAGCGAGATGTCCTCCACGGCGTGGACGACCTGGCGGCTGCGGCCCGGTCCGAACTGGTGCACCGGGAAGTGCTTGGTGAGGTGCCGGGCCTCCAGGGCGGGAGTGCCGGGGCGCTTCGGCCCGTGGACGACGGTGGTCGCGTCGCTGAGGGTGGGCGTCACTGGTCGCTCCCATGGGTGTCGTCGGTGCCGGGGACGCCGTTGTCGGCCAGGGTGCGCCGCAGCGGTGCGGGCGGCTCCTGGAGTCCGTCCTGCAACCAGCAGGCGGCGACCCGGGATTGGCCGTCCGGACGGCCCGCGTCGGCTGCGGGCGGCACCAGTTGCGGTATCTCGGTGCGGCAGCGGTCCAGGGCGTAGGGGCAGCGCGGGTGGAAGGCGCAGCCGCCGGGAAGGGCGGTGAGCGAGGGCGGTGAACCGGGGATGCCCTCCATCCGGACCTTGTCGCCGTGCAGCGCCGGGAAGGAGTTGAGCAGGCCCAGGCTGTAGGGGTGCCGCGGGGCGTGGAACAGCTCGTCCGCGCCGGCGCGCTCGACGATCCGCCCCGCGTACATGATGGCGATGGAGTCCGCGAGCTCGATCAGCAGGGACAGGTCGTGGGTGATGAAGACGATGGCGAAGCCCAGCCGCTCCCGGAGCTGCATCAGCTCCTCCAGGATCTCCCGCTGGGTGACCACGTCCAGGGCCGTGGTCGGCTCGTCCATGATCACCACCTGCGGTTCCAGGGCCAGCGCCATCGCGATCATCACCCGCTGCCGCATCCCGCCGGAGAGCTCGTGCGGGTAGCTGCGGAGCCGGTCGGCGCTGATGCCGACCATGCGCAGCAGCTCCACCGCCCGCTCCCGGCGCTCGGCCGGGCTCATCTGCCTGCGGTGCGCCTTGAGCACATCGGTGAGCTGGGCGTCGATCCTGGCGACCGGGTTGAGCGCGTGCATCGCGCTCTGGAACACCACGGCCAGCTGCGACCAGCGGATCTGACGGAGCTTCGCCATGTCGGCGGCGAGCAGGTCGACGATCTCGGTGCCGGCCGGCACCACCTCGTTGGGCGCGGCCTGCGGGCGGTTGTGGAACAGCACGTCGCCGCCGCTGATCACCCCGGGGGCGCGCAGCAGCCGGGTCAGGCCGTAGGCCAGGGTGGACTTGCCGGAGCCGCTCTCGCCGGCCAGGCCGAGCACCTCACCCCGGCGCAGGGTCAGCGTCGCGTCGGTGACGGCGCGGACGGCGTTGGGGCCGACGCCGTAGTCGATGCAGAGGTCGCGGACCTCAAGGACGATGTCGGCCGTCGCGGCACGCGGTGCCGGGACTGCGGTGGGCGCGCTCACTGGGACGTTCCTTCCGAGGCGGCGGCGACGGGGGTGGGGAGGCCGGCCGAACCGGCGGCGGCGCGGTGTGCGGGTCCCGGGTCGGCGGGCCCGGCCGTGCGCAGCACCGGGGTCAGCCCGAGGGTGTACTTCACGCCCTTGCGGTTGTCGCGGGCCGAACGCAGCCGGGGGTTGATGATCTCGTCGATGCCGAAGTTGAGCAGGGCCAGGGCGATGCCGACCAGGGCCACGCAGGCGGCCGGCGGGACGTACCACCACCAGTAGCCGCCGAGGATCGCGCTGTCCTGCTGGGCGGTGTTGAGCATGGTGCCCCAGGTGGACGTGGCCGGGCTGATGACGCCCAGCCAGGACAGCGAGACATAGGTCCCGATGCCGTAGATCACCGTGAAGATGAACGAGGAGGCGAGGATCGGCAGCAGGTTCGGCAGGATCTCGAAGACGATGATCCTCGGCTTGCGCTCGCCGATCACCCGGGCCGAGTCCACGTAGTCCTGGTTGCGCAGGGCCATGGTCTGCGCCCTGAGCACCCGGGCCCCCCAGGCCCAGGCGGTGAGGGCGATGACGGTGCCGATCAGCAGCGGGTTGTCGGTGTCCGCGGGCGGCAGTGGCGTCATCACCACCATCAGGATCAGCAGCCCGGGCAGGGCCAGGAAGATGTTGGACAGGATCGAGAGGACCTCGTCCACCCAGCCGCCGACATAACCGGCGGTGACCCCGATCAGCACCGACAGGAAGGTGGCGAGCAGGCCGGCCACAAAGGCGATCAGCAGGGTGTCCCGCCCGCCGGCCAGCACCTGCGAGAGGATGTCGTGCTGCTGCTGGTCGGTGCCGAGGAGGAACTTCCCGGACGGCGGCAGCGGGGTGCTGCTGGTGGAGTTGGCCTGCCAGTCGGCGGTGTGCGGCGCGATCATCGGGCCGAAGACCGCGATCAGTGCGAAGACGAAGAGGATCGTGGCGCCGACGACGACCTTGGGCGTCAGCGGTATTCGGGAGCCGCGCCGGGCACGGGCCGGCTTGACGGCGTCGACGGGCCCCGGGGCGCCGGGGGCGCCCGGTCCGGAGGTCACGGTGGGAGCAGCCATCGGTCAGGCCTCCTTGCGGGCACGCGGGTCGAGGATCACATAGGCGATGTCCGCCAGGAGGTTGGCCGCGAGCACCGTGAAGGTGACCACCAGCAGGATTCCCTGCATCAGCGGGTAGTCGGCGTCGAGGACGGCCAGGTAGACCTGGTAGCCGATACCGGGGTAGGAGAACACGATCTCGGTGACGATCGAGCCGGTGACCACCAGGCTGATCGACAGGGCGAAGTTGGAGATGGTCGGCAGGATCGCGTTGCGGGCCGCGACCGCGATCACCTTCCACCGGGGCAGCCCCTTGGCCGCCGCGACCAGGACGTAGTCCTCGTCCATGGTGGTGATCATCATATTGCGCATGCCGATGATCCAGCCGGCGATGGAGGCCAGCGCGACCGTCGCGGCCGGCAGTACCCCGTGCTCCACCACGCTGGTGACGAACGGCCCGTTCCAACCCTGCGTCAGATTGGAGTTGCGGCCGGTGTCGTAGCCGTTGGCATAGGGGAAGAGCTTCCAGTAGAAGCCCCCGGTGATCAGCAGCAGCGAGGCCAGGATGAAGTAGGGGACCGCCTGGAAGAAGGTCGCCGTCGGCAGCAGCGCGTCCAGCAGACCGCTGCGGCGCCAGCCGACGACGATCCCCAGCAGGGTGCCGAGCAGGAAGGCCACGACGGTGGCCGAACCGACCAGTCCGATGGTCCAGGGCAGGTCCTTGCTCAGGATCTGGGTGACGGCCACGGACTTGGACGTGGAGTGCCCCAGGTCGCCCTGGAACAGATGGCCCAGGTAGGTCATGTACTGCGAGAAGGTGCTCTGCTTGCTGTTCAGCCCGTACTGGTCGGCCAGGGCCTGCAGTTGCTGCGGGGTGATGGTGGTGGTCTGCATCTTCGCGAGCAGCGCCTGCAGGGCGTTGCCCGGGAGCATCCGGGGGAGGAAGAAGTTCAGCGTGACGGCGGCGAACGCGGCCAGCACGTAGAAGCCGAGTCGGCGCAGGATGGTGGTCATCGTCGGCTCCTCTCAGGAGATCTGGCGCCACACGGCGGGACGGGAGTCGGGCGGGCAGCCGCAGCTCTCGCGGCGGACCAGGCGGGTCGGCAGGACGAAGTCCTGCGGAGTGTTGCTGTCCTGTACGGCATCGCTGTCTTGGGGGGCATCGGCAGAGATCATGCTGTGGAGGACCTCGAAGGCTTTGGCGCCGATCTCCTGGATGGGCTGGCGCACGGTGGTCAGCTGGGGTCGGAGGTGTCGGGCGAAGGGCAGGTCGTCGAAGCCGGTCACGGCGACGTCCCCGGGGACGTCGAGGCCGTGCTCGGCGAGGGCGTAGATGACGCCCAGCGCGGTCTGGTCGTTGGCGCAGGCGATGGCGCGCGGCAGGGTCGCCCCCAGGGCGATCAGGCCCCGGACGATCTGCACACCGCTGCCGGCCGAGTAGTCGCCCTGCCAGGCGGGGCCGGTCAGGCACTCGCCGCCCAGCGCGTGGACCTCGGAGGCGAAGGAACGGCCGCGGACGATGTTGTCCGGGCTGTCGGCGTGGCCGGCGATGTAGGCCAGCCGCCGGTAGCCGTGGTCCTGCACCAGATGGCGCGCCATCTCCCGCATGCTGGTGGCGCTGTCACCGCGGACGTTGGAGACCGGTCCGCCCTCGGCGCCGGCCAGGGTGACCACCGGCACGGTGCGGGCGATGCTCGCGATCCCGGCGGGGGAGAGCACCTGGTCGTGCAGGATCAGCCCGTCGCACTTGCCTGCGATGGTCAAGATCCGGTTGGGCAGGGTGTGTTCGTCGATGTTCACCGAACTCACCAGGAGGTCGTATCCGCGACGCTGCGCCACGATCTCGATACCCCGGTTGATCTGGTCGCCGAACAGCAGGCTCTCGGACTCGTCCTCGAACATGCCGCCGTCGTCGGTGCCGTACACCCGGCGGAAGACCACGCCGACCACCTGCTTGAGCCGGCTGCTCAGGGCGCGGGCGGCTCCGTCCGGGACGAAGCCCAGCTCGCTGATGGCCTTGAGGACCCGGTCGCGGGTGGCCGGACGCGGATTGTCACGCCCGTTGAGGACCCGGGACACGGACGCGATGGAGACCCCGGCACGACGGGCGACATCGTAGATCGTCGGCGTCGCGCCGGAGCTGGGTCGTGCGTCCATCGGGGCTGTCCTCTGGTTCCTGGGGGTGTGACCGGGGGGCTGGCGTAAGCGCTTACTGGAAATGTTCTGGGTTGACCGTAGGGCGGGGGTGGAGCTGCCGCAAGAGTGGATGTCGCTGCCGTTACGTTGATGTGACTTTTCTTCAGGAAGTGTGGCCACTGCTGGTCTTCTGTGTTCATCAAATGAACAGACGGGACGGGTTTTCCGGTGCCGGACTGAGCTGGCCCGGCGTCACATACAGGGCCTTGACCAGCTTCGATCGTCGATATGCGAGCTTTGTTGCGCCATTTCGAACGATCCCTGCCCGTTGAAGCCATGAAGATCCGAGCCGATTCCCGCGACTCGTTCGACATGCCTGGGCGGACTCCCTGCCCGGCTGTGCACGAAGCACGGCCGCGTTGCTCCGATGCGTCTGGAAGCGCTTACTGAAGCGATCAGCAGCACTGGCCGGAGGGCATGCCTCAGTGCCCGCGCGGCAGACCCCGGTGCTTGTAGACGGCGATGCCGGTGAGCACGAGTCCCAGCGCGATCGGGACGACCCCGGGCGTGCCGTCGCCGGGATCGGCGGCGTCCTCACTGGCCGGCGGATGCGGTCGGGCCGGGCGCGCGGGGGTGGCGACGTGGCCACCGGCCGGACCGGTGTCGGACATTGCGGGGCCGGAGAGGGTGGACAGCCCGCCGAGCCAGCACAACAGCAGAGCGGTGGTTGCCGCGCAGCGGCGCAGGAGCGTTCGCGGTCCGCGGGAGAGCTGCATGGTCGGTCGGACTCCCCGGGAAGGCTGCGTCGGACAGGAGTGCGCGCCGCTGTCGACACGCCCACCGGTGCAACGACCGTCCCCGCCGGGCGTTACTGCCCGTCGGGGCACGGCGTCCTGGGGCACGGCGTCTTCGGGAACGCCGTCTTGGGGAACGCCGTCGTGGGCGGCACCGACCCTCGGCGGTGCCGCCCACGCATCCCGGTCGGGGTCAGGGTTCCGATCGGGAGATCGCGCCGCGCCGGATCGTCTCCGTGTACCAGTGGGCACTGGCCTTGGGGATCCGGCGCTGGGTGGAGTAGTCGACGTACACCGCGCCGAAGCGCTTGCCGTAGCCGTACGCCCACTCGAAGTTGTCCATCAGCGACCACAGGAAGTAGCCGCGGATGTCGGCGCCGTCCCTGATGGCGGCGTGGATCGCGGCCAGATGGCCATGGATGTAGGCGATCCGCTCCGGGTCGCGGACCTCGCCCTCGGGGTTGACGTAGTCGTCGAAGGCGGCGCCGTTCTCGGTGATCATCAGCGGGAGCCCGGGGTGGTCCCGGGTCAGTCCGGTCAGCAGGTCGTAGAGGCCGGACGGGTCGATGCTCCAGTTCATCGCGGTGAGCCGGCCCGGGGGCTGGTGGAACATCACGTCCTCGGAGCCGGGCCAGGGCGAGTGCGCGCTGATGCCGTGGCCGTCGTTGCGCGCGTGCCTGGACGAGCCCTGGTCCCCGCTGGCGGAGACCACCGTCGGGTTGTAGTAGTTCACCCCGAGGACGTCGATCGGCGCGGAGATCGCGGCGAGGTCGCCGGGGCGCACCAGTTCGTCCCAGTCCACCAGGTGCCCGGTGTCCTGGCGCAGGTCGGCCGGGTAGGCGCCGTCCAGGATCGGACCGAGGAAGACCCGGTTGCCCACGGCGTCGATCCGCCGGGCCGCGTCCAGGTCGCGGTCGCTGCCGGTGAGCGGGCGGACGGCGTGCAGATTGAGGGTGATCGACAGGTGCGCGTTCGAGGCCGCGGGCAGGGCGGAGCGCAGCGCGGCGACGGCTCGGCCGTGGGCCAGGTTGAGGTGGTGCGCGGCGCGCAGTGCGTCGGTCGGGTCGGTGCGCCCCGGCGCGTGCACCCCTGAGCCGTAGCCCAGGTAGGCGCTGCACCAGGGCTCGTTGAGCGTGGTCCAGTGCCGGACCCGGTCGCCGAGGGCGTCGCCGAGCAGGGTCGCGTACTCGCCGAAACGCTCGGCGGTGTCCCGGGCCGGCCAGCCGCCCGCGTCCTCCAGTTCCTGGGGCAGGTCCCAGTGGTAGAGGGTGGCGACCGGGGTGATCCCGGCGGCGAGCAGTTCGTCGGTGAGTCTGCGGTAGAAGTCGAGTCCGCGTTCGACCGCGGGGCCGCGTCCGGTGGGCTGGACCCGGGACCAGGACACCGAGAAGCGGTAGGAGTTGAGGCCCAGCCGGCTCATCAGGGCGACGTCGTCGCGGTAGCGGTGGTAGTGGTCTGCGGCGATGTCGCCGGTGTCGCCGTTGCGGACCCGGCCGGGGGTGTGACTGTAGGTGTCCCAGATGGAAGGGGTCCGGCCGTCCTCGGCCGCCGCTCCCTCGATCTGGTAGGCGGCGGTCGCGGCGCCCCAGAGGAATCCGCTCGGGAAGTGGAGTAGTCCGTCGTCTGCGCTGACGGGCCCGGTACGGGGCGAGGCAGCGGGGAGGGGGTGGACTGCGGTCATGCGGGAGCGCTCCCAGGGGTAGGTGCGGTTCGCGAGGGGAGTACGAGGCGCTGTCGGAATCTGCCGGGCCCTCGTGGGCGTCGGAGCTCAACTGCGGTCCAGTTGCGGGCGAGGATGCAAGCGCGGGCGCCGATGCGGGAGGTACGGCCAGGATGGTGCAACAGCCTGGGAGCGCTCCCATTGCTCTGTCGACATGGTCGTGCTTGGATGAGGGAGTGTCAAGCAGTTGGGACAAAGGCCGCTGCGCGACCGGGACGTCGGCCTCCGCTCCCGTCCTCAGGGACTGATTCCGTGCGAGCTCAGGGACTAGTGTGCGACGCGAACAGAGCGGAACGGAGGACGCACCATGACCCACGTCGGCGAGAGGCCCGCGCGCCGGGGACCGGCCAGGCCCACCCTGGAGGCCGTCGCCCAGCTGGCCGGTGTCGGCCGCGGCACCGTCTCCCGCGTGGTGAACGGTGCCCCCGGGGTCAGCGACCAGGCCCGCGCCGTCGTCGAGCGCGCCATCGCCGAGCTCGGCTACGTACCCAACCGGGCCGCCCGGACCCTGGTCACCAGCCGCACCGACGCGATCGCCCTGGTCATCCCGGAGACCGAGACCAGGCTCGCCTCCGAGCCCTTCTTCGCCGAGATCATCCGCGGTGTCGCCAGCGAACTCTCGGACACCGAGATGCAGTTGCTGCTCATCCTGGTCCGCACCGCGCAGGAGCGCGAACGGCTCGCCGCCTATCTCAGCGGCCACCGGGTGGACGGCGTGCTGATGGTCTCGGTGCACTCCGAGGACCCGCTGGTCGACCTGCTCGAACGCACCGGCCTGCCGGCCGTCCTCGGCGGCCGGCGCTCCGAACTGGAGTCGCTGAGCTACGTCAACCCGGACAACTTCGGCGGCGCCTGGGCCGCGGTGCGGCACCTGGCCGGCCTCGGCCGCACCCGGATCGCCACCATCACCGGGCCGCTGGACATGGAAGGGGCGCGCAGCCGTCTGGACGGTTACCGGCGGGCCCTGGAGGAGGCGGGCCTGCCGGAGGACGAGACGCTGCTCGGGCAGGGCGACTACAGCGAGGAGTCCGGCGCTCGCGCGATGCAGCAGCTGCTGGACCGCCGACCGGAGCTGGACGCGGTGTTCGGGGCCTCGGACCTGATGGCCGCCGGAGCCATGCGGGTGCTGCGCCAGTCCGGTCGGCGCATCCCTGAGGACGTGGCCGTGGTCGGCTTCGACGACTCGGCGGTGGCCCGGCACACCGATCCGGCGATGACCACCGTGCGCCAGCCCAGCGAGGAGATGGGCCGGGCCATGGCCAGGCTGCTGCTGGAGGAGATCGCGGCCCCGAGCAGGACGCACCGGCAGATCATCCTGACCACCGAACTGATCCGCCGCGAGTCCGCCTGAACGCGGGCGCGGCCCTTGTCCTGCACGGCTCCGCGGGCACTGCTGCGGTCGGCCTGTTCCGGCCGGGACGACCGGCGAGTAGCGTGGAGTGTGGCTCTCTGTGAGCGCCTTCCTCTTGTCGACATGGGGTGACCGCGATGATCGTGGTGGATGTACTGCTCGGTGTGCTCGGGGCAGGGGCGCTGTGGCTGGCCACCGGCGTCCGGGTGGTTCAGCAGGTCGAACGAGGGGTCGTCTTCCGTTTCGGGCGGGTCCGCCGGGCGATCCGGCAGCCCGGGATCACCCTGCTGGTGCCGGTCGCCGACCGGCTCCGCAAGGTCAACGTCCAGATCATCACGATGCCGATCCCGGCCCAGGAGGGGATCACCCGGGACAACGTCACCGTGCGGGTCGACGCGGTCGTCTACTTCAAGGTCGAGGACCCGATCCTGGCCACGGTCAACGTACAGAACTACACCTTCGCCATGTCCCAGGTGGCACAGACCTCGCTGCGCTCGATCATCGGCAAGAGCGAGCTGGACGACCTGCTCACCAACCGCGAGCCGTTGAACCAGGGCCTGGAACTGATGATCGACAGCCCGGCCGCGGGCTGGGGCATCCACATCGACCGGGTGGAGATCAAGGACGTGGCGCTCCCCGAGTCGATGAAGCGCTCGATGTCACGGCAGGCCGAGGCGGAACGTGAGCGCAGGGCACGCATCATCACAGCCGACGGCGAGTTCCAGGCGTCCCGGAAGCTGTCCGACGCGGCAGCGATCATGAGCAGCACCCCGGCCGCCCTGCAACTGCGTCTGCTGCAGACGGTGGTGGAGGTCGCCGCGGAGAAGAACTCCACTCTGGTGCTGCCCTTCCCGGTGGAGCTGCTCCGCTTTCTGGACGGCGCGACTCCCGACTCCTCCAAGTCCCCGCCGCTGGTCTCCGAGGCCGCGAGGGCGGCCGCCGCCGCAGCGGCAGCCCTGGTGGAGAAGGATCTGACGGAGCAACTGAACGGCAGTGTGCCGCCGGTGCCGGAGATCCCGGAGGCCGACGTGGCGGATCTGGAGCTGGAGAGCGGTCACCCGTTCGCGAGCGGTGAGCCGCAGGAGCCGCAGTCCAAGGACAACTGACGGCCCGTAGGAGTGAGAAAAACCGCAGCCCCTGACCTCTTGCGAGGTCAGGGGCTGCGGCCCATGGGGTGAGTGACGGGACTTGAACCCGAAGTTTGAACATATCTTGACCTGCGGAAACGTCCCTATCAGGGCATGAGCATCCGACGTGATCCGATGTCATCCTCTGTCGGGCGATGTCCTCAGTCAGATGTGTGGTCGGCGGCCACACGCTCCGCCGAGTCGCGGATGTCTTCCCCGGCACTCGCGATATACGGACCGAGCCCCTACCGGGTGAGGGTAGAGGCTCGGCCTGCGCACCGCGGTGTCGCCCGGGGGGGAGGACTACCGAGGCACGCGCTCGGGGCCGCGGCGGTGCGGCGGGGTGGAGCGGGCCAGCGGTCAACGGATGACGAGCGACGTCCGGGCGGGCTCGGGTCTAGGAGCGCTCCCACTGCGGCGGCGGCACGGGGTCACTCGCATATGAATTCGAACATACGAGCGATCATAGAGGCGGCCCTCCGCTTCGGGGTAGTGCGCCTTGGGTGATCGTCTCAAGAGTTTCCGTGTATTGCGCAAGCTTTTCTCAAGACGACCCCATGTCCCCTGTGTCGAGGCCAAGTTGGCTGTGAGACGGCTATGAATCGGCGCACAGGGGCGAACGCGAGCATCACGCGCACCTCACTCGCGCGCCCCCTCGCGAAGCGCCCGCAGCAGCCTGGCTGCATCCCCCTTCGCGATGATCGCGCCGACCTCCTGCGCGACCGCCGGCCGATCCAACTCCGCCTGCAGGCGCCAGCCCATGCAGCGGCGGCAGTAGCGCGACACCGGGGCGTTCGGATAGCCCTCGTCCTCCACCTCCGTCACGCGTCCATCGGCCGGCTGATAGGCGGCCGGGCAGATGTGACAGGTGCCCTCGATCCATATCAGGGCGTTCAGCTGCTGCAGCACCTCAGGGGAGAGGTATCTGCTGTCGGTCATGACTGCCCCTTCGGTTCTTGGACTTCGGCCCACAGCACGACAGCACCGGTCTCACCGCCGCTGCCCCAGTCATCGCCGCGCTGGACCACCGCCAGGGCGGCTCGGAACGCCGCGATGGTGCACTCCTCGGGGATGGGGGCGGAGATGCGCACCCGAGCCGGTCCGACCGTTTCCACGTCCGGCTCGACCCCTGCGGCGCCCTCGATCGCGGCACGTAACCGATCAGCGCGCGCACTGAGCTGCATCTCCACCCCCTGCTAGCACGGTGTAACTGTGCCAATACAGTAACCCCAGGGTCGATACTCTGTCATCACCACCAGGCCGTGCTAGGGAGTACGAGTGACCGACGCAGAGACGACCCCGCCGTACCTCCAGGTCGCCGACGCGCTGCGCAGCCGGATTGCTACCGGCGCACTCCCACCCGGCGCGCGCCTCCCCTCCCTCACCGAGATCACCGCAGAGACCGGCTACAGCGGCACCGTCGGACAGCGCGCCTACGCTGTGCTCGTAGACGAAGGCCTCGTCATCTCCCGTGCCGGGTCAGGGCACTTCGTCCGCAGCCAGGAGCCGCCGACGGTCATGTTCCGTCGCCAGCGCGTCCAGCCCGGTGAGGGCTCGCCCGTCGCGCAGCTGCTCGCTGAGCAGGGAGTGGAGGGCACCTGGCGGCACGAGAGTTCGACCGCCCGCGCCGATGAGTCTGTGGCAGCGCGCCTCGAAATCCCTGTCGGCGACGGCGTCATGCACACCCGATACACCTACCTGGCCAACGGCGAGCCGGTGCAGCTCGCCGAATCCTGGGAGCCGCTGGACGTAACTGGTGCCTCACTGGTCGCGCTGCCCGAGGCTGGCCCCTATGCCGGCATTGGCGTCGCTGACCGCATGGCCGTGATCGGCATCAACGTCGGGGTGCCGGTCGAACGGGTCCGTGCCCGCGCAGCCACCCGGGCCGAGGCCCAGCAGCTCGGCTGTCCGCCAGCCGCGCCCGTGCTGGCCATCGATCGCACGTACTTCGACCAGGCCACGGCGCGCCCGGTGGAGGTCGCCGACATCGTGCTGCTCGGCTCCAGGTGGGTCAGCGAGTACGGCCACCGCCCCGCACCGCAGGCATGACGAATCGCCCCCGCCCGGCCGAAGCCAGACGGGGGCGAGGGGTTGAACTCATCGGCCGGTCGACTGCCACCACACCGACACCAGGCCGCCGATCCCGCACAGTGCCCCAAGGGCAGGCAGAGGCCATCGGGCCCGCTTCAGCGACTCGACATCGGACCGGAGCGGCGCCAGCTCCGTACTGGTCACCGCTGCCTGCTCCAGCGTGCGGAGGCGCTGCTCATGGTCGGCCAGGCCAGCCCCAGCGCTGTCGAGCTTCGTCTCAACCCTGGTGAGTACGACCAGGAGATCAACAGTGGTGGGCGCCTGGGCTGGCGTCCCCATCAGGCCGAACCGGCGGGCGCGGCCGGCTGGCGTGACCAGAACGCCTGAAGCCTGGCGCTGAGCCCGACGGGCTTCCAGAGTCCGAAGTGGCTGAGCACACCGGTGCCGAAGGTAACCACGGAGAGGATGGCCGCCGTGCCGAGGCGGAAGCCGCTCGGGTGATCGGCCACCTCCAGAACGAAGCCGTTCGCAGTGGAGAGCGCGAGCAGGAGCACGGCCTTGATGCCGGAGCTGGTCACCTTCGTGGTGACCAGGCCGACCAGGACCGGCAGGATCACCGCGGTGACCAGGCCGAGCCAGTATGCGAGATCAAGAGTGGGCTGCATGGGACATCCGATCATCCAGAAGGAGTTGGGGCGGCGGTCAGTGGACGGTGAAGCCGTGCTTACTGCCGAGCTTGATCAGGCTCGCGCTGCCGGGGATACCGTTGGCGTCGGCACCGGAGTAGCCACAGCGCCGCTGCCACGCCGCATAGGCGGACACCGTCAGGCTGCCGAAGCTGCCGTCCACCCACTGGCTGGCGAGTAGCACCTCGGCCTGGAGCGCCTTCTCGACCGGCAGGCAGTCGGCGCGGTGCAGCGCGGACCCCTGCGGCGCGGCCGGGTCGTGCTTCGCCGCGGCGATGACGTTGGCCAGCGACACGCTGACGGTCGGGGACGGTGCGGGCGACCAACGCCAGGACGTCACTGCGGTGCCGCCGCGAGGGTCCTTGGGGTCGGCGGTCGGCGGGCACTGGCCGTCCGGGAACCGCGGCGCCATGTAGCCGGTCACGTAGGAGTCCGCCCGGGCGTGGGAGTGCGACCAGACGCCGTTGCCCTGGCCGTTGTCGACCGCGCCGGTCTCCAGCGAGTTGCCGCCCTTGGTGTAGACGTTGGTGGCGTCGAAGCCGATGACGATCTCGGTGTGCGCGCCGTTGCCGAAGTCCACCAGGGCGCCGATACTCGGGTACTCGCTCCACTGGCCGTGCGCCTTGGCCCAGTCCGCCATGACCCCGACGCTGGCGGTCTTGGGCACGATGGCGTCCAGGCCGACGTCGTGGAACATGTCCCAGTCGAACTCCATGCACCAGGACACGCCG
The DNA here is from genome assembly GCF_041261405.1 of Streptacidiphilus sp. EB103A. NCBI lineage: Bacteria > Bacillati > Actinomycetota > Actinomycetes > Kitasatosporales > Streptomycetaceae > Streptacidiphilus > Streptacidiphilus sp. EB103A. Next base: position 94,507 of record NZ_JBGCAQ010000007.1, on the reverse strand, counting down.
TCCCAGCCGTACTCCTTGCCGAACTGCGTGCGGTTGTCCCAGCCTTCGCCGGACACCCACGTCTCGTAGATGCGCTCAGGGATCGACTCGACGTGGTCGACCAGGGTGCGCCACTGTGCAGTGGTCATGATCAGCTCTCCGTTCCGGCGCCGAGGCGGCGGCCGGTCACGGCCCGGTACGCCGCCGCAAGGGCGGTCGCGTCCAGGCCCAGCTTGTTCTTGCCGGTGTGCGGGTCGAAGTCGTCAGCGCTGACGATGACCCACGCCTCGCTGAAGTACTTACGGAAGAACTCCCAGCTCATCGCCTGCACGGCACCCCACGTGACGGCCTTGAGCCCGTCCGCGTCGTAGCCCCCGACAGTGACGCAGTGCCCGCCCTCGATCGGCGACCCCGGCGCCACGGTCCACGGCTCGCCAGCGTTGAACTGCTGCATGGCGGACTCCGGCACCTCGAACCCGCAGTACAGCTGACCGAAGGCGCTGATGGCCCGCTCGACCTCCACCTTGGACCGGACGTTGACCTTGGCGAACGCGAGCGGCTTCTCGCCGAGGAAGCCGAGCTTCTGCCAGGTCTCCAGCACGGTCTGGCAGACCGCGCCCTGATCCGAGTTGGGGTCGCCCGGCCGGTAGCCGAAGTTCTCGTAGAACGAGACGACCTCGGCCGTGGTCACCTCCAGCAGGGTGCCCTGGTTGGACCAGACGTCGCCGATGCGCTTGTGGCCGACGCCGGCCACCGTGCAGTCGCCGAGCTGGTCGTTGCCGAGCATCCCCCAGCCATACGGCGGTACGTCGGACAGCCAGTCCGAACTTGCGGGCGGGGGCGGCAGCTTGCTGTCGAGGACGTCGGCGAGCTTGATGTGGGGGCGGTTGTCGTCGTGCGGGCGACGGCCGCCGCGGAACGTGATGGGCTGACGCATGGTGCTCCCTCTTGTGGCTGGGCATGAAAAAACCCCAGGCCATTCGGTCCGGGGCGGCGGGTGGTCTTAGTTGCTTTCCCACCTGGCTTCGAAGGTGGTGAAAGCGGGCACGGTATTCAGCGGAGTGGTGCCGGAATTCTGGTCGACGTAGGCCTCTACGTAATCCGTGGTCCCGTTGAAATACACCATCGGCGCGACTACTTGAATGACGGTATTGAAGGCCGATCCGGAAGTCGCAACGCTGACCTGTTTGATGATGTTTGCCGACCCGTTACGGCAGATCTCCGCCATCCGGGCCCCGGTCGCATTGGGGACGAAACCCGCGGTCACCGTGATGCTGTAGTAGCCAGCCCGCTGCGGCGTGAGCCGCGTCGGCTGGCCAGACGCCCACATGCCCGTCGTGTCCAGGGTCGGCGTCGGCCAAATCAGGGCGGTGACTGCACTACTGGTGAGACCCTGCACAGCGGTTTGCGTGAGTGATGCGGCAGGCCGGGCCAGCAGAAAATTGATGGCCGTGACCATCACATTGAGGAGCGAAGCCAGAATTCGCTGACCGGCAGACCAGGCACTCGCTGGCGAAATTGAACTCATGAGTCCCCGTCAGTAGGAGGTAATGGCGGGCTGATAGAGGCGCACATCGGTGCCTGCGGCCTGCGGCTTGACGATTCCGTTGACCGCCCGGGTCACATCCATCTGCTGTGGGCTCGTCGCGTTGGTGCTGGTGGGCACCAGGCGGATCGCGGAGACATAGGCGATGGCCGACGATGCGGGCGTGCTGCCGAAGCGGAACCGCGGTCCGGCCTGCGACGTGGAAGCCGGGGCCGTGAGGACCTGCTGCAGCATCGTCCAGGTGCCGGCGGCAACCACCGTGGCGGAACCCAGACCGCTGGACAGGAACACGCCGCTGGCGTCGTACCAGTCGACGCACGCGCGCAGGTCAGACCAGCCGCCAGGACTCAGGACCCAGCAGGACGCCGTATAGGTCGCGCCTGGAGTCAGCGAGCCGACACCCGTCAGCGCTCCACCGACTCCGCCCGACGCCGAGGTGCCGTTCGGCGTCACCAGCAGCGACGCCACTGCGCGGGAGACCGGCGGCACGAACGCCGTCGTCCGGGCGATCGTCGCGTTGCTCGGCGACCAGCCCGAAGCATCCGTGAGCAGGAACGGGTTGCCGCTCAGGTTGTGGCCGACGGTCGTCACGGTCATCTGCTCGCCACCGACCATCACATCGAACGGCAACTCCGTCGGATCCGTCGTCCAGAGCAGCCCGGAAGGCGTCGCCACAGACATCGAGGTGGCCGCCGCCGTGATGCCCGACTGCAGGGTGCTGCCGTCCGTATCCCCGCGCCCCAGCAGCAGATCGTCAAGTACTCCCACGATCCACGGGCCGGACGGAGTGGCGTTGAAGACCATGTCCCAGGTGATCGAGCCGACGGTCTCCGAGTAGCCAAGCACCTGCTGGGAGATCGCACCAACGCCCTCCCAAGACGGGAGATTGGTGATGGCGAGGCCGTCCCAGCAGTCCAGCGACGCCGCCTGAGCCTGCTGAGTAGCCCCCAGGCGCTGCATGTTGACCGGCACACTCGGATACCGGGACTCATCCCACGTACCCAGGTGCACAAGCCATCCGGCGGCGTCCAGGGCCTGCGCATCCGTGAACAGGCTCAAGGTCTTCGAGTCGTCATACGGCCCGACCCCGGCGAACGGCGGCGCGATCGACAGGGGCCCGGTCTTCTGCTGCACCCGCGCCCAACTGCCGCCGCTGCGCGTCACGGTCATGTCGTTCTTCAGATTCGCGTCGTCGTCGGTGGGTTCCAGTGGCGGCGCGATACCGGGCTGCGTGTAGTCGAGCGTCAGCGCGGCAGCCTGGTTGTAGGCCGTGGAGCAGCTGCGGTACGCCAGGCCGATCTGTTCGCGCTGCTCGTACAGGATCCCCATGTCGGCGTCGGCCGCGGCCTGGAGGAGCGACATGAAGTTGTCGATGCCCTGCGGACCGAGTGCTGCGCTGGCGCCGGGGGCGCTGGTGGCCAGCATCGGGATCTGTTCCTCGGCGCAGAGCCGTGCGATCCGGTCCACAGCCTGCTCGCCGGCCCAGCCGACGATGGCGCTGTTGGAGTTGGTGTAGGCGTCCGAGCTGCTGGCGATGGACAGGTGGCCCACCGCGGTGTCGCCGAGCGCGGCATCCTCGGCGACACGGACCGTCGTCGCCACCCCGAGGGTGGCGCTGGCCAGCGTGCCCGTGAACACCGAGCCGTTGGTGACACCGAGGGTCGACGTGGCGATGTTGATCGCGTACAGGGACCAGTCGACGCCGCCTGTGCTGTTGTTCGACAGCCGCAGGTCGAGCAGCAGCTGAGTGCCGTTGACGACGCCGTAGGAGACGCCGCCAGTGTCCGTGAGCAGGGTGCCGATGCTGGAGTAGGCCCGCAGGTACAGCAGTCCAGCCGTGTCCAGCAGGATCGTCCACAGGGCCGCTGTGCCCCTGTTGGTGATGCTCAGGAGACGCTGCACGCCTGGTACTCCCGCCGAGGCGGCGCACAGGAACATTCGGGCGTAGATCGTGCCGGTATCCGTGTAGGTCGGCACGGTGCCGGTCAGGACGCCGGTGTTCATGGTGGGCAGGGCATCGGATGCGGCCCAGCCGGTGTACTGCGCCGGCGAGATCGCCCCCGCGATGGTCATTGCCGGGGCTCCGGGCAGGGCGGACGCAATGCTGGTGGCCTGGGCGCCATCCTCCATCGGCCAGTACGCCACCACCTGGGTACGGCTCGGTGCCGTCATATCGCGGCAGACCGCCGAGCGCAGGGGTGTTGAGCCCTGGCGGAGGCGCCGCAGGATGCCGGCACCCGCCACGGGCACCCACACGTCCGTGCCGGACGCCACCCAGCGCGAGGGCCACTCCGCCACCTCGGCGACCACGCGGGTCATGCGGGTGGTGATCTCGCCCCAGCCGCCGATCGTCCACGGCAGGCCGGAGCCGTCCGTGAACGAGGTCGTGCCCGCGGCCTGCGCGCTGAAGATCGGGTTGGCGACCAGGGTGCCGGCGATGCCGTTGCGCACCTCGGCGCCGTAGACGTCACCGATGTAGGGCGTCGTGCTGAGGGAGGAGTCGCTGTTGCCGATGCGCAGGTTGGCCGTTCCGGCGAACACCGAGGTTGTGCCGCCGGTGGTAACGGAGGTGCTGGCGAGCGTCCACGGGCCGGCGAGGGACGTGGCCCAGTAGAGCGAGGCCGTCCAGCCGCCGGAGCCGTTGTTGACCTGCAGAGTGACTCGGACTGCGGCGTGGCGGGGCATCGTCGCCGGCAGGGCGAGCTGCACGCCGTTGCTGGCCACGCCGTCCGTGGACCAGTTGAGGATGAGCGACCCGTTGCCAAGGGTCAGCTGCCAGCAGCGCTGACTGGCGTTCCGGTTCCAGCGGGACATGAGCATGGTGTGGCCGGAGGTGTACCACTGTCCGGCCAACTCGCAGCGCAGGTCCAGGTCACCGGTGATGTGCAGCGCTGCGGTGTCGGGTGTGGATGCGCCGTCGGCCGCCCCGCCGGGCAGGTGCAGGCGGAGGTCGGTCGACGGAAGCGAAACCCGCATCTGGCTGTTGCGCCCGAACTGCCCGAAGTAGGGCCCCACCGGGTTCTTCGGCGAGTACTTGCCGAGCTTGTTGCGGATGGACAGGGCCAGCCGTGCGGGGTCCGTGGTGGATCCCTGCGCGGACTGGCCCCGGCTGATGGCGATGAGGTCGCGCAGCAGGATGTCGTTGGTGATGTCCACCCAGGCGCTGCCGACGGCCAGTTCGACCTTGACGGGGATGGTGCCCATGCTCATCCCCTCCCGGCCACGCCGAGGGCCGCTTGGACGTTGCCCCCCAGGCTCTTGACCGTCTTGCGGATGGGGTCGAGCACGATCTCGCCGAGCACCTTGTCGCCGATGGACAGGTGGACGTGCATCGGCTGCGACGCAGCGGCCGAGCCGCCGGACCGGGCGACGTTGCCACCCACCGAGCCGCCGCGGCCCAGCAGACCCGGCGTCAGACCCGGCAGGCCCGCGGTGATGCCGCCGAGCTGCTTGTGCAGCGCGGGTACCTGCGAGTCGATGCCGGCCATGAAGCCGCGCAGCACCAAGGCGCCATTGGCGGACAGGATCTTGGCGTCTGTGGCTGGCGGACCCTTCCAGCTCGGCAGCAGGTTCGTCAGTGACGACAGGGTGTTCTTGACGTCATCGAATCCTTGCTCGATCCCGTGGATGAAGCCCTTGATGATGGAGCCGCCAGCCCCCAGCAGCAGGCTGCCGAGGTCGCCGAGGGCGTGCAGCAGCATGGACGGCAGGTTGCGCATCCACGTGATCGCGGGCTGCATCCACGCCACGATTCGCGCCGGGAGGGCAACGAAGATGCTGGCCAGGAAGCTGATCCAACCGGAGATGGCTTGCTTGACGTAGCCGAGGGCCTGCGAGAAGTGGCCTTGCAGGAGCGCGGCCAGGGCCGAAATCGCGGGAATGATCACACCCGAGATGTATTTGGCCAGGGTGCCGGACAAGATCGTCGCCAGCTTGCCGACGATGCCGATGACCGGCGTGATGATCGGGACCAGCACGGACAGGCCCTTGCCGATCAGCACGGCCAGCTGCTGAATCACTGGGGCCACGGCCACGAGCAGCGCGGCGAACGTCCCGGACAGGATGCCCAGACTGGGGGACAGGGCGACGACCAGCTGAGTCAGCACGGGGAGCAGGGCGCCGGTCAGCGTCGTGATGATCGTCACCAGGGGCGTGATGATCGTCGGCAGCTGGGCCAGGATCGGCGCCAGCAACGACATGAGCGCGCCGCCCAAGGCCGCTACCAGCGGGGCCAGTTGACGGAAGATCGTTCCGACTCCGGCGAGAATCGGGGTCAGCCCAGCAGCCAGCAGGCCGATCAGGCGACCGGCTATCGGCAGCAACGGGGCTACAGCGACTAGGAGTTGACCCACGGCCTGAGCCGCAGCCAGCAGCACCGGACCCAGGGCGGCGATGATCGGCGACAGCCCGGCACCCAGTGCGGCGATCAGCGTCTGGACCGGTGGACCCAGGGCAGTGAGCACCGGTGCGATGACGCCGAGGGCGGACATGAGCAGCGGAGCAGCCTGCGTGGCCAGCGCGTTCATCACGCCGAACAACGCCTTGAGCGCGGACAGGACGGCCGGGCTGGCGAAGGCCTTCGCCAGGGTGCCGCTGATCGTCTTGAGGACGTCCAGGAACGAGCCGCCGCTCGCCGAGGTCGCCTTGAAGACGCTCATGAGGATCGAGCCGACGTTGACGCCGACGCTGATCAGTTCCTTGATCAGTGACACGGCATCGCTGATCGCGGTCTGGAGACCGCCCGAGGCGAACGCCTTGCCCAGGGATGCGCCGATCGAGGCCGCGCCGGAGGCCACCGAGGCGGTGAGCTTCTGGAACGTCGGCCCGGCCGCGGCAGCCAGCTGCCCGAAGGCCGTGACTACCAGGCCGGGGATGCCGACCAGGTTATGCAGGCCGGCCGAAGCGCTGCCCATGGCCTGTCCCAGGACACCGGAGCTGGCCAGGTTCCGGGCAGCGCTGAGGACGCCGAGGCCCATGGCGTTCATGGCCCCGGCGGAGGAGACGAGGTTGGCGCGCAGGACGGGCAGTACGGACGTGGCTGTCGAGGCCAGGGCCCCCGCCAGGCCGAGGAACAGGCGCTGCTGGACGTCCAACTGGAGGCTGTGCCAGGCCGGTTTGAGGGCGATGACCTCGCGCACGAACGCCTGCGCCGACGGGGCCAACTTGGACATGGCGGTCGCGAGCGCGTTGGCAGCCCCGCCGCTGCTGATCATGGACTGCCGAAGGGCTTCCTGGGCCTTCTGAATCGACTCCAGGCCCTGCTGTGCCGTGCGGGCCATGGCCTGCTGCGCGAGCTGCACAGCCTGGACCTGGTCCCGGATGTTCTGCTGCGACTTGGCAACCTGGGACTGCGCGGAGACCACTGCGGCCGAGCCGTTCACCCCGGCCTTGTTCGCCGCCGCAGTGTCCGACTGGAGCCGCTGGACCGTGATGCCCTGCTCTTTCAGGTGCTGCTGGGCCTGGTCGTAGGCGAGCTGGTCCTTCTGGATCTGCTCGGCGGTGACCGCGCCGCCCTTCATCCGGTCGCCGTTGAGCTGGGCGAGCGCGTCCTGGACGTCCAGGACGGCCTGACGCTGTGCCTGCTGGGCGTCGATCAGGTTGTTGTTCTGGTCCTGGAGATCACGCGCCGCCTGCACCCGGGCGGCGTTGAGGGCCTTCTGGGCCTGCGTCGCCTGGATCTGGGCATCGGTCAGGGCGCGTTCGGCGCTGGTGACCGTGCGCGCCGCCGCGGCGTTGGCGACGGCAGCCTGCGCGGTTGCGTCCCGGACGGCGCGCTGGGCGTCCGCGAGCTTCTGGGCGGAGTTGGCTGCGGCTCCGGCGGAGCTGCTGGTGTCGGCGAAGGCGGCCTTGAGCGCCGAGCCGATACCCGCTGCGCCGATCTTGATGGCGGCCCCGGCCTGGGCGACCGCCAGCACCGCCGTGGTCGCAACCGCAGCCGCGGGGACGATGTTGACCAGTGCGCTGATCAGGCCAGCGATCGCAGGCGTCGCGCCCACGATCATGCCGGTCATCGAGGTGGCCATGCCGCCGACGGCGGAGAGCGCACTGGCCAGCATCCCGAGGGCTGAGGACGCCCTGCCCGGCCCGTCGTTGTTGCCGACGTCACGCTCAGCCGCAGCAACAGCCACCAGGCCGGCGACGGCCGTTGGAGCGTTGGTGTTGATCTGGACGTTGGCGCGGGCGTGGTCGAGGTCGGCGACCGCGCGCCGAGTCGTCTCCAGGGTCACCAGCGCGTCGGCCGCGTTGGTCTGCACCCGGATGTCCGGGTGCGAGTCAACGAGGGACTGGAGTCCGGCGCGGATCTCCGTGATCTCCCGGTCGACGCCCTCCACCGGGGCGTCGACGTCGATCGTGGCGGACAGCCGCCGGATGCGGTCCACCAGCCGGGCCACGTCGGCATCGGCGGGGCGGCTGTTGGCGTCGACCGCGATCTGCGGGTGCAGATCGGCCAGCGACGCATCCAGGTTGGTGCGGATGCCGGCGCCGATGGCCTGCCCGATCTGGGCCGACTGCCGGATGACATCGCCCTGCGTGTTCCGCAGGGTCCCGTTGATGTCGCGCCGCAACCCGGCGACCGCCAGCTCTGCCCGGGAGATGCCGGCCGCGGCCCCGCTGTCGTCCAGGTCGAACGTGGCCACCAATTCGCCGACGGTCATGCTCATTGCCGACCACCACCTCTCTGGTCAGCTGTGCAATGCGCCCGCGATCTTGTCGGGGTCGTCCACGACGGAGATTTCGTCCCCGGCCATCTGCCGCCAGACGGAGTCAGCGGACAGCCCGCCGAGCAGCACGTAGAAGCTCCGCACGGATAGGGCGGCTATCGCCTTCGGCGCGAGCCGGTACTCCCGGCGGAAGTCCGCTTCGACTGCCCACCACCAGCGCCGGACCGCCCGTTCTGTGCGGCTCGCCTCTGCTCCCGGTTCGGCGCTTGTGGGTTTCCCTCGGCCCGCTGCATGAGTTCGTATGCCTCGCGGAACGTCAGGTCGTGGCCCTTGGCCCGGGCGATGCCCCAACCGAGGGCGGTCAGGAAGCCGCGGGCGGTCATCCCTCCGTCCAACCACTGCTGGTAGACGTCCTCGCCGAACAACTCGTTGACCAGGACGGCGACGTCTTCCTCGCGGTCGGAGTCCTGGAACCGCTTCAGGCGCTGTTCGAAGTCCATGGACACGTCGACAGGCACGCGGACGGTCACGCCAGCGATGACCTCGGTCTCTGCCGAGCCCTGGACCTCGGCCCAGAACGCATCCCAGGACTGGTGCTGCTCGGTCACGGGCGGACCGCCGTGCCGGACGCACCGGTGCGCTTCAGGGTCACGGACCACGACACCTTGTCGTTGTCGCCGCCACCCTCGTCACCCATGGCGGCGGTCGCCTGCCACACCACGTAGTTGGCATCGCCCGGAGCGGCGAACCGGAATGTGCCGATCGAGGCGTCGCCGACCTGGTCGGCCAGGGTCTCGACCAGCAGCTGACCCGGGTCGAGCGCCCCGGTCGCCGGGTCCTTGAGGCGGAAGCCCTGCAGCTTCATGTTCTTGCCGCGCTGCATGATCTCCGACTCTTCGTTGCCCTGGCTGGCAAAAGTCGTGAGATCGGTCTCCTTCATGTCCGTGCCCCGGGTGAAGGTGTTCAGCCCGTTGATCTGCACGTATGTACCGCCAACGGGGTCGAGCATCTGGAAAATGACGTCGCGCGCGTTGTACTTGGTAGCGGCCATGGGGGTTCCTCCGGGCATGGCTCATGGCCCGTCCGCGTACGCGGCAGGCTCGGGGTGATCGGGGGTCAGACGCGGTGCGCGGTGATCGAGCGGATCTCCAGCGCGTAGTTCGTCACGTGCTCGAACCGGCGCTGGTCGTCCTGGCCCATCAGCGTCGGCGTCTGGATCGCATTGCAGGACAGCAGCAGCGTGCCGTCCGGCAACGTCAGTGGGCCGAGGCCCTGCAGCTCGTTGTAGAGGGCGGTCGCCCGAGTGCGGGAAGTGCGCGGGTCAATGTCCCCACGCACCCTGACCTGCAAGTTGGTGTAGTCGTAGCCGAGGCGGCTGTCGGGCTGCTGGCCGCCGTACAGCGACAGCACCACGGCAGAGTCCGGGGCCGCCGGCATCGTCTCGATGAAGCAGTCCCCAGTGACGCCGGTCGGCTCGTACTCGACCAGGCCTGCGGCCATGAGGTGCTGCGCGAGGCCGTCCAGGAGATCAGCCAAGGCGACCCCCGAGGAATCCCTCGCGCCTGATCGTCTCGGCGACGATGGCGAGCATGACCGCGCGCTCGGTATTGAGCGGCTGCTCAAGGTACTTGGCCTGCCTGCCGGGCAGGTGCTTCCAGGTCAGCTCTTCGTGCTGGCGGACGGCATACACGGTGTCGTAGGAGATGGTGCCGGCGGCGTTGGTGCCGTCCATGGTGACCTTGCCGGATCGCTCCAGCGTGCCCTCATCGAGCGGGACCAGCTTGTTGGCCACACCTAGGGTGTGCTCCAGGGCGAGCTGCACGCCGTGCGCCGACGCGCGCTTCGTACTCCGCAGCCACGCGCGGCCCTGCCAGTTGAAGCTGCCGGACTGGGTCACCAGGCGCCTCCTCAAGGGTCCTTCTGGGTGGTCTACTAATGGGTCTGTCCCTCGATGGAAATTGGAGAAGCATGGACATGCGCGATGAGGCCAGGCTGATGCTCACCCAGAACCTGGCAGCGAGGGCTGAGGCCATCGACAGCTACCTGCAACCCGGCGAGACACTACTCGCAAGTAGCGCAGGCGATCTCCATCGTGTGGCACCTCCGCTGGCAGATGACGCGACCACCGAAGAGGTCCTTGACAGCATCTTTATTCCTGACGGTGACTTCGTCCTCACCGATGCGAGGCTCATATATCGGGACTCTCGAAGCAACGTCGCAGTGATGCCCCTTGAGTCTGTGACCCGATGGCACCAAAAGGTGTCGCGGGCCTACAACCCATCAAGGCGCATTCTCGACATCGACTTTCATTTGTCTGACGGCAGGGTGTACCTCGTTGTCACTGGAAAGGTATTTGCCAAGCAGATCCGCAAGGCAGGGAAAATACGTCGATCCTTCTGGTAGGCGCACCATTGGCCTATTGCAGCTGGAGTTCCAGGTGATCCGGTGTGCCGAGGTTTCCGCCGTCGCGGCGCAGGGCGTTGATGACCGCGGTCACCGTGCCGTCCGCCAGCGTGATCCGGGACAGGGCCGGGGCGTTGGTGCCGAGCGCGCAGATCGCCTGCGAGCTGGACGTCACCTGTGTCCCGTTCGGGCCGGCCACGCGCTTGGTCTGCTCATCCACGAAAGCGGGCACCCCGGGCACCGCCGGGCCGTACTTGGGCCCATAGGCGCTGTCACCCAAGTACGGCTCGATGGTGATCCGATGCTGCAGCAGCGTCTTCGGGAAGCGGCTCACCAGCGAGCCACCCCCAGGCGGAAGACGTGCGGTGACAGCTCGGCCGAGAGCAGCACGTCCCCGACCTCCGGCGCGATCTCCCGGGCGGCCGACGCCGAGGCACCGACCGCGGTGGGGGAGCGCCGCTGGAGCTTGACGGAGCCGATCTGGACGTCGTCCCAACCGGCGCCCAGCGCGCCCTTACTGTCGCCGAGTTCATCCCACCAGTCGACCTGCGCGCACACGGCGTCGCGCATGGCTGCGGCGACGTCCGGGTCCGTCGGCAGGCCGGTGATGGGGTCGACGTCGTAGACGTACAGCCGGAACAGGTCGGCGTCCAACAGGCGTGATGCCCGCTGGAGCAGGTTGTCCGCGCTGTCCGGTGCAGCGCTGCCGGTGTAATTGACCAGGTCCGTGGCGGTGGCGTAGACGCGGGCCATGGGGGCACCTCCCGTCAGACGCTGGCGCCGATGAGCACTACGTCGTAGGTGACCGGGGTGCCTGCACCGCCGTTGAGGACGTGCAGCAGGTCGGCCGTTGACGGGGTGACCGCATAGGCGGTGACGTCCGGTGCGATCAGGGCGAAGGTGCCGCCGGGGCGGACGGTAACCGTGTGCGTCGCGGCCCCGCACCAGCTCACGAACCCGTTCGCCGCTGCGTTGCCCACCACCACGTTGTTGGTATTGGCCGCACTCGCACGGAAGATCATCGCCTTGATGCGGGCGAAGGTGATCGTGGCGCCAAAGGCATCGGTGAGGGTCCCAGCGAGGTCGAGATCCTCCGCGGCGGAGAGCGCCAGCGTCCGCGTGGCGGCGTACATCTTGTCGGCCTGGTTCGCGCCGGTGCCGGAGCCGAGCGGCGTGATCTGCGAGAAGGCCAGCCCAGCCTGCGGGGTGGCCAGGCCGGACGGCCCGAACAGCGTGGCCATCGCCGCGACGGTGAGCTGAAGGTTGGACAGAGAAGGCATGACGGTCCTCTCAGGTCGCGACGACCAGCGGGACCTGCCGCTGGAAGGCCGGGGAGGCGACGGTGGCGGGCGCGGTGGTCGTCAGGGCGGATCCGGACGTCTGCGCGAGGTTGACCTCGCCGGTCAGGAACGGCCGCGCACCGGTGGCGCCGACCAGGGTGGGCACGGTGGCTGCGGCGACCATGATGTCGACCAGGTACAGGCCGCTGGCGGTGATCTTCACCGGGGTGGCCAGGGCCAGGGTCTTCACGGTGTCCGCAGCCCACGCGGCGGCACCCTGGTCCGCGGTCTGGCCCAGCAGGGTCGACCCGGCCGGGTTGTGGAGCGCGAACCAGCTGTGCGTGGGGGTCACGGCCGCGGTCCCGCCGGAGATGGCCGTCAGGTTGGAGACGGTGTCCCCGGCGTTGAGCCACAGCGGCACCGTGGTCATCACGCCGGAGGTCAGCGCTGCGACGTCGTCACCGGTGCGCGGCAGGTTGGCCCGGTGGAACACGTTGTCCGGGTCGGGGCGGTCGATGACGTTGAGGTAGCCGAGGGCGTTGCGGACTACGCCGCGGTATGCGCCGAGGGTCGTCACTTGGATGCTCCCTTCGCGGGGTCGGACGGGGTGGCGGCGGCGAGCTGGGCCTTGAGGTCGGCGTTCTCGGCCTCCAGTTCGGTGACGCGCGCGGCGTCGCCCGCACCGACGGTCTCCTCTGCGGGGAGGTCGGCGATGTCCTCCACCAAGTAGCCCTGACCGCGGAAGTAGATCAGCGCGGCGTCGTTGTCGTCGTCGCTGACGAAGGCGTGGCCCTTGACGAAGCTGATGGCGCCGACGTCGCCGGTGAATCCGGGAACGGGCGTGGTGACTCGGAATGTGGTCATGGTCGCCTCACTGGACCTTGACGCCGCGGAGTACGGCGCTGCTCTTGGTGTTCTTCAGGACGGCTGCCAGGGGGCCGATCTCGACCTCGCCGGACTTCACGGCTCCGGCGACGGTCCAGTTCGGCAGCCAGGTGCGGACCAGGCTGCGGCCGGCCACAGCGGCGCCGTGGAAGGCGTCCAGGCCGAAGGTGACGGCGTAGATGTCGGTCAGGCCACCGGAGGTGATGGGGATGATCGGCGAGGATCCGTCGTAGCGGTCACCGATGTCGACCAGCACCCAGTCGCCGTACATCTCGATCTGACGGCCGAGGTCGTCCTTGGCGTTGGTGTAGAGCGCGGCCCAGCGGGCGAGCGCACGCACGCGCGTGATGCTCTTGGTGTTGCCGATGATGGCCTTGCGGCCGGGCGGCAGGGATCCGGGGGCGCCCTGGTCGCCGGAGCCGGTGTGCGACGGGACGACGGTGGACAGCAAGTCGTCGAACTCGTCCAGGCGGGAGTTGGCCAGGGCCTGGGTGTTGACGGTGGCCGCGGTCCAGTCCGCGCTGCCGGAGACGTACCCGGCGGACTTCTCGGTGGTGGAGCCGACCAGGGCCTTGGACAGGCCGTCGAAGCCGGTCGCGTCCACGGCCGTGTCGCCGAGGATGATCTCCTGGCCCAGGCGGACCGGGATGGTGGTGAGGAGCTGCTGCATCTGGAACGTCAGCTCGTTGGTGGCCGCAGAACCGAGGTCGGCAAGGACGCGGTCCAGGCTGAAAGCCCCGCCGAAGGGCTTCAGGTCGACGGTGTAACGCTGCCGCGCGGCCTGGTTGGTCGGGAACTCCTGGTTGTACGTACGGAAGGCGGCCGGGGCCGCAGCGGTCAGCCGGGTGTAGCCGTAGGTGAGGGATCCTCCGCCCGTGCCCGGCGTCACGACGTCGTCCCAAACCATCTGGTCGAACAGCCAGCTGTAGCGACGCAGGTTGTCGATGACGGCGTAGTCGATGTCGTTCTGCGAGTTGATCTGTGCCTGCGCAAGGGTTACGGGCATCGGATCCTCCGAACTGGCCTTACTGGCCGTAGTGGGCGCCGAGTGCGGCGCCAAGTGAGGTTGGTCGGGTGCGCTGCCCATCGGGGCCGCCGGGGATCGGCGGACCGGATGCGCCGGGGGCCGCGGCTGCGGCTGCGAGCTTGGGGTTTGCCTTGACGGCGTCGTTGATGGCCTTGGTCACCGCGGCGGTGTCCTTGGGGTCGACGTCGGCGAGGGCGTTGAGGAAGGTCCGGGAGTCGAGCAGGGCTTCGGGGTCGGCTCCGGCCTTGGCGGCTGAGCGGAAGACGGCGAGCTCAACCGCGGCGGTGCGTGCCTCTGCCTCGGCGGCCGTGCGGCCTTCTGCCTTGGCTGCGGCAACTGCCTTCTCCTGCTCGGTCATCGCGGCCTGCTGGATCTTCTCCAGCTCGGTCTTCGCGGTGCCGTTCTCCTTGGCCCTGGCCTCCCACTTGCGGGCTTCGGCCTTCCAGTCGGTGCTGTCGGGCGCCGGTGGAGTCGGCGGGGTGACGACCGGAGGCGTGGGTACCGGCGGGGTGATGACTGGCGGAGCGACCGGCGGGGTGACGACCGGGGTGGGCTCCGGTGGTGTCGCGCCGCCCGCGATGGCGTGGATCGGTGCGCCGTTGCGGCGGTAGCCGAGCACGGTCATCGCGGCGTGGGTCGCCAGAGGGTGCTTGTAGTGCTGCATGGTGGTTCTCCCGTGCGGGTTTCCCGGCGTGCCCGTGCGGGCGGTGCCGGACGTCGGTGGGGTCGGCGCGCGGAGGGCCGGAAGCGGATCTACCGTCGAGATATGGCGATCTCAGATGAGGAAAAACAGCTGATCGATGCAACGAGGATGGAGATCCTCAGGGGGATCCAGGCCGCCGCGAAGAGCGTCAACGGAGCGGAGGGCGAGAGTGCGAAGGCGTTTGCCGACGCCTACATCACCCTCTCGGGGCGGGGCGCACCGGGGCGGGGCGCAGTACCCAGCGCCAGCAGCCGGGCCGATCCACGGGAAGGATGAGTCGCGGGTATGAACACTGACGAGCTGCTGGAACGCATCAAGGGCGCCCAAGCGAAGGCCGACGAGCGAGCCGCAACCGTTGACGAGCAGATCGATGACCTACCCGAAGGCAGCAACCCAGGTGCGAGAGTGGGCCTAGGGATTGCGCGCGACATGTATCGGGTGGTCTCCGAAATACTCAGCGAGATCGTTAAGGACTAGCGTGCGGCGCCGATCTGCTCGCGCTGCGACTTGCGCCGGAGGCCGGTCTCGGCGGTGAGCTGCCGGATCCTGGCCTGATAGGCGCGGACCTTCGCGTTGGCCTTGGCCCGTGAGCTGTCGTCCATGGCGACGGCGCTGCGACGCTTCCAGGCGCGCACCTGGCGCTCCAGGCGCCGCTGCTCCTGGGTGTCCTCGTAGGTCGCGCCCTGCGGGTGCGGCGGGGACTGCGGCCGGGTGGTGACGCCGGGCAGGTAGGCGGACAGCGAGTGCCGACAGTTGGGATGGAACAGCCCGCTCGCGCGCGCCTCGGTGAGGCTGCCAGCGACGTGAACAGGCACGGTAGGCGGCGGCCGGAACAGCCTGCTCGGCGCGGCGATGTCCGGGAGCCGCAGCGTCTGCGGGCCGTCGGCGCCGTTGATCACAAGGATTTCGCCCTCCCACGGGCGGCACAGCGGGCACTCCAACGGCGAATCGGACACGATGACCAGCTGTTGCCCGATGGCGAGCAGACTGTCCGTGTGGCCCTCGATCGCGGCGCGGCCCGTGATCGTGCGCACGGCCATCTCGGCGTAGCTGGCCATCTCCCAGTTGCGGCCGGCGGAATCCGTGAAGCCGGAGATGCCCTGATCGGCGAACTGGTCGAGCGCCCGCTGACTCGCCTGCCGTCGGGTGAGGCCACCGAGCAGCACAGACGATGAGGCGCGGTTGATGACGTTGCGGTAGGCGTCGGTGACGGCCCGGGTGATGCGCGCGTACACCGGGCGCGTATCGGCGACCGCCGACGCGGCCAGCCGGTCCACCGTGCTGGCGTTCGGCAACGCTCGGGCGGCCGCATGGCGGAGGCCCTCCGGGAGCGCGCCGAGCTCGGCCACAGCCGCCTGCCCGCCACGCCGGTACGCCTCCGCCACAGCTCGACCAATCGCGCCGTCCGCATCCTGCATCAGGGCATTGGAGACCTCCTCCACCGCAGCCCGAAGGTTGCCGATCGCAGCGAACTTGAGCTCGGCCCAGTGCGGTGAATCGATGCCGGCCGCGAGCGCCCGCCGGAGCTTCTCCAGGAGCGCCAGCTCGGCATCCTCGTACAGCACGGCGACCGCGCGTGCGAGGTCGTAGGCCATGTCTGGGCTGGCGGGCATCGACTCGCCCCCTACCGGTCAGTCGTCCTGCGCGTCCGCTGTGGGGTTGGCGGGGGCGGGCGGCGCGTTCGGATCCGGCGGCGCGTTGGGGCCGGGCGGGAACGGCGTCGGGCCCTCGTTGCCGATCTGCGTCGGGTCGGACAGCGTCACCGTCTTCTCGTCCTTGATGCGCAGCACCTCGGCGGCAACGTCGTCGTCATCCCAGTCCGGATTGACCAGGCGCACCCGGGTCTCGATGCTCGCGGCCTCGGCCATGGCCAACAGGTTCGCAGTGGTCGCCATGGTCTGCGGATCCTCGGAAATCGAATCCTGGAACGCGATGTCGGGCAGATCCGGGTCGATGCCGGTCTTGAAGAGGAACCGCTCGACCACGAGCAGGGCCTCGGCGATGTTGCGGATCGCCGAGCCCCAGTACAGGGCCTTGCGGGACCGGGTGACCATGGAGCGGCGCTCGCGCGAGCGGATCTCCGTCGCGGTGATGGCCTGGCCGTCGGCAGCCTCGCCGAAGGTGGCGGCGCTGTATCCGGCTTGCCGGACGATCTGTTCGACCAGGGCCTTGGCGGTGTCGGAGTGCTCCTGGACACGGATGGCGAACTGGTTGATCGTCAGGCCGGATCCGCTGTCGGTGGGTCGCACCAGCATGTCGAGCCCGGCGTAGATCTCGCGGTCCTCGTCCCAGCTCGCGCCCTTGCCGGGGCCGTGCGACTGGAGGTAGCTGTTCGGGGTGATCACGCGGCCCTTGCCGAGCCGGATGTCCCGCAGCCACGAGCTGTACGTCTCGTCCAGGGCGTCCATCATGCCGGTGACGCCCTGGAAATCACTCTGGCCCCAGTAGGCCATGGAGGGGATGTGCCGCCAGCCGCGGGCCGGGCGGACGTTGGGGACGTACTCGGCGGTCATCACCCCGGCGGGCAGGGTGATGACGGGCTGGAGGTTCTTCGTCTCCTGGTAGTCCGTCAGGCGCTTGGGCTTGCCGAGCTGGCTGGGGCTGCCGACGTAGACGCCGTGCAGGATGAAGCCGGGCTCGCGGCATTCCAGGTGCCGAACGACGGTCGCGCCGTCGATGCTGAGGATGCGCCAGAAGATGACGCTGACCAGGTCGCCGTAAGAGAACGTCGGCACAGCGCAGTCCGCGTGAACGATGTCGATCCAGCAGTTCCGGCGGAGCTTGTCGTCCCAGACGACGCGCATGTAGGCGCCGCCGAGGCCGGCGCAGACTTCCCCGCCTTCCAGCAGGGTGGCCTGGAGGCCGTTGTTCATGAGGTCTTCGAGGCGCTGCTGTGCCTTGGTGTTCTTGGTCTTCTCGACCGACAGCTTGGGCGGTTCGGAGAACAGCAGGTCGGCGCTGGTGCGGGCGACGTCGCCCGCCAGCGGGATGTGCAGCTTGGTGCGCTTCTCGCCGAAGGGTGTGGGCTGGCCCCACCACCAGCGGGCGAAGCGGCCGAGGACGCCGTTGCGGTACTGCGACGGCCGGTCCTGGGGGCCGCGGGTGCCGCGCAGGTAGTAGCGCTCTTGGAGGATGTCGGGGTCACCGGAGTACCAGGCGGACCAGTCCTTGAGGTCGGTCTCTGCGGCGCCGTCGATTGGCGGCCAGAGCATGTCACTCGTGGGCAGGGGCATCGTTCACCCCCTGCTCAATGTGGGCGGCTGCGGAGCGCAGGAGCGCGGCCAGTTGCGGCCGAACGTCATCAGAGCGGGCACTGACGCTGATGGTGTACCGATCGCCGGGGACCGGGGTGGCGTCCACGTCGATCTCCAGGTGACCGATCTCGTATTCGATCTCGCTGACCCGGAGGTGCACGGGCACTCGGATCGGTCCAACTGCGGCCATCAGGCGGCCACCTCCAGGTGAGGGATGTAGGGCCGCCAGAGGGCCTCGGTGGTGCGGGTGCCGTAGCGCAGGGCGTCGCAGCTGTGGTCGTCCTTCTTGATCGGCTTGTCCTCGCCCTTTTCGGCTGCAGCGTCGTCCCACGAGTAGCCGGGCAGCTCATCGATGAGCCCGGTGCACGACTCGTGGACGTGCAGCCGGTCCGCGGCGAACAGTGAGGCCACGCCGCGGATGCCGTCGATCACGGAGTTGTCGGCGGGGGTGACGTTGCCGACCTGGTCACGGAACAGCTGCTCGATGAACGATGCGGCCGAGGGGTCGACCACGGTCCATTCCGGCTGCACGCCGATGATGTTGGTCTGCGGGTGCGGCGTGCCGGCCAGCCAGCGGCGCCGGGCCTGGCTGTACTCGGCGTCCGTCATCTGGCGGCGCGCCTGCCGGGAGTCGTGCCGGTACTCGCTGACCACGTACAGCCGCTGGACGTCGTCCGCCCCGGTGCCGAGTCCGATCAGTAGGTCGGAGAAGGGGTTGACGGTGCCGTAGTCGATCGCGTCGCACAGCCACCGGTCGATGCGCGGCAACTGCTGCACGACGTGGCGTTTCTCGTCGAACGCCTCGTAGATGGCGCCTTCGGATTGGACCCAGTGGCCGAGGATGTACCGCCGGTACCAGAGCCCGGTGTAGGCGCGCTTCATGCGGGCGACGTACTCGGCGGGGAGCGCCGGATTGTCGTCCAGGGTGAAATGCCAGGTGCGGATTCCCAGCTCAAGTGCCCTGTTGAGCCAGTCCTTTTTGACCCAGTGGGCGGGGTTGTCGGGGTTGGTCGTGGCAAAGATCTTTGCGCCTGCGATGGACTGCCGGTCGACCAGCCTGCTGAAGAAGTCCTTCGGCATGAGGGTCAGCTCGTCCACGTAGGCGCCGGCGCCGGTGAGGCCGCGGAGCCTGCCCTCGGCGCGGGCGTCGTTGGCGGTGATGACTTCGATCTGCCGGCCGAGGATGCTGGCGACGCTGGAGCCGCGGGTGTAGCTGACCAGCTTGGCCACCTGGGGGCCGACGACGGCCGGATCCATCAACGGGCCGAAGACGTTGCGCGAGACCGTGTCGTAGGTGCGGCCGGTGACGGTGAGATCGCCGCCGCGCGGTGCGGTGGCCACGTACATGAGCCACCGGAGCAGCGAAGAGATCGTCTTGCCGGAGCGGACCGAGCCTTCCCAGATGTTCAGCCATGCGTCGGCCTGCGCGATGGACTGTGCTTGCTTCGGGGAGAGCAGCCCCTCAGCCGTCGCCATGGTCGGCCCGCAGCCGGTCGAGCAGACCGCCGAGCAGCGAGCCGACGGCGTCGGCGCCGTTCTCGTCCTTGACCGGCTCCAGCTTCAGCGAGCGGTCGACCGCCGTTGCGACGGTGGACATGATCGCGCGCTTGTCGCTGAACGGCGGCTCCGGGTGGATTACCTGCTCGTAGGTGTTCTCCTTGCCGCCGAAGGCGTAGACCTTGGCTGGCTTCCAGAGTTGCTCGCGGAGGCGTTCGGCGTCGGACTGGAGGTCGAGGGCGAGCTTGGCGCGACGGGCGGCGAGGTCGGTGAGCTTGGCCTCGGTGGCTGCGGCGACCTCGGGTCCGCGCTCGAAGGTGAGGCCCTTGGCGGCGACCACCTTGGAGACGGTCTCGCCGGAGCGGCCCACGGCGCGGGCGATGGCGTTGCGGCTCTCGCCTGCTCCGTGGCGGCGGAGGATCTCGGTGCGGTCGGCTTCGGTGACGGGGCGCGGCTTCGGTCGGGGCATCGGTCACCTCCGATCGGCTGACGTGCTGACCTGCAGTCGGTAGCGTGGCGAGACTGCCGTCAGTGGGGCGGCCGATCGGTGGGGGTGCCGATGAGCAAGTCGAGCTTGCCTGAGGACGCGGCGAAGGCGTTGCGCGATGGCAACAACGTCTTCGTGTGCCGGATCAACCAGGGCGTGTTCCAGATGAGCGGAAACACCGCGCTGTACGGGATCGCGGAGGTGATGGACAAGATCCAGCGCGCGGGGTGGGTGCTGGACAAGGTGTCGTGGGTCGAGGACCGGCGCGATCACCCGTCGGCGTTCTGTGTGTTCCAGCGGGCGCAGCAGCAGCCGGTTATGCCGCCTCCGCAGTACGCGCACGGGACGGTGCCGCAGCAGCAATGGCAACCGCAGCCGCCTGCGCCGCAGGGCTGGTCCCAGCAGCCGCAGCCGCAGGGATGGGAGCCACGCTGACGAGTCGTCCGGCTTTGCTGCGGGTCTTCGCCTCGGCGCGGGCGGCGGTGAGCTGGCGGTAGAGCGGCCGGCCGCGTTCGTCCAGGCCGTCAGCGGTGATGTGGCCACGCCTCCGCCACTGGCGGACCGCGGCGGTGGTGACGCGGCAGAGGTCGGCGACTTCGCGAGTTGAGAGCATGCCGTCCGTGGCCATGGTCACCTCCGTGGAGATCGGCTGCGGCGCGGGCAGGGTGCGTGCTCCTGCGCCGTCCGGACGCTGCATCGGCGGTCCGCGCCGCAGCCGGGTATGCGAAAGGCCCGACCGGTGTGGTCGGGCCTTTGTGACGTGGGCGCACTGGTGGTGCTGGCAGCAGCGTGACACAACACATGATCACACGCAAGCACATAGGTGCTAGCAGGTCAGCACGGCGTGCAGGCGTGCCCATAGTTCGGGTCGTACCAGAACCCGCAGTCGGGGCACTGGGCGCGATTCTCCAAGTTGTGCAGCGCGGCGGCGAGACGTCGAAGAGTCGTCAGCATCGGGGCAGTCCTCGGGTAGTTGAGAGGGGTAGTTGACCCGGTAGTTCACGGGGTAGTTCTAGGGCTGACCTGCGACGACTACCAGTCCTGGAGGAGCTCGTCTGGGACGACCGGGGGAGGGGTCTCGGCGGCACTCGCAGGGAGGTCCGAGAGGTGGATGCCGATGCGGGTCTTGCCGGAGGCCTTGAGGGAGTCGCGCACGGGCACGCCGTGAGCCTCAACCCAGCGGCGGAACTCGGACAGGTCCATTTCGAGGTCGCCGTCGAGGGACCAGACGGCGTGCAGCTGGTCGAGGTGGACGCCCTGCCGCTCTCCGGCGAGGTGCCGCACGCTGTCGATGAGGAGCTGCCGGATCTCGGCCGGGCTCGGCATCGGGCGCGCGGTGACCGGCTGCGCGGCATCCTCGGCCTGCTCATCCTCGGCGGCCTCGGGCAACTCCGTCTCCTCCAGCCGCGCCTTGGCGTGGCCGTAGCAGAGCAGGGCGATGATCTCCGCCGCGCCGACCCACGGCCAGTGCGTGCCGAGGGCGTAGGCGGACCAGAGGCCGAAGGCGGTCGTAAGGCTGCGGCTGACCATCCTGCCGAGGCGTCTGCGGCCGTCCTCCTTCTCCCAGATCCAGCGCACACGCCCGGCTGTCTGCCGGGTGCCGATGAAGGCCCGGGTGACGGTCTGCTCCCAGTCGTCGTCAGCCATGGCCGATCACGATCCAGTTCCCGCCGATGTTGAAGATCGGAGCGATGATCACGCCTGCGATGCCGGCGAGTCCGGCGGTCGGGCCGAGAGTGACGCCTGCGATGTAGCCGCAGACCATCTCGACCTTGATCCGCCAGCCGTGGCACCACCACCAGATCAGGCAGGCGACCAGCAGCACGACCAGGAGCACGGCGCCGCCCTGGCTGAGCATCTGGATGCCCTGGCGGGTGACGCCGGGCGAGTTGGCTCCGGCGAGGGTGCTGAGCAGTTGGTCGCCGAAGCGGTTGCTGCTCTTGGCGACTCCTTCGGCGGTCTTGCCCATGAGTCCGCCAGTGGCGAGCGCGGACAGGGTGCCGAGAGTCATGGTCCACAAGAACGGACCGAGGGGTGCGATCTTGCGCTTGCCGCCCTCGCCGCCCTTCCCTGCACCCGACTTGCGGCCGTGCTTGCGGTACCAGAACACGCCGCGTCCGGCGACCATGAGCAGGCCGACCAGGACGGAGCCGGCGGTGACGTAGTGGCTGCTCATCCCAGCACCTCCCAGACGAGCAGGCCGATGATGCCGACGTAGAACCAGCCGACCAGGGTCCAGCGCGCGGCCTCGCGGATGCGAGGCACGGTGATGCTGACGGTGATGCCGGCCCCGGCGATGATCCAGGCGCAGATCAGGTCGCGGATCACAGGACACCGCCGAGGCCGAGCGAGATGAGGCCGGTGAAGTACCAGCCGGCGAGGACGTAGTCCAGGAAGTGCAGCGTGCGGCTGTAGTCGTCAGGGTGCAGGCCGAGGGTGCCGGCGGTGACGAGCGTGACCGCGCCGACCGCGCACCACAGCTCGAACGCGGTGTTGGTCACGGCTGCTGGCCTCCGCCCTGGCCGAAGCCGAACGGCTGTTGCGCGGGCTGTTGCGGCTGTTGCGCCTGCGTCTTCGCTCGCTCGCGGGAGAGGATGGCGCGGACGCTGCCGGGGGTGAGGTCGAGCTGGTGGTGCGCCGCGATGTGCTGGGCGATGTCGCGGGCTGTTGCGCTGTCGCTGAGCACGGTTGTTGCGGCGAGGACGGCGGCGGTTGCGGTGAGGGGTTGCGGGTCGGTTGCGGGGTGTGCGGGCGTGGGCGCAGCGGGCGCAACAGTGGGCGCAACAAGCGGGCCAGGAGCGGTCTGTGCAGCGGCCTGCGGGGCGTTGGCGAGGGCGTCAAGTTGCGCCTGCACCCACGCGTCGGCCAGCACCGCAACATCGTCCAAGGCGGTGGCGAAGGCCTGCGCTGCCGGGTCGAGGCTGAGCCGGTCTGCGACGTGCCGGGCGAGGATGCCGAGGGTGTGTGCGGAGAGCACGTCCGACTCGGGGGCGCGTGCCGGTGGGCTGTCTGTGCTGGTGGGGTGAGCGTCGGTACGCTCCATGGGTCTGTCCTTCGTGGCTTAGCGGCTGGAGGACGGGCTGGCCCCGGTCGGCGTTGCGAGCGCCGCCGGGGCCACTTCATCGGTGCAGGTTCGAGCGTAGCCACCTTGTTGCCACTCGGCAACAAGGTGCGGGAGG
Organism: Streptacidiphilus sp. EB103A; assembly: GCF_041261405.1. NCBI lineage: Bacteria > Bacillati > Actinomycetota > Actinomycetes > Kitasatosporales > Streptomycetaceae > Streptacidiphilus > Streptacidiphilus sp. EB103A. The sequence continues at coordinate 71,605 of NZ_JBGCAQ010000007.1, read as the reverse complement.
ATGACCGGAGTGGCTGACGAGGAAAGGGAGCCGGAGTTGATCTCGCTGCGGGCGGCTGCGCGTCGGCTGGTTGCCGAGGGCCTGGTGGAGCACATCTCGCATCAGCGGCTGTCCAAGATCGCGGGCAGCGATCCGGCATTCCCTGCGCTGATCCGGGTCGGCTCGTCCGCGGCGGTCGACTGGCACGCCCTGGGTGACTACTGGCGATCCCGAGTCACGCAGCCAGGCCGGCGTACGGATCTCGAAGTCGAGGGTGGATCCGGGTAGCGTTCGAGCGCAGTGCGGCCCCGGGTCGGACCGAACCGGGGCCGCTGTCGTGCTTCCGCATGCGTCATCGGCCGCGCGGCGAGACGATGATGATGCGGCTACAGGCGCTGATGCTTGGAAGGAGCTCTCCTATGGATGAGATCACCTTGATCAGCTTGTGTGACTTCTTCGATGAATACGGGTATGGCAGAAGCGGTGCTGCCTACAGCGCCGTAAACCGTCGAATTCGCAAAGGAGACTACCCGGTATATGCCCGCACATCGCACATGCGCTTCATTGAGCCAGCAGTGGCGAAGCAGATAGTTAAGGAAGTCCCGCCTCTAGTTGATCAAGAGGTCTATCGGCAAGAGGTCGAAGCGGTGGAGCATTTGGATGGGCGTACTGACTCCCCTGCTCTGATTGACGCGATGCGGGAACTGCTGGATCAATTCGCACCGCCTAAGTCAAAGGGCGAGTAGCTCAGTCCTTGGGGGGTCATGGCTTCGCCGTCGTACCAGGGGCGCCGGCCGGGCGGCGGGGGATATACCCGACGCCGGTCACTGCGTCCGAGGCTGCCGATATGCGGAATGTGTCGTACTGCCAGGAGTCGTGAGCAAGGCCGTCCCCAGGCCGGTTTGCCGCCAGGTGCTCTTGTAGGTGGCGAACGAAGACCGGTTCCGTCTTGCCGTCGACTACGGAGGACACCGGATGGATTTCTACCATGGCCAGGTTGGCGGGTAGGGCCGGGTCGTTCCACATGGTGTTCAGGACATAGGCCAGGTGTCGGAGCAGCAGGCGAATCGTGTCACGATCGAAGTCGACGTCTGCCGGGATGAAGGACGCCCCATGCCCGGCGAAGTTCCGCAGATGCACATAGTCGTCGGGGGATCGTGGCAACGGCGCAGTCTTCGGGTTGCCATGGGCCTTGAGGTATCGCACGCCCTTATGGAGAACTGAGGTGGGGCCGATATATCCCGGTTCGCCTTCCTCGCAGCGTGCGCCGTTGACGACTCGACCGAGCAGTTCGGTGGCGTCCAGGGCGAGGAAGAGTGCCGCGAGGAAGTATTCCTCCTCGAAGTTGAGCCCTGCGGCCTGCATGAACTCGCGCATCGCACCGCAGATGTAGGAAGCCTTGCACTGGTAGGGATCCAGCTCAACGGCGGTGGCGGCCTTGTCCCACTCCGGGATCTCGTGGGTGAGCTGGGCAGTGTGCTGTGTGAGTAAGGGGCGGTAGTCCATGCGGCCATGCTCTGGCTGGCGTCGGGTCGGGGCAAGGGAAGCGACCAACCTTCGATGAGATCGGCCGACCTTCGTTGGCTTCGGGTGCTCACCATGCAGGGTATTCGAATACTTGTGCGATGTCGTAGCCGGGTCGTACGGTCATGGTGCGGCCCGTGGCTGGCCTGGCGGCGCGGGCGCGGAACGGTGGGCCGGTCCGACACACGGGACCGGCCCACCGTCACGCTCAGATCATCATCGCGCCGATGGCCTGGTACTTCGGCTCGTCCACGATGGCTCGGACGCGCTCGCGCAGCTCGGTGTACAGCGCCTCGTGGTCTTCGTCCTCGGGTGAGTTGTGGCTGCTGAGCGAGACGCTGATCTCGGTGTGATAGTTGGTCCAGCCCATGGGTCAGGCTCCGATCTTGTCGGCGTAGAGCGCTGCTCGCCGGTCGTAGTCGGCGACGGTCATGGTGGCGCCGCAGTTGCTGCACGAGACGTCGCGGCCAGCCATCGCCTCCAGGGCGTACAGGGTGCAGCGCGGGCAGGGCAGCTCCAGGGGCTGCCGGTGGGCGTGCAGGTGCGCTGCGGCTTCCAGCTGGCCGTGCAGGCGCCCGATGTCACGGGCGAGTTCGCGGCTCCAGGTGTTGCCACTGGTGGCCGGCCACCGCTCCAGCAGCACCTCGCAGGCGGCCGAGATGTTGCGGTACCGGCGGCCGGTGACGACGCGGCACCAGCCGTTGAGGACGGCAACGGCGGGCATGGGGCCGTCCTGGTCGCCGTTGTGGTCCAGGTCGGCGAGGTAGTCGCCGGGGCCGAGCAGGTTGAGCACGCGCTCGTTGACGGGTGCGGGTGCGTGCAGCCTGGCGGTGTGGATCGAGCCGTACCGCACGGTGGTGGACGGTGCGAGGTCGAGCCAGGCGTAGGCGCACAGTTCGGGGATGGCGGAGAGCTGCTGGCGGAGGCGGTCGGCGGTGAGGCGGTCGAGCATCGGCGTACTCCCGGGCGTGCGGCGGGACGGGTCAGTTGGTGACGAAGGCGTGGCAGCCGCAGCCGGAGGCGCAGCAGCGACCGATGAGCTGCCAGTGCCGGAACCTGGCGTGATCGCAGCAGGCACCGATCTGCTCCTGGGCTTCGCGCTGCTGCTTGGCCTGCATGCCGCCGAGGCTGCGGCGTGCGGCAGCGAGGGATCGGATGCCGGCGCGCAGCATCACGGCCTCTTCGGCGAGCAGGCTGCCGGTTTCGGCGCGGTCGACCAGGTGCAGCAGCTGCTCCTCCGACAGGTCAGCCACGGTCGGTCTCCTTGCAGTGGTGGCACATGGCGGGCAGTAGGTCGTGCAGGCAGCGGAGGTCGAACGCTGCGGCGAGGCGGCGCAGCGCGGCCTTTGCCGCAGTGGTATCGGCGGTGACCGTGACGGTCAGATCGGGCGGCTGCTCGGCGTCGAGCGGCTGTGCGGATCGGTCGAGGCCGAGGCTGCGCAGCAGCTGCATGTCGTCGGCCGGCCTCGGTGGCAGGCCGTTGCGGCGGCGCAGCTGCTCAGACCACGGCAGGGGGTCAGGCATCAGCGACCGCCCTTCATCGCGCGGCGCAGCGGGCTGAGCAACGCGTCGTGGAAGTCGATGGCCACCGTCACCGTGGTGGCGCGGCCGTGGGCTTCGGCGAGGTGCTGCTCCATCTCCTGGGCGACGTAGTCGGGGTCTGAGGATCGGATCTCCAGCGGGCACGCGCAGCAGAGGCGGCCGTGGGCGGCGTAGGTGCTGGTGTCGGTCCACAGCGGCTTGTCGGCGAGCTGGTACGGGATCGGCTGGTCGATCGCGGACTGCTGCGGCGGCTGGACGGCGCGAAGCTCGGCGGTGACGTCGGCGAGCAGTTGCTCGATGGCGGCGCCGGTCATCTGGCTGGCGAGGATGCCGCGCAGCCGGTGCAGGGCGTCAGCCACGGCGGTTTCCCTTCTGCTTCGGTCCGTGCGGCGATTGCCACGCCGGACGGTCGGCGGCGGCCGGCGGAGTGATGATCTCGGCGTACTGGGTCGCTTGCTTCATGGCGGCGGTGAAGGCCTGCACGAACTGCTGGAGCACGGGCTGCACGGCTTGCCATAGCTGGGCCCACTGCTCGGCGAACAGGCTGAGCACAGCAGGGCCGACGAAGGCGGTGTGCTCGCCCTGAATGCCCTCGGCGACCTGGTCGACGGCGAGCGTGGCCTGGTTCTCGGTGAGGCCGTGACGCTCGATCAGGCGGGCGATGATGGCCAGCCGGGTCGGATTGGTGAGGCGCTCGCGCTCAGCGCGCTCGGCCTTGAGGCGGCCGAGCACCTCGGCGGCGGATCGGGTTTCGCTGTCCACGGGTCAGGGCTCCAGGTTGTTGGTGTCGGTGGTGAGTTGCCGCCAGGCGTCTTCCTCGAAGGCGTCCAGCGGGTTGGCAGGCCGTGTGATGGCAGCCCGCGCGGCGGCCACACGCACGGCCCGCTCGGCTTCCCAACGCCGGTCATCACGCCGCTCCAGCAGCAGCCCGCCGACCACCAGGGCAGCGACGACGACGCAGAGCAGCAGGTACGCGATCACAGCGGCCTCCAGCGGGCGTGTGCGGGACGATCACGGGGTGGGGGTCGCCAGGCATCTCTTCGGGCGCACGAGACGCCTGGCGACCGGTTGCGGGCGGACCGCTAGAACGGCGGCTCTTCGTTACTGGCGGGTACGGACCACGGGTCGTCCTGCGGCTGCGGTGCCTGCTGCTGCCGCGTCTGCTGCTGTGCGGGCTGCCGGTTCTGCTGGGTCTGCTGCTGTCCGCCGTTGCCGCCGGAGCGGTCGGCCTTGGCGACCCGGGCAGTGGCGTAGGCGAGGCTGGGGCCGATGGAGCGGATGTTCAGCGCGGGCTGCTGGTGCTTGACGCCGTCCTTCTCCCAGGACTCGGTGCGGAGTTCACCGGTGACGATGACCTCCATGCCGCGCTGGAGGGTCTCGGCGATGTTCTCGGCGAGTTCGCGCCAGGCGGTGCCGCGGACCCAGAAGGTGTCTCCGTCTTCCCACTGCTGGGTCTGGGGGTTCTGCCGGCGGCTGTTGAAGGCGAGGCGTACTTGGCAGAGGGTGTTGCCGCTCTGGGTGACGCGCAGTTCGGGGTCGGCCACGAGTCGGGCCATTCCGGTAATGGTGGGCAGGGGCATCAGGTTGGGTCCTTGATCCAGAGGTGGATGAGTTCGTAGCCCGCGGCGTAGACCGCGAGGTAGTTGGGCGAGTCCCAGATGAGGAACTCGCGGCCTTCGAGTAGGCGGGTCGAGACGCGGACTTCGCCTGCGGCGGCCCTGGGGCCGATGCGGGGCCCGTAGCGGGCGCGGACCGGGGCGGTCATGCGACGGCGCCGGTGGCGGAGTAGCCGCTGTATGGGTCGGCGTCGATGGGGGTGTAGGGGCGCCAGGGCCATGAGCCGTCGAAGCCGGAGCGGAGCCAGGTCGGCCACGCGCGTTCGTCTCGGGCGCCGCGCCAGGAGATGACGCGCCGGGCTCGTTCGTCTCGGGCCGACCGCTCGTCTTCGACGGGGCGCAGGCCGAGGCCGAATTCGGGCCAGCGGAGCCAGAGGGAGCTGCCGACGGGGCGGAGTGCGCGGGGGCCGAAGCCGTTGCCCTGCGGGCTGTGGGCTTCCAGCGAGATGGCGCAGTGGGCGGTCGCCCTGGCCTCGTCCAGCACGACGGTGACCTTGCGCGCGTGCTCCTCAGAGTTGGCGTCGCCGTTGTGGAGCCGGTAGACGGGGCCGATGACGAGCAGGTCGGGCATGACCTCTTCGACTCGGCGCATGAGCCAGGCGCGGCCGTCGGGTCGGGTGAGGTCGACGCCTTCGGGCCGGACGTCGATGTGGAGTTGTCCGCGCTTGACGGGTGAGCGGCGGCGTTCTGCGATGTTCATCAACTCGCGGTAGTGGCGGCGGGTCTGGCGGCTGGAGTTCTCGCAGTCCAGGACCAGTACTTTCTGCGGGCCGAGGGCGTTGGCGTCGAAGGAGAACGGCATGGCGCCGGAGGCCGCGGCGATGGCGAGCTGGCGTTGGAGGACGGATTTGCCTCCGCCTTCGCCTGCGGTCCAAATGATGCGGTCTCCGTGCTCCAAGAGACCGGGGAGAACCCAGTCGTGGGCTTCGTCATTGACGGCGAGGAAGTCGTGCACATCGAGGACGGGGGAGTCTTCGGCGGCGCGTCCTGCGTCGCGGACTTCGCGGACGCGACTGACGGCGAGCTCGGCGAGGTCGGCCGGGTCGCCTTCGGGGTCGTAGCCCATGGCGGCGATCTCGCTGCCGGCGTGGATGAGCTGGCGGCGCAGGGCGAGGGAGTGGATACGGGAGGCGAGCCAGTCGGCTCCGGCGGTGACTCCACCGGTGATGCGCCCGTGGACGTAGGCGGGACCGCCAGCGCGTTGGAGTAGGCCGGCCTGCTGGAGTCGGGCGGTGGCGCTGATGGGGGTGACGGGCTGGCCTGCGTCGGCGAGGGCGGTGACGGCCTGGAAGATCAACGCGTTGGCGGGGTGGTAGAAGTCGGCGGCCTGGAGGCGCGTGTCCAGGAGTACGCGCCGGGGGTTGCGGGCGACAAAGACGGCACCCAGGAAGGCGGATTCGGCGGTGAGGTCGTGGGGCAGTGACGGGCCGGTGGGTACGTCGTCCTGGTACTCGGGAAGCTCGTCCATCAGAAGACTCCTTGATCTGCGGGGTCCGACCACCGCTGCGGCTGGTTGGTCTTGGGCGGCTGGAACGAGGAGGGGAGGTCGGCGTCGTCGTAGCGCTCGCCGTTGAGCCATGTGGACGGGTAGGGGATCCACTGCTTGTCGGTGCCGGCCGACTGCCAGGCGGAGGCGTGGGATTCGGCGGCGGCGACGATGGCGGCCGGTTCGGCACCGCGCTTGAGGGCGGCGGTCCACGCTTTCCGCGCGTTGCCCTTGCCGACCTTCTTCGGGTAGGCCGTCCAGAAGTCGGCGAAGAGGTCGCCGTCGGTGGGGGCGGGGGCCGCGGGTGGTGCTGGAGAGATAGATGTATTAGGGAGTAGAGGAGTAGGGGTCCCGTCCAGCGGGACACTGACGTCCCGTCCAGCGGGACACTGAGAATCGTCAGTGTCCTGTGGTGCGGGACTCTGAGAATCGGTCAGTGTCCCGGATTCCGGGACACTGAAACGTCCCTTAGCGTCCCGCTCAGCGGGACTCTGAAAGTCGTAAGTGTCCCGTGCGCCGGGACTCTGAGCGGTCTCAGTAGCGTCCCGTCCAGCGGGACACTGAATGACGTACTTGGCCGTGGAGTGACGCTGTCCGGCGGTCAACTTCTTGATCATTCCCTTGGCGGTCAGGGTCTTCAGCACCTCGTACAGCTGTGTGCGGGACAGGTCGGCGCGGCGGCGGATCTTCGGGTCCTGGACGCTGCTCCAGGTGATCGCGGTGTCGTCGTTCGCGTCCTCCGCCAGCACACCCAGGAGCAGGCGCTCCCGGTGCGAGAGAGTCGTCGGGGCGTTGTCGAGCACCGCGACGAACAGGCGGATTCCCACGTGCAGCCCTTCAGTGGTTGGTGCGGTTGCTTGTGGTCGGCGCCCGGGCGGTCGCTGGTCGATGCGCCCGGGCGCCGACGGTCTTATGCGGACTGGGCCGTGAGCTCGGCGTACAGCTCCTTGCAGGCGTCGCAGTCGCAGGTGCGCGGGGTGTTCACGGCGTCGCCGATGTGCGTGCCGGGCTCGCGCACGGTCTCGACCGGGCGGGCCTTGATGTCGAACGTCGGCCGCACTACCGGCTTGGGCGACTTGCGGCAGGAACCGCCGCATCCGTGGGCACCGCCGCGGCAGCCCTTGCCGCGCTCGTGGTGGATGTCCATGTGGCCGCACCTGCACAGGTGTCCGATGTAGGCCATGAGTTGATCTCCGATCAGGTGAGGGCGAAGAGGTCGAGCTGCTCGCCGGCCGGGACTGGCCTGCCCTCCGGCGGCGGCCGGTGGCAGAAGCAGTTGCAGTAGGTGCGGCACTCGCGATCGGCGAGGTAAACCCTGGGCAGGCTGAAACCGCCGTTGATCCGGCCCGAGGCGGGGAACGGGCCCCAGCCGCGGCCGATGACGGTCTCCGGGTCGAATCCGCCCCACGCTTGCCACTGCTCGTGTCCGCAGCGGTGGTGCTCGCCGCGGCGGCAGCAACTGCTCGTGATCTGGCACGGGCACTGTTCCGGCTGCGCCGGGATCTGCCGGGGCGCGAGGACATGAGCACAGACCCAGGCCGCCTGCTCGGGCGTCATGCGCTCACCGCATTGACGGTGTCGATCCACGCCAGCGCGGAGTTGTCGAGGCGCTCGCGGGCGCGGGTGACGGCGACGTAGGCGAGCCGGGCCTCTTCGCGGCGCAGGATGATCAGGCCCGTCTTGGGGTCGGGCTTGGGTGCCCGGAAGTCGCCGTGAATCTTGACGCTCGGCCACTCGCGGCCCTTGGACCGGTGCGCAGTGGAGACGACCAGCTCGGCCTGCTGCTCGGAGGCGAGGCTGTCCGCCGCGGCGATGATGTCCTCGGTGCCGTAGTCGTCAATCAGCTTCACCAGCACCCGCAGCGAGCCGTCTTCCTCCTCGGCGTACTGGCGGACCATGTCCCAGCTGGAGAACGCCAGCAGCTCGGGATGGTCGGTCGGGCGACCGCCCTGGAGCGCCTCGGCAGCCCAGGCGAGGCGCTTGATCTCGCTGCTGCCGCCGACCAGGGCAACCTTGCGGCCGGCGGCGAGCTGCTCCAGGACGATGCCCATGGCCCCGGCATTGGTGCGGCACAGGATGGCGTCGGGCTGCTCGACCGGGCCGACCTCCGAGGCGCACTGGTCCCAGCCCGTGAGCCGCAGCGGGGTGCCGACCTTGTGCAGCCATCGGTTGGCCTCGGTGGCGATGGCCGGGCCGAAGCGGAAGGACTGCGACAGCATACGAACTTCTGCCTCGAGATCGCGCTCGAAACGCGACAGAGCGTCCTTCGCGCCACGCCACTCGTAGATCTGCTGCGCGGAGTCGCCGACGGCGATCCGCTGAGCGTGGTCCTGCGCGAGCAGCACCTTGGCCAGGACGTCGTTGGTGTCCTGCGCCTCGTCCAGCAGGATCACGTCGGACTCGATGCGCGGCTCGGAGAGGGCCCAGATCTTGAGGTAGTAGTCGTGGGTGTGCTTGAGGACGCCGTCCGGGTTGAGCACGTCCTTCCAGGCGGCCCGGGCCACCGGGAGTACCAGGGCGACCAGTTGGTCTCGGGCGGGCGAGTGCGACAGCCCGTCGTACTGCTTGACGTGCTTGTGGCTGACCTCGGCGTCGTCGGAGTGGCAGAAGCCTTCGAGCGCGTCGAGCGCGCACCGCATGATCACCTTGCTGGACATGGCTTTGGTGTCGCCGTGGTCCGTGATGATGCGGGGCAGCGACTCGAAGCCGAGGATGCGGTCGACGCCCAGGGCCTTGGCGGCGTCCAGGGCGGTCTGCCGGGGCCGCTGGATACGCGGCAGGTACCGCGGGTCGAACGCGAGGCCGTGACCGGTCTTGGCGACCACGTTGGTCGGGAAGCTGCGGGCGGCGTCGGCGGCGGTGGCCTTGTTGTAAGCGAGGTAGAGCATGCGGCGCCGCGGGTCGCTCTTGCCGATCATCTTCAGCGTGCTGGACTTGCCGCATCCGGCGCCGGCCTGAAGAACCATGTCCAAGCCATCGCCGTAGGTGTCGATGGCGTCCTGCTGCTCGGGTGTGGGGTCGGGCATGGTGCACCTCCTTCCTGAGGTGGGCGGGCCCGCGCGCCGGGGGAGGTGAGCGCGGGCCCGCGATTCGGATGGCTCAGGCGGAGGCGGCGAGCGCCGGGGTGTCCTGGAGGTGGTTGATGAGCTGCTGGATCTCGGCGTACGTCAGCTCGTTGCGGGATTCGATCGGCCGGCCGATGACGCCGGTGACGTACTCCAGAACCTCGGCGCGCTCTGTCAGCCCGGCCTTCTTCAGCAGGGCGTGCATCATGCGCATCTGCGGCGCGGTCGCCATGGACGGCTGCTGCGGCGCGGCCTCGGGCGCCTGCGGCTCCGGAGCGGGCGGGGCCGGCTGCGCGGGCGCAGGCGTCGGGACCGCGGGCGCGGCTGCCGGGGCACTGGGCCGCAGCAGGGAGCCGAACTCCTTGATGAGGTCGCCGAGCGGAACCATCTGCTTCGTCAGCGGGTGCTCGACCGCGGCGGCGTGCAGGCCACGCTGACCGGCGCGGGCGAACAGGTCCAGGGCGCCTGCGTAGGTCAGATCGTCGGCCATCAGCCCCTGGAGGATGATCTCCACCGGGTCCACACCCTGGCCGAGCTGCTCAAGGATGATCTCGGCCAGTTCCTCGCCGGGGTGGTGGATCGTCAGGTTCTCCAGCGGCGGGTACCGGGTCTTGGTGACGGTGCCGGTGCCCTCCACCATGTCGAGGATGAGGCCGAGCTCGTACTCGGCGCCCTCGCGCTGGATGGCCTTCACGCCGACCTTCGTGACCTTCTTGCCCTCGATCACGTAGTCGCCCTTGGTACGCATCGTGGCGATGAGGTGGCCCTTGAAGTTGAGCAGGGCGTCCAACATGTCCTGCTCAATGGGGTTTCCCGTGCGCCAGCCGCCGAAGCTGCCCCCGGCGCCCGGGGCGCGGCCAGCGGTCTCCACGATCTCCAGAAGGCCGCCCTTGCCGTTCCAGAAGTGCGACCAGGAGTCCACGATGAGGACGGCGATCCCTGCCTGCTCGGCGACCTTGACGGCCTCGATGAGGGTGCGGGGGTCGTGGGTGTCCATGGGCATGTGGCCGAACACGTGGCCGCCGAGCTCGGGCTTGCTGGGCACGGGGGCGTAGGTGAGTGCGGAGCCGCGCTCGGTGTCGATGACGCCGATGGTGCCGCCCCTGGCGAGACCTTCGGCGATGCAGAGGGCGGACTTGGTCTTGCCGGATCCGGCGGGGCCCTGGAGGCCGATACGGGCGCGGGCCTGCTCGCGGGTGGCGGGGGCGAAGGAGAGAGTCATGTTCTGTCCGTTCGGTGGGCCGGGCGGCGGGTGGTCAGCCGCCCGGCAAGTGAGCGATGGTCAGGTGGCGTCGTCGGCGATGAGGCGCTTGACCTCGGGCCAGCGCGCGGACACGGCGGTGAGCAACTCGCGCTCGTGTTCCATGGCTGCGAGGTCCCGCTCCCACTGGTCGTCGTCCCGCCACGACCGGATTTCGGTCTCCAGCAGGCCGTCGAGCATCGTCGGCTCCAGGGCGTCCAGCTCCCAGCTGCTGCGGCCGAACAGGCTGATGTAGCCCGTGGCGCGGGAGTCCGTCAGCTTTGCCGGGTTGGGCGGCGGGTTGTACTGCTCGACCTGCGGCATGTTCAGGGCGATCCGGCGCACCTCAGCCGTGCTGCCGAAGAGGTTCAGTCGGTCCTGGATGTCCCGGGTCATGTCGACTCCGGACGGGTCGTGGTCGCCTAGGTGCACGACGATCGGCTTCTGCCCATGGTGCTCGTACCGCGACAGCCGCATCGCAGCGCTCCACAGCTCGGACTGGGAGGTATAGCCGCGGCAGGAGAAGTAGTTGACGTCATTGCGCTGGCAGACGCCCGTGATGACGCCGACCAGCGCGTCCTTCTCGATCCACACCTCCACCCGGTTGGGCTGGTTGGCCCAGAGCTCCGTGCGGTAGCCGTGGGCCACGGACCGGATGATCTGCTCGGGGTTGGTCCAGTGGGAGAGGCCGCGCAGGTTGCGGGTGCGGTCGACGATGTGGTCCCAGTCGAGTTCCCCTGCGAGGCGGGCGTCGTTGATGACGCTGCCCAGCCGCTTGTACTCGGTCTGCTTGTTGGCGATGTAGCCGCGGGCGACGAACTGGTAGTAGAGCTGCCTCAGGGTCAGGTCGAAGCCCTGCGCGGCGTACTCACGGCAGATGTCGTCCGCGGTGCGGATCAGGTCGAGATGGGCCGAGCTGAAGGTCTTCGGGAGGTAGGGGATGCGCATCAGCGAGCCACGCCTTCCTGGTCGGTGGTGGGCCGCTGAAGCTGCTTCAGCTGCTGGCGGAGCTCCTTGTTCTGGAGCCGCGCCGTCTCTGCCTCGGCGAACAACCTGCGGATCAGCGCGTCCGGGTTGGCGAGGGCGGCCGGGAGGCGGCGGAGGGTCAGTTCGGCCACCAGCGCGCGGTGCCGCCAGCCACGGTATGCGGCCTCGCACTCGCCGAGCCGCTGGCGCAGGGCGACCACCTCGGTGAGCAGCTGCTCGGCCGTCGGACCGGTCGGTGCGGCGGGCGCCGACGGGACCGGCGGCACGAAGGCGTGCTTCCGAGAGCGGATCGTGGGCAGGCTCATCGCGGCATCTCCGTACCGGTGCGGGGGGCGGCGTGTCGGCCCATGGACACCGGGGGCCGGACGGGGTGCGGGTGCCCGGCGGCGGGACCGTTGATGGTCTCGGCGGCACGGGCGAAGTAGTGCTCACTGACGCCGAGGATCACGAAGATCACCAGGACCACGGCGGCGAGAGCCAGCAGCGCGATCACAGGACGTCGCCGTTGCACTGACCGGTGCAGGTGCAGCGGTGGTCCACGTCGACCTCCACGGCCACCGGGACGCCGCCCACCACGCACGTCGCGCGCAGCTTGATCCGCGACCCGTAGTCCCTGGTCTCCGTGATCTCCGCTCCGAGGGCCTTGGCCCACTCGTTCAAGCGCTGCCGCTTCTCGTGGGTCGGCGAGTCGTAGTCGCGGGCCAGGGTGCCGTTGAGTGTGGCCGGCGTGGTCGGTCCGGCGCTGTTGAAGAACCAGTAGCCGATCGGGTGCAGCGGCAGCCCCTCGATCCGGACGTACACCTCGGTCATGGCCGCGGCCAACTTCGCGTAGGTCTCGGAGGCGATGGCGTTTGCCTCGATTCGCCGGGCCAGGACCGCGTCTGCGGTCGGAGTCTTGCGTCGGGCGACTTCGGTACTCTGGGACATGCGTCCCCTCCTTGCTGGTTGTGAGGTGGGCGGGCCGATCCGGGTGCGACCGGGTCGGCCTTCTGTACGTCAGGGGTCAGGCGTTGGCTGCGCTGCGATGCCGGGCCGGTGCGGGCTTCAGATCCAGCAGCAGCCCGGGAAGGCCGGCCACGGGCGGCACCTCGTCGGAGGCCGGGCGCACGCGGTGCATTTCCCGGATCTCCTCCAGGTCCGCGTCCGAGAAGCGGACGTACGACCCGAACTCGGTGTGCGGCAGCTCGGCCTTGTGCTTCGCCAGCCAGCTCTCTGGGATGTTGAGCTCGATCGCGGCCTCGGCGTAGGTGTGCATCCTCATGCGCTCACCGCGCTGACCAGCGGCTTTGCATGCGCGGCGTGGGTCGGTGGCGCAAAAAGCACCAAGACACCAACGCCCAAGCGGTCGCATATGCCATGAGCAACGTCCATCGGCACCGACTGCTGCACTCCGGAGAGCAGCTGGCCGATGGTCTGGTGAGGGATGCCGACCGCGTCGGCGAGCTCGCGGTGGCTGACCGACTGGCCGGTGCTGGTGCGCTGCATGAGCCTGCGCAGCAGGTCAGCATCGACAAGTCGATAGCGAGGCGAGGGAGTGGCAAGCAAGGCCGTCCACCTCCGTAGTCATGGTGACCACTTTTGCGGTCAACAAGAGCCTGCCACATCCATAGGCACTCTGTCCATAAAAGTGGTCAGCCGAAAGGTGAGAGGTGGTCTGGATCGAGACAAGAGTGCCGCGCGCCCTGTTGTGCGCTGTCTACATCGGTAGACACTCTGTCTATAACGGCGAACATGTCACGCCCGTGAGCAGCAAAGGGACGGCTGTGACGTGTGATGCCTATGGACACGCGTGTTTGCAATGAGTGGGAGAGGCGGCAGGATGTCCCTCATGGCTGAGCAGGCAACTCGAACCGATCTGTCCGATCTCGTCCGCACTCGGCGGATCGAGCTCGGCCTCAGCGGGCGCGCCCTCCACAGGCGGTGCATCCGCCCCGGCGACAGTGAGCCCGCCTTCGGGCACGAGTGGCTGCGGAAGCTGGAGGCGGCCGACCCCTCGGTGAAGACGCCTCGCTTGCCCTACCTGGAGGGGCTGGCCGAGGGTCTGCAAATCCCGCTCCCGGTTGTGCAGCATGCCGCGGTAGCCCAGTTCATGGGCATTGAGCCACAGCGGGACGCTATCTGGTCCCGGGACCGCTCGATCGCCGTGACCGTGGCCCGCATGGAGCAGCTCTCGGAAGCGGACCGCGCGGAGCTCGCGGAGCTCGCGGAGGTGTATACCCGGAGAAAACTGCCGGCACTCCAGGATCAGACAGAACCGGACTCTCAGTAATACTTTTGTGTGCGCTCTAGCCACAATCTCATCACATCGGCATCATGGATGATCCGCCCGGGGGGGCGATCCGCAACACCTGTCACACCGTCACATCCAGCCTCATTGGGGCATTTGTGGCATGCGCCGGGTGGTGTCCTGGGGGCGAGCTATGCCTATCGCGCGGTCCATTGCTGTTGACCACCTGCCCGGTGATCGTGCCGTCGCAGCAGTTCATCGAGAGGACGGCGAAACGATTTTCCTCATCGCGAAGGACAGACCGGCGGAGGAAGTGGCAGCCGACCTCTCGGAGCTGATGCAGCAGGGCATCGACTCGGGCCAGTGGACCCAGAACTGGAGCGGCTTCACACCGCCCCAGCTCCAACGGGCCAGTTAGCCGGCACTCGCCGCGGGGGCCGCCAGTTGCAGCGTCGTAGGTGCAGGCGTTGCGAGGGCGGCCTCCAGCGCGTCGGCCACGTCATCATCGAGGTGCACCAGCAAGTGCCCGTAGCGGTCCACTGTGGTCGTAATGCTCTCGTGGCCAAGCCGCTGCTGGATCTTGGGCAGGGGAATGTTCGCCGCGATCAGCCAGCTCACGTGCGTGTGCCGGATGTCGTGGATGCGCGGCGCCTTCGCGAAACCCTTCTCCTTCGCCCGCGCGACAGCCACAGCCCACCTGCGCAGGTAGAAGTTGCTGTGCCGCCAGGCGTTCCCGGCCGCCGTGGTGAGGAGGTAGTCCTCTCCCTTCTTGCCGATCATCAGCCGCCGAACAAGGGCAAGCAGCGACGGGTTCAGCTTCAACGTCCTGCGGGCCTTCTTCGTCTTCGGCGGCCCCAACTCCATGGTGTTGTCCTCCATCCGCTTCCAGGCACGCTGGATGCGGATGGTGCCCGCTCGGAGGTCGACGTCGCGGTACTGGAGGGCGGTGGCCTCGCCCCAGCGCATCCCGGTACCGATCAGGACGTCGGCGAGGTCGAGCGAGTCACCATCGCAGATGAGCGCGAGCTCGGCACGCAGCCGCTGCCACTCGGCTTCCTCAAGGAACACCATCTCGTCCTCGGTGCCGTCGTCCTTGCGGGGGAGTGTCGTGCCCCGAAACGGGTTGTCGGCGCGCAGCTGCTTGGGCTTCGCCTCCACGGCGGCTTGCGCAATGCTGTAGAGCAGCCCGTGCCTGTTGGCGATGCTCTTGGGCGATGCGGGCTTCCGGAGCCACTTCTCGGGGTCGTCGGGGTCGCGCAGGCCCTTCTCTTCGGCGCGTACCCAGTCCGCCGCGTCGTCCTCGTTGATGTTGAGGACGGAGGGCGCCTCGGTGGAGCCGTCCTCTCGCGTGTGGAGGAGGACGCCGTTGACGTGCAGGCGCATGTCGCGGTGGTAGTCGTGGCGGCTGCGTTCGTCAATGCCGTTGAGACGGTCGATGTAGCGGGCTCCCCAGTCGCTCCAGAGGCGATCGGCGGGGGCGTCGGGCTCGGCCTTCTGCTCAACGAAGCCTCGGCCGCGGACCCACCCCTCGGGCCACTGCTGGCCGGCCAGGTCGACCAGGCCCCGGAAGACCTCGGCGGCCGTAGGGTCGTTGAACTTCTCGCTCTGCTCGGCTCCGTCGCGGGCGCCGCCGGTGCGCCAGCGGACGACGTAGGCGGTGGTGTTGTCCTTGCGGGGACGCTCTCGGATGCTCGCCATGGGGGGACGATAGGCCGATTTAAAGATCATGTGTGGCCCGTGTGTGGCCACGGATCTGACAATAGATCAAGGGTCTGACCTAGTTGCAGGTCAGACCCTTGATCAGATGGGGTGAGTGACGGGACTTGAACCCGCGACACCCGGGATCACAACCCGGTGCTCTGCCAGCTGAGCTACACCCACCATCCGCCAGTCGCTTGTCGCGCTGACGGAGATAACTCTACAGGATCCGACCGAGTGCTCACGACCGCCTTTCGGCGTGGCTGCGACCCTGTTGCGGTCGGCGTCTCGGCTGGTCAGGCCGGGGTGTGCGAAGGCGGCGAGGCTAGGCCGGGGGCAGTTCGTAGCGGGCGGCGATGGCGCGGGCCGCGTCGGTGTCGGGGCCCGGCGCCGGGACGAAGACGGCCTCGCGGTAGAACTTCAGCTCCGCGATGCTCTCCCTGATATCCGCCAGGGCGCGGTGGTTCCCCTGCTTCTTGGGGCTGTTGTAGTAGGTCCGCGGGTACCAGCGCCGGGCCAGTTCCTTGATCGAGGAGACGTCGACGATCCGGTAGTGCAGGTGGCTCTCCAGCGCGGACATGTCCCGGGCGAGGAAGCCGCGGTCCGTCGACACGGAGTTTCCGCACAGCGGAGCCTTGCCGGCCTCCGGCACATGCTCGCGCACATAGGCGAGCACCTGGGCCTCGGCCTCGGCGAGGGTGACGCCCTGCTCCAGCTCGTCCAGCAGGCCGGAGGAGGTGTGCATGGCGCGCACGACGTCGGGCATGTTGGCGACCGCCTCGGCCGGGGGACGGACGACGATGTCGACCCCTTCGCCCAGAATGTTGAGCTCGGAGTCGGTGACCAGGGCGGCGACCTCGACCAGCGCGTCGGTCTCGAGGCTGAGCCCTGTCATCTCGCAGTCGATCCAGACCATGCGATCGTTCACGTGCCTTCACCGTCCTGGTGGGAGTGCGCCTGTGCCAGGACCGGGCGGTCCCGCAGGATCGATCATCTGCCGGATCACGCCCAAAGCAAACCCGGCACGGCCCCCTCGGGTCGGTCCTGGGACCGAGCGGGCCGGGAGCCGGGCTGTGAAGCGTATCGCGGGCAGGCCGCCGGGGGCCGTGATCGGCCCCCGGACGCCTCCGGTCCTCAGTCCGAGGCGCGCTGCTGCGCCGCGACCCTGGCTGTGGTGACAGGCCCGCCGGTGACAGGCCCGCCGGTGACAGGCCCGCCGTTGGCGGGACCGCCGTTCCCAGGCCCGCCGCTCCCGCGCCCGCCGTTTGCACCTCCGCCGTCCGGACGCCCGCGTGCGGGCAGGACGCCGGGGGGAGCGGTCGTGGGCCCGGCGCCTGGCCCGGCCGTGGGGCCGCCGTGCGATCCGTCACGGGGCTCCGGTACGGCGGACTCGCGGCGGCCCCGCGCACCCGCCTCCGTTCGGCCGTCCTCCGCTGCTGCGTGGTCGGTCGCGTCCGGGCGTCCGCCCCGGGGCCGGGCGCCCACCCGGCCGGTGCGGGACGCACGGGACTGGCCGGGAACCCGTCCCTGGTCGCCGCGGGCGTCCGGGACCCCCGGGTTCCCGCCCTGCCCGGGCGGCGGTGTCGCGACCGGGTTCCCGCCCTCCTCGGTGGTGAAGGGCGGCAGCCCGGACAGTCCGCCCAGCCCCGCCGCGATGACCGAGGGCGCCGAGGCTCCGTCGGCCGCACCGGGCTGTGGGCGACGTGCCCTGAACGCAGTCCGGTAGACGGCCGGGGACATGCCCAGCTGCCGACGGAAGTGGCCGCGCAGCGCCACCGGGGAGCGGAAGCCGCAGCGCCTGGCCACCTCGTCCACGGAGGCCTCGGTGGTCTCCAGCAGCCGCTGCGCCTGCAGCACCCGCTGGGAGATCAGCCACTGGAGTGGAGCGCTCCCGGTGAGCGAGCGGAACCGGCGGTCGAAGGTGCGCCGGCTCATATAGGCGCGGGCGGCCAGAGCCTCGACGTCGAACTGCTTGGAGAGGTTGTCCAGGGCCCAGGTCACCACCTCGGCGAGCGGGTCGTTGCCGATTTCCTCAGGTAAAGAACGGTCGATGTACTGGGCCTGCCCTCCGGAGCGGCGTGCGGGCACGACCAGCCGACGGGCCAGGGCGGCCGCGGCCTCGGCGCCGTGGTCGGTCCGCACCACATGCAGGCAGAGGTCGATCCCGGCGGCGGTGCCGGCGCTGGTGAGCACGTCGCCGTCGTCGATGAACAGCTCCCTCGGGTCGACCTGGACCTGCGGATAGCGCTTGGCGAGGGTGGGCGCGTACATCCAGTGGGTGGTGGCGGGCCGTCCGTCGAGCAGTCCTGCCGCCGCGAGGACGAAGGCGCCGGTGCAGAGACCGATGATGCGGGCGCCCTCCTGGTGGGCCTTGCGCAGAGCGGCGAGCGCCTCGGGAGGCGGGAGTTGGGCGGCGGAGCGCCAGGCGGGGACGACCACCGTGCCGGCCCTGGCGAGGGACTCCAGGCCGTGCGGCGCGGTCATGGTCAGTCCGCCGGTGGTGGCCAGCGGGCCGTCCTCGCCGGCGCAGACCAGCAGCCGGTAGCGGGGGACGCCGGCGTCCTGGCGATCGACGCCGAAGACCGAGAGCGGGATGGAGCTCTCGAAGATCGGGGCGCCGCTGAAGAGCAACACGGCGACGATCTCGGGGCGGCGCCGCCCGGAGAGCTTGCGGGCCGCTCCGGCCGGGGCCGGGGGCTCGCCGCCGGTGCCGCCCGGCGGGGTTGTTTCGGCGCCCGCGCCCACGGCACTGCCGCGGGCAGGGGTGGAGACCGAGCCGTCCGCTGACGCGGCGTTCCTGCTGACCCTGCTCAAGGCGCTCCGGCCCCCCTCGGTCGTGTGTCTGCCCGACGTGGCGGATGTGTCTTGCGGAGTCCCCGGTCGACCTCCGGGGCTGCCGTCCGCACGGTCCACGTCTGCGACGTCATGGTTGTCCGGTCCTGTGCTGCATTGCGCGGCCCCCCGCTCTTGCCAAGATCGAATCTACTGGGTCCAGGGTTGCTGGTGCGACAAGTTCACCATCCGACGCTATGTCGATAAGGCAATTTGGCGTGAAGCATTCGATCACCGAGGGTGGCATCCGCCGGGCCCCCGGGGAAGAGGGCGTGTCAGGCACTGGCCAGTTGTCGCACGGCCGCCTGCCCGCCCTGGGAGATTCCGCTGCTCAGTCGGTACGTCTGGGCTGCGACGAAGCGCAATCCGGATGGGGCGTCCTGAAGTTGACCGAAAAACAGCCATCGGGAGCACGAGAGGGTGCACGGAGGTGCGCGGGGCGCGCATGGGGCGCATGGATCGGGGCCAACGGCGCCCAATGCGCGGCGAAACCGCCGAACCGGCCGAACCGGAAGGCCAACGGCCCGGCGGCGGGGGTGATCCGGAGCGAAGCGGCGGCGGATAGCATCGGCCGATGGAGCCACGGACTCGCCTCGAACTGGCCAATGACAATGCGGCCGGGCAGTGGCTGGCACTCGCCGGCGTCGAGGGCTGGGAGGCCCGTAGCGCTCCCGGCTGGACCGCGGTCCGCTGCGAAGGCGGCAGCGGCAACGCCCACCAGGTCCAGATCACCAGGGCCCCCGCCGACGCGGCCGCGCTGACCGAGGAACTCGTCGCGCTGTTCCGTGGCTGGAACACCCGCTGGCTCTCCCTGGTCGACCCCTACGGAGCGGTCGACCTCTCCCGCTTCGGATGCGAGCGGGCCCTGCCGACACCGGTGATGGTCCGGGATCCGGGGCCGGTGCCGCCCCGAGCGGGACGGCGCCGGCCGGGCCCGGTGGCGGGCTCCACGGCGGGCCCTGCGGCGCATCCCGGGGCGGGCCCGGCCTCGGCCCCGGCGACCGAGGTGGTCGAGGCCCGGCGGGAGAGCGAACTGGCGGACGTGGAACGGGTGGTGGTCGAAGGCTTCCCGGTCGCCGCGCGGATGCCCTGGCGGCGCGGGGAGACCTTTCCCGCGGGCTGGAACGCCCTCGGCGGACGCCGTTCCTGGCTGGTCCGGCTCCGGGGGGAGCCGGCCGGGGCCTGCGTGTCCTGGGACGACGGCAGCTCGGTGGGGGTGTACTGGGTGGCCGTGCTGCCCGAGCACCGATCCCGGGGGATCGCCAGGGAGTTGATGGCGACGGTCCTGCTGGCCCACGCCGACCGCCCGGCGGTGCTGAGCGCGACGCTGCTGGGCGAGCCGCTCTACCGCCGACTGGGCTTCGTCGAGCAGGGGGTGGCCACGTGGTGGCGGTACCCGGGGACGGGACCGGGCGCGCCCCGGGAGTAGCCGCGGGGATAGCGCCCCCGGTCGGGTCGGTGCAGGTCCTCCTCGGCCAGGACGAGGGCGACGGCCTCGGGCAGGTTGCGGGCCGTGAGGGTGGGACGGTAGCCGGTCTCGCCCCAGGGCCGCCCGTGGTCGATCCAGACGCTGCGCATGCCGGACACCGCGGCCCCGGCGATGTCGGCCGGGGCGTGGTCCCCGATCATCCACGCGGAGGCCGTCCAGTCGGCCGCGGTGTCCACCCCGCAGCGCTCGGCGGCCAGATGGAAGATGCGGGGGTCCGGCTTGGCGCAGCCCACCTCTTCCGAGATGGTGCAGCCGTCCACGAGTTCGGCCAGCCCGGTTCGTTCGATCTTGGCGAGCTGCGGCTCGGTCGCCCCGTTGGAGACAATGCCGAGCACCCATCCCGCGGTCCGGGCCAGGCGAAGGGCCTCCAGGTGGTCGGCCGGGCAGGCGATCAGTTCGGTGACGGTGATCCGGTAGTCCTCCAACAGGTCGTCGATCGATTCGGCGAGACCGTAGCGGTCCGCCGCCGCCCGCATCAGGATGGGACGGTCCAGGTAGCCGCCGCAGTCCAGGGTGGTGAACCAGCGGAGATCACCCGGCGGTAACGCCCGCTCCATCAGGAAGCGTGCGGCCCAGCCCTGGAATGCCTGATTTCGGTTGACCAGGGTGTTGTCGAGGTCGAAGAGCAGCAGGGGCGACATGAGCGGATCGTCTCAGCCCGTTGGCATATGCACGAGGCATATTGATCCGACTGACCGAAAAACGGTTGCCAAAGTCGGGCCGCCCGGTATGGCGGACTCATCCCACCCCGCACACACCGTTGCACAAGCGCGGCTCCTCAGGCATGCTCCATGCACGCCCAGGGCGCAGCGCGGACGTGCTGTAGCGCTGCGGCGGCGCGAACGCCTCCCGCGTGCGCGTCCGCCGTCAGCGGTAACTGCACGATCCATGCGCTCCGTGTCTGGGCGCGGACAGATTGTCGCCGTACCCTGGAGGGAAGAGGTCACGCAAGCCACCACTCGGCCTATTCCGATCAGGCAGTTCTGATACAGGACGCGGCACGCAGTGATGGTCTCCCCGGTCCCACAGCCCCTGGGTGTGACCATGCACCACACCCCCGTATCCCACCTCGCCGAAACGACCATACGTCATGGCCGGTTACGACCTTCCAGAGCCAAGTGAAGGCAACCCGGCGGCGCGCCCCACAGGGCCGGCGCCGCAGCAACCTCGGCTGCCCTGGACCAAGTCGAAGTCGCCGAAGTCGGAGCCATCGAAGAGCCCGGCGCCGAATTCCCTGCCCACGCCCGCGTCCCCGACGGGATCCACATCCTCCATGCCCAGTTTCGAATTGCAGTCGCAGACCGTCCGCCCCTGCGATCCGGCATTCCTGCACGGAGTCGTCGTCGGTTTCGACGGCTCCGTCTCCAGCGAGCGCGCCCTGGCCTACGCCGTGGGCATGGCCCGGCGTTCCCGTGTCGGCCTGGTGATCGTGCATGTGGCCAACCGCCTTCCCGCCACGGTGTGGGCGGGTTGTGAGCCCCCTGTCTTCGTCGACGTCCCGGACCACCGCACCGAGGTGCTCGGCCTGGAGCTCGCCTGCTCGGACTTCCTGGGCGACGTCCCCTGGGTGCTGGTGGAGCGCGGTGGGGACATCTGCCACGAACTGGAGGAGGTGGCCCGGGAGTACGCCGCCGACGCCATCGTGGTCGGCGGGACCCATGGCTTCCTGGGCAGGCTGTTCGGTTCCGTGGCCGGCCGGCTGGCGCGGCGCGCCAACAGGCCGGTCGTCGTCATCCCCTGAAGGCCTTCAGGGAGGCATCAGGGCCGTCCGGCGGCCCTGATGGGCACCGGTGCGTCCGGCAGGGGGCGCCGGCGGCTCAGGGACGGCTGTCCTCCATGCCCAACTCGCGGGCGATGAGCATGCGCTGGACCTCGGAGGTCCCCTCGCCGATCTCCAGGATCTTGCTGTCGCGCCAGAAGCGGGCGACGGGGTACTCGTTCATGAAGCCGTAGCCGCCGTGGATCTGGGTGGCCTCGCGGGCATTGGTGACCGCGGCTTCGGAGGAGTGGAGTTTGGCGATCGCTGCCTCCTTCTTGAAGCGCTCGCCGCACAGCAGCCGGGAGGCCGCGTGGTGCCAGGCCAGCCGCGAGGTGTGGGCGCGCATCTCCATGTCGGCGATCTTGAACTGGATGGCCTGGTTGGCGCCGATGGGCTTGCCGAAGGCCCGCCGCTGGGCCGCGTAGCTCAGTGACTCGTCGACGCAGCCCTGGGCCAGACCGGTGGCCAGGGCGGCGATGGCGATGCGGCCCTCGTCGAGGATGCGAAGGAACTGGGCGTAGCCGCGGCCTGCCTCCCCGAGCAGGTTGGCGGCCGGGACACGGCAGTCCGCGAAGGACAACTCCCTGGTGTCCGAGGCGTTCCAGCCGACCTTTGAGTACTTCTTGGATGCCGAGAACCCCGGGGTCCCGGTGGGCACGATGATGGTGGAGATCTCGCGCCGTGGCGAGCCGTCGGGGTTCTTTTCGCTCGAAAGGGTGAGGGCGGCGACGGTGACCAGCCCGGTGATCTCGGTACCGGCGTTGGTGATGAAGCACTTGGAGCCGTTGATGACCCACTCGTCGGTGTCGGCGTCGTAGCGCGCCGTGGTCCGAGTGGCCCCGGCGTCCGACCCGCCCTCGGGCTCGGTCAGCCCGAACGCGCCCAGCATCTCGCCCGAGCACAGCCGGGGCAGCCAGGTGCGCTTCTGCTCCTCCGTGCCGTAGCGGTGGATCGGCATGGCGCCGAGCGAGACCGCCGCCTCCAGGGTGATCGCCACCGAGGAGTCCACCCTGGCCAGCTCCTCCAGGACCAGGCAGAGCGCCAGGTAGTCGCCGCCCATGCCGCCGTACTCCTCCGGGAAGGGCAGCCCGAACAGGCCCATCCGCCCCATCTCGGCGACGATCTCGTAGGGGAACTCGTTGTGCTCGTAGTACTCGCCGATCTTCGGCGCGATGACGTCATGGGCGAACTCGGCGACGGTTCGCCGTAGTTCCTCGTGCTCGGGGGCGAGGCGGTGGTCGAGCATCGTGGTCTCCTGAGGGTGTGGAGGGGCTCGCGAGGGGGCGGGGTCAGCCGGTGAGGGCGCGGACGGCGCGGGAGGGGCTGGGGCGGCCCAGCTCTCCGGCGAGCCAGGCGCTGGTGGCGGCCAGGGCGTCGAGGTCGACGCCGGTCTCGATGCCGAGTCCGTGCAGCATCCAGACCAGGTCCTCGGTGGCGAGGTTGCCGGTCGCGCTCTTGGCGTAGGGGCAGCCGCCCAGGCCGCCGGCCGAGGCGTCCACGGTGCGGACCCCGGCCTGCAGCGCGGCCAGGGTGTTGGCCAGGGCCTGCCCGTAGGTGTCGTGGAAGTGCACGGCCAGCCGCTCGGGGCCGACGCCGCGGGCGGCGAACGCCGCCAGCAGGGCCGCGACCTGGCCCGGGGTGCCGGTGCCGATGGTGTCGCCGAGGCTCAGTTCGGCGCTGCCGAGGTCCAGCAGCGCGCAGCCCACCGAGACCACCTGGTCGACCGGCACCGGACCCTCCCAGGGGTCGCCGAAGGCCATCGACACATAGCTGCGGACCGGGATTCCCGCCTCCGTCGCGCGGCGGATCACCGGTGCGAACATCTCCAGCGACTCCGCGACGGTGCGGTTGAGGTTGCGCCGGGCGAAGCTCTCGGTGGCGCTGGCGAAGACCGCGATGTCGCCGACCCGGTTCGCCAGCGCGCGGTCCAGGCCGCGCTCGTTGGGCACCAGCACCGGCAGCCGCAGCCCGGGATACTTCCCGGGCAGCTCCGCCAGCTGCGGGAACAGCTCCTCGGCGTCGGCCAGTTGGGGCACCCACTTCGGGTGCACGAAGCTCGCCGCCTCGATGGTGCGCAGGCCGGCGGCGGCGAGCCTGGCGATGAACTCGGCCTTGACGGCGACCGGCAGGGCGGTCTTCTCGTTCTGCAGTCCGTCGCGCGGGCCGACCTCGTGGATCCGCACGCTCGCGGGCAGCCCGCCGAGCGGCGCCCGGTCGGGCAGGCCCAGCTGGCTGACGGTGGGCTCGGCGGGCTCCGGCTGCGTGGTCATCGGCTCCGGCGTGGTCATCGCACATCCTCCTCGATCGCTTCGCTCCCGGAAGGGCCGCTCCCGGTCGGCGTGATGACGGCGAGCAGCTCGTCCATGGCGACCGTGCCGCCCGCGACGACCCGCAACTGTTCGACCGTGCCGTCATAGGGGGCGGTGATGACGTGCTCCATCTTCATCGCCTCCAGGATCATCAGCGGCTGACCCTTGGTCACCAGGTCGCCGACGGCGGCCTTGACGACGGTGACGGTGCCGGGCATGGGCGCGTTCAGCGCCGCGGCGCCGGCGCCCGGGCCGCCCAGGGCGAGCTGCTCCAGCGGGTCGTATGGGCGCACGGCCCAGCTGTCGCCGTCCCTGGCCAGCCAGTACGTGCTCCCGCCGTCGGGGTGCCGGTCGACGGCATGGGTGAATCCGCGGGTGACCCCGCCGAGCGAGAGCAGCAGCCGGTCGCCGTCCCGTACGGCACGTGCGGTGAACGCGGCCCGCTCCGGCAGTCGGACCTCGAACCGGCCGTCGTGGACGGGGCGGACCAGGACCGTCACCGGTTCGGCTCCGGTGATTCTCAGGTGGTGCGGCGTCCAGGCGGGTCGGCTGCCGGTGCGCCAGCCGGAGGGCAGCGAGAAGGGGTCGACCCAGCCGTCCGCGCCCGGCACCGGCTCCAGCGCCGCCTGCCGGGCCAGCGCGGTGGCGACCAGGGCCTCGGCGTCGGGCTCCAGGGCCTCTGCGTCGGGCTCCAGGACCCCGGGGCCGGGCTCCGCTCCCGGATTGTCAGTGGCCGCTGCTACGGTCAGTTCCGGGTGGCGCTCGACCAGGCCGGTGTCGAGGCGACCCGCGACCACATCGGGATGCGTGAGCAGCCGGCGCAGATAGCCGGCGTTGGTGATGACTCCGAGCACGCAGGTTTCGGCGAGGGCGGCGCGCAGCCGTCGCAGGGCCGTGTCGCGGTCGGGGCCATGGACGATGATTTTGGCAAGCATGGGGTCGTAGCTGCTGCTGACGGTGGTTCCGAGGGCGAGACCGGAGTCGACCCGGACGCCTTCGCCCGAGGGTTCCCGCAGCAGCAGTACCCGGCCGCCGGTGGGCAGGAAGCCCCGGGCGGGGTCCTCGGCGCAGATCCGCGCCTCCACGGCATGGCCCTGGAAGGCGACGGACTCCTGTGTGAAGGCGAGCGCTTCGCCCGCGGCGACGCGGAGCTGCTGCTCGACCAGGTCGATCCGGGCGCCGTCGACGGTGACGGCGAGCTCGGTGACCGGGTGCTCCACCTGGAGCCTGGTGTTCATCTCCATGAAGAAGTAGGAGGAGGGATCGTCCCCGGGGACGATGAACTCCACGGTGCCCGCCCCCGCGTAGTCGCAGGCCCGCGCCGCCCGTACGGCGGCCTCGCCCATGGCGGCGCGCAGTTCGGGGGTGAGCAGCACGGAAGGGGATTCCTCGATCAGTTTCTGATGGCGCCGCTGCAGGCTGCACTCGCGTTCGCCGAGGTGGACGGTGTTTCCGTGGGTGTCGGCCAGCAGTTGGATCTCGATGTGCCGGGGCCGGTCGATCCAGCGCTCCACCAGGAGGGTGTCGTCGCCGAAGGAGGTGCGGGCCTCGCGGCGGGCGGCGGCGATCTCCTCGGGGAGCGCGGCGTCCTCGCGGACCAGGCGCATGCCCTTGCCGCCGCCGCCGGCCGAGGGCTTGAGCAGCACCGGGAGGCCGATCTCCCGGGCCGCGGCGAGCAGTTCGCCGTCGTCCAGGGCGTCGCCCTCGCTGCCGGGGACCACCGGTACCCCGGCGGCCTGGACCGCCGCCTTGGCGTGGATCTTGTCACCCATCAGCGAGATGGAGGAGGGAGAGGGGCCGATGAAGACCAGCCCGGCCTCGGCGCAGGCCAGGGCGAAGCCGGCGTTCTCGGCGAGGAAGCCGTAGCCGGGGTGCACCGCCTGGGCGCCGGTGCGGCGGGCCGCGGCGAGGATGCGTTCGACATGGAGGTAGCTCTCGGCCGCCGCCGCACTGTCGGCGGGGCCGAGCAGCACCGCGGTGTCGGCGGCCCGGACGTGCGGGGCGTCGGCGTCCGCGCCGCTGTGCACCGCGACCGAGCGCACACCGAGGCGCCGCAGGGTACGGATGACGCGGACCGCGATCTCGCCGCGGTTGGCGACCAGCACGCTGTCGAACATGGGGGTGATCCTCCGTCGGAAGCTGTCTGTCACATGCGAAAGACGCCGTAGGGGCGCGGCTCCGGCAGCGGGGCGTTGGCGCAGGCGCTGAGGGCCAGACCGAGCACGGTCCTGGTGTCCAGCGGGTCGATGATGCCGTCGTCCCAGAGCCGGGCGGTGGCGTAGTAGGCGTTGCCCTGCTGCTCGTACTGGTCCCGGACCGGGCGGCGGAACTCCTCCTCCGCCTCGGTCGACCACTCCTCGCCGCGCAGCTCCAGCTGGTCCCTCCGGACGGTGGCGAGGACCGAGGCGGCCTGCTCGCCGCCCATGACCGAGATCTTGGCCCCCGGCCACATCCACAGGAAGCGGGGTGAGTAGGCCCGGCCGCACATCGAGTAGTTGCCGGCGCCGTAGGAGCCGCCGATCACCACGGTCAGTTTGGGGACCCTGGTCCCGGCCACGGCGGTGACCATCTTGGCGCCGTGCTTGGCGATGCCCCCGGCCTCGTACTGCCGTCCGACCATGAAGCCGGAGATGTTCTGCAGGAAGACCAGCGGGATGCCGCGCTGGTCGCACAGTTCGATGAAGTGGGCGCCCTTCATCGCCGACTCGGCGAAGAGGATGCCGTTGTTGGCGACGACGCCGACCGGATGGCCGTGCAGCCGGGCGAAGCCGGTGACCAGGGTGGGCCCGTACTCGGCCTTGAACTCGGCGAAGCGGCTGCCGTCGACCACGCGGGCGATCACCTCGCGGACGTCGTAGGGGGTGCGCGGGTCGGCGGGCACCGCCCCGTAGAGCGCCCCGGGGTCGACCGCCGGCTCCTCGACCGGGCGCACCGGCCAGGGGCGCGCCGCGCGCGGGCCCAGGCCGGCGATCATGGTGCGCAGCATCGCCAGCGCATGGGCGTCGTTCTCGGCCAGCTGGTCGGTCACGCCCGAGGTCCGGGCGTGCAGTTCGCCGCCGCCCAGCTCCTCCGCGGTGACCACCTCCCCGGTGGCGGCCTTCACCAGCGGGGGACCGCCGAGGAAGATGGTGCCCTGATTGCGGACGATCACGGCCTGGTCGCTCATGGCCGGGACATAGGCGCCGCCCGCGGTACAGGAGCCCAGCACGGCCGCGAGCTGCGGGATGCCCGCCGCGGACAGCCGGGCCTGGTTGTAGAAGATCCGGCCGAAGTGGTCCCGGTCCGGGAACACCTCGTCCTGCATCGGCAGGAAGGCGCCGCCTGAGTCCACCAGGTAGACGCAGGGGAGCCGATTGTCCTGGGCGACCTCCTGGGCGCGCAGGTGCTTCTTCACCGTCATGGGGTAGTAGGTGCCGCCCTTGACCGTGGCGTCGTTGGCGACGACCACCACCTCCCGCCCGGCCACCCGTCCCACGCCGGTGATCAGCCCCGCAGCGGGGGCGTCGCCGCCGTAGAGGCCGTCGGCGGCCAGCGGGGAGAGCTCCAGGAAGGGCGATCCCGGGTCGAGCAGGGTGTCCACGCGTTCGCGCGGCAGCAGCTTGCCGCGTGCGGTGTGGCGGTCCCTGGCCCGGGCGCCGCCGCCCTCGGCCGCGCTCGCGATCCGGGTCCGCAGCTCGGCGACCAGCGCCTGCTGGGCCTGGGCGTTGGCGCGGAACGTCTCGGACGACGGGTCCACCGCGGTGCCGAGAACCGGCGCCGGAGCGGTGGCCCCCGGCACGGTCGCCGATGCGGTCGCGGGTGTCATGGCCACGAGCTCCTCTGCTCACCAGCGCTTGTTAACGACTGTTAACAGCACTGGCCAGGTTAACCACCGATAACCCCGCTGTCTAGGATGGTGGGATGCCGACACCCCCGAGCCCTGTCGAGAACCCGCGCCGCCAACAGATCCGGCGCGAGGCCGCCCGCCTGTTCGCCGCGCGCGGCTTCCTCGGGGTCGGCGTCGACGAGATCGGCCGCGCCGTCGGCATCTCGGGTCCCGGGCTCTACCGGCACTTCGCCGGCAAGGACGCCATGCTCGCGGACCTGCTCGTCGGCATCAGCGAACGACTGCTGGACGAGGGCCGCCGCCGGGTCGACGAGGCCGTGGACGCCCCGGCCGCCCTGGACGCGCTGCTTCAGGGCCATATCGACTTCGCCCTGGACGAGAGCGCGCTGATCACCCTG
Organism: Streptacidiphilus sp. EB103A; assembly: GCF_041261405.1. NCBI lineage: Bacteria > Bacillati > Actinomycetota > Actinomycetes > Kitasatosporales > Streptomycetaceae > Streptacidiphilus > Streptacidiphilus sp. EB103A. The sequence goes on along the minus strand of NZ_JBGCAQ010000007.1, from coordinate 43,628 downwards.
CACGACCGGGAACTGCTGCACCTCCCGGACGAGGAGCGCCACCGGGTCCGCAGCCTCCAGCGCCAGTACGTCGAACTCTGGGTCGGCGTCGCCCGCGACAGCTTCCCCGGGCTCGGCGCGGACGCCCGCGCCGCCGTCCACGCCGTCTTCGGCCTGCTCAACTCCACGCCCCACAGCGCGGCCGGCCAGAGCGGCGACCTGGCGGACCGCAGTGCGATGGCCGCCCTGCTGCACCGCCTGGCGCTGGGCGCGCTGGGTGCGGCGGCGGGGTCCTGACCGGCCGTCAGGCCGGCGAACGGCCTCGGGGAACAGACGGCGGGCCGAAGATGCTGTCAGTACCAGCAGTGGCCGTCGCGATCGGATGGTCTGCCGAAACTTGGTGGACGACCCACCGCCATACAGTTAGCATCGCTAAATATGCCCAAGGCTCAAAAGTCTCCTGCCGTTGAAGCGGCTGCCCCGGCCGAACCGATAGCCACCGGCTGGCTGCGGCGGCTCAGCTCGTACTGCTGGCGCTACCGGCGCAATGTGCTGCTCTCCTTCGGCGCCTCGCTGCTGGGGATGGGCGTCAGCGCGCTGGTCCCGCTGATCCCCCGTCTGATCATCGACGACGTGATCACCACCCACACCAAGCCGCTGACCCCCTGGGCGTTCGCCCTGGTCGGCGCGGCCGTGCTGGTCTTCCTGCTGACCCTGGTGCGCCGCTACTGGGGCGGCCAGCTGGCGCTGGACGTGCAGCACGACCTGCGCCAGGACCTGTTCGACTCGCTCTCGCGGCTGGACGGCACCCGGCAGGACAGCCTGAACACCGGGCAGGTGGTCGGACGGGCCACCTCCGACCTGCAGATGATCCAGGGCCTGCTGTCGATGCTGCCGATGATGACCGGCAACCTCCTGCTCTTCATCCTGTCGATCGTGGTGATGCTGTTCCTGTCGCCGCTGCTCACCCTGATCGCCCTGGCCATGGCCCCGGCCCTGTGGTGGTTCGCCACCCTCAGCCGGAAGAAGCTCTTCCCCGCGACCTGGACCGCGCAGCAGGAGGCGGGCGCGGTCGCCGGAGCCGTCGACGGCGCGGTCTCGGGAGTGCGGGTGGTCAAGGGCTTCGGTCAGGAGGAACAGGAGCTGAACCGGCTGGAGCGGGCCAGCCGCCGGCTGTTCGCGATGCGGCTGCGCAGCATCAGGCTCAGCGCCCGCTACAGCCCGGCCATGCAGGCCATCCCCGCGCTCGGGCAGGTCGGGGTGCTCGCGCTCGGCGGCTGGCTGGCGGTGCGCGGCGAGGTCACGCTGGGAACCTTCGTCGCCTTCTCCACCTATGTCGCACAGATGACCGCCCCGGTACGGACGCTGACCATGCTGCTCACCGTGGGCCAGCAGGCCCGCGCCAGCGTGGAGCGGGTGTTCCAGCTCATCGACGAACGCCCGGTGGTCACCGAGCGCCCGGACGCCGTCGAGCTGGACCCCACCGAGATCGAGGCTGCCGCGATCGGGGCAGCGGTCGGCGGCGGAGCCGCCGACACCACCCCCGCGCTCGCCTTCGAGCACGTCGACTTCGGCTACGACGACTCCGCCGAGCCCGTCCTGCAGGACCTCAGTCTCGCCCTCGCCCCCGGCGAGACGGTGGCCCTGGTCGGGGCCTCCGGCTCGGGCAAGTCCACGGTCGGCATGCTGGTCCCGCGTTTCTACGACGCCACCGCCGGCCGGGTCCTGGTGCACGGCCACGACGTACGCGACCTGACGCTGCGTTCCCTGCGCTCCGCCATCGGCATTGTGCCCGAGGACAGTTTCCTGTTCTCCGAGTCGGTGCACACCAACATCGCCTACGGGCGCCCCGACGCGACCCGCGACGAGGTCGAGTCCGCCGCCCGCGCCGCCCAGGCGGACGGCTTCATCGGCGAGCTGCCCGACGGCTATGACACCGTCGTCGGCGAGCAGGGCCTCACCCTCTCCGGCGGCCAGCGCCAGCGGGTCGCCCTGGCCCGGGCGATCCTCGCCGACCCCCGCATCCTGTTGCTGGACGACGCCACCTCGGCCGTCGACGCCCAGGTGGAAGCCGAGATCCACGAAGCCCTGCGGACCGTGATGAACGGCCGCACCACTCTGCTCATCGCACACCGCCGATCCACGCTGCAACTGGCCGACCGCATCGCGGTGCTGGACCACGGACGCCTGGTCGACATCGGCACCCATGAGGAGCTGGACACCCGCTGTCCGCTCTACCGCTCGCTGCTCACCGACCCCGACGCGCTGGCCGGCGACATTCGCTCGGCCGATCCGGTCGCGAGCCTGCTCGCCGACGCGGCTGGTGCCGACGGCGCCGGAGCCGCCGGGGCCACTCCTGAGCTGTGGGACCGCGAGCGCTTCCCCGAGCCCGACGCCGACGCACTCGGCCGCGGTGACACGGGGCAGGCCGGCACCGGTCACGGCGGCGGCCCGGCCGGGATGCACGGGGCCATGGGCGGCATGCCCGCCACCCCCGAACTGCTCGCCAGGGTGGCCGCGCTGCCCCCGGCCGACGGCCTCCCGGACATCGACCTCGACGAGGCCCGGCGTCCCGACCCGCAGTTCAACCTCCGCCGGATGCTCGCCCCCTTCCGCAGGCCGCTGCTGCTCGCCCTGCTGCTGGTCGCCCTGGACGCAGTGGCCTCCCTCTCGCTGCCGATCCTGATCCGCCACGGCATCGACGCGGGCGTCACCAAGGCGGCCTGGGGAGCGGTCGCCGCCGCCTCGCTGACCGCCCTCGCCATCGTCCTGCTGGACTGGGTGGTGCAGGCCACCGAGACGCAGGTCAGCGGACGCACCGGTGAGCGCGTCCTGTACTCGCTGCGGATCAGGATCTTCGCCCATCTGCAGCGCCTCGGCCTGGACTACTACGAGCGCGAGCTCGGCGGCCGGATCATGACCCGGATGACCACCGACGTGGACGCCCTCAGCTCCTTCCTGCAGACCGGCGTGGTCACCGCCGTAGTCAGCCTGCTGACCTTCTTCGGGATCTTCGTCGTGCTGCTGGTCCTGGACGTGCAGCTGGCGCTGTACGTCTTCGCCGTCCTGCCGATCCTGGTCGTCGCCACCCTGGTGTTCCGCAGGAAGTCCTCGGCCACCTACAAGCTGGCCCGGGAGAAGGTCAGCACGGTCAACGCCGACCTCCAGGAGAACGTCGCCGGTATGCGCATCGTGCAGGCTTTCCTGCGCGAGGACCGCAACCGGGCCCGCTTCGCCGAGCGCAGCAGCGACTACCGCACCACCAGGATCAGGGCGCAGCTCTACATCTCGCTCTACTTCCCCTTCGTCCAGTTCCTGTCCAGCGTCGCCGCCGCGCTGGTCCTGATCGCCGGGGCGCACCGGGTGAGCGCCGGGACGCTCACCACCGGGGCGCTGGTCGCCTACCTGCTCTACATCGACCTGTTCTTCTCGCCGGTGCAGCAGCTCTCGCAGGTGTTCGACGGCTACCAGCAGGCAGCGGTCGGGCTCAGCCGGATCCGCGAGCTGTTGCGCACGCCGACCTCGACCCCGCAGGCAGCGGACCCGAGGCCGGTCGGGCGACTGCGCGGGGACATCCACTTCGACGACGTCCACTTCAGCTACACCAGTCTGGACGCCGGCACCGACAATGCCGCGAAAGGTGCCGCGAACGATGCCGCCGAGCCGAGTGGCAGGCGCCGCAAGCCCGAGGTCATCGCCGGCCTCAATCTGCACATCCCCGCAGGCCAGAACGTCGCCCTCGTCGGTGAGACCGGTGCGGGCAAGTCCACGGTGGTCAAACTGCTGGCCCGGTTCTACGACGTCACCGGCGGCGCGGTTCGGGTGGACGGGACCGATCTGCGCACGCTCGACCTGGCCGGCTACCGGCACCGGCTCGGCGTGGTCCCGCAGGAGGCGTATCTCTTCGCCGGGACGGTCCGCGACGCCATCGCCTACGGCCGTCCCGAGGCCGGCGACGCCGAGGTGGAGGCCGCGGCGCGCGCGGTCGGCGCGCACCAGATGATCGCCGGACTCTCCGGCGGCTATCTGCACCGGGTCAGCGAGCGGGGCCGCAACCTCTCCGCCGGGCAGCGCCAACTCATCGCCCTGGCCCGGGCGGAGCTGGTCGACCCCGACCTGCTGCTGCTCGACGAGGCGACCGCGGCGCTCGACCTGGCCACCGAGGCGACCGTCAACCGGGCCGCCGACCGGCTGGCCCAGCGCGAGAACGGCCACGGCCGCAGAACCACGATCGTCATCGCGCACCGGCTGAGCACCGCGGCCCGGGCCGACCGGGTGGTGGTGCTGGACCACGGCAAGGTGGTGGAGGACGGGCCGCACGACGAACTGCTCGCGCTGGACGGGGCGTACGCCCGGCTGTGGCGCGCATTCGCGGGCGAGGAGGAGCCCGCGCCGGCGCACTGACGGCTGCTGGTCCCACCCCGGTGGGGGCCATCGGCAGCGCCCTGCTGCTGGCCTCGGCCGCCGCCGACCTGACGCCCGACCGACTCTCCGCGCTGATCGCCGAGTACCTGGACGAGGAGGACACTGTGGACGGCGCTGCGGACCCGGCTTCGACGGTGTTCCCCCGGGGAGGAGAGGTGGATGGACGAGGACGACGAGGGGCCGCTCACGCCCTTGGACCAGTTGCTGCGACCGGCCGAGGTGGCGATTGACTCGATGAACAGCCTGGCCGATGAGATGCTAGGCCCCTTGCGTGAACGGGGATCGGGGCACGGGGGAGCGGCGATGGCGTCGAGCGGTCAGGGCGGACAGGGCGGTCAGGGGGCGAACGGATTGCCGGGCCGTCCCGGCGGCGGGGTGGCAGGCGGCGGGCGGGCGTATCTGGCCCAGCAGTACACCGAGGTCGCCGAGGACGCCGAGCAGCGCCTGGAGGAACTGCTCGCGCTGGCGGCCGAGCCGTCCCCGGCCGTCGACTTCGACGCGCTGCGCCGCAGTTACGAGCCGCGCCCGCTGCCCGCGGAAGCCCTGGTCGAGCCCCCGCGCTGGGCCGACTACGCCCCGGACCCGGGTCAGGTCAGCTCCGCGGCGCCCGGACGGCCCCTGCTCAGCGGCCCGTACCAGCAGCGCCTCGCCGACGCCAGGCTGAAGCACCAGCGCGCCCTGCGCGAGTACCGGCACCAGGAACGGGACCTGCGTGCGCAGGCCGAGCAGGCCCGGCTCGCCCATGAGCAGGAGGAGCAGCAGCGCGCCCGTAGCGTGCGCGAGTACAACGAGCGCCTGGAGGGCTACCGCAAGTCCTACCAGGAGGGCCACCCCGCCGCCGTCGAGTCGGTGCTGGAGCGGGCGCTCGCAGCGGCCGGGCGGCTGCCCGGCCTGGAGGTCCCGGCCCGGGTCAGTTACCGCGAGCTGACCCGGACCGCCGTGGTCGACCTGGTGCTGCCCGGGCCCGCCGTGGTGCCGGCGGCGCTCCGGTTCCAGGTGGCGCCGGACGGCGGCGTGGAGGCCGTGCCCCGGCCCCGGCGGGAGTGCCTGGCCCGCTACCGGCAGTTGACGGCCCGTCTGGTGCTGCGTGCGCTGGACGCGCTGCTGGCCGCCGACACCGAGTCCCGGCTGGACGGAATCGTCGTCAACGGTCGCGCGGTGACGGCGGAGGCGGGGGAGTCCTGCCTGGTCACCGTGGACGCCCGGCGCGAGGACCTGTTCGCGGGATCACTGCTGCCCGACACCGACGCCGAGGCCGTCGACCGGCTGAAGGCGCTGACCTGTGTGCTCTCCGCGGACCCGTTCGCCCCGGTACCGGTGCCGCCGTTCGCCATCGGCCGCTCCGGCCCGCCGGCTCCGGAGGAGCTATCGCCGGGGGAGTTCGCCGCGCTGATCGCCGAGCTGTTCGAGCAGATGGGGCTGGAGGAGTGGGAGCCGAAGCTGCGCGGGAAGGACGGACTGCTGGCCTTCGCCCAGGGTGACGGCCGCGGGTTCAGCGCGGACACCCATGTGGTGTTCGCGGCGCGCCGGCCGATGACGGTGGGGGCCGACGCGGTGCGGGACGTGGCCGAGGTGATCGCGGACGAGGGGGCCGGCGGCGGGGTCTGGGCCACCACCGGGAGCTTCGAGGCGGACGCCGTGCTCGCGGCCGCGGCCTGCCCCGAGCTCCGGCTGATCGACGGCGGCGAGCTCCGCGCCCTGGTCCGCGCGCATCTCGGCGCGGAGCTGGGCGGCTGAACCGCCTTACTGTCACTCTGTAGCCATGGGTTTCGCTTTTCTGGACCGCTGGCGCACGCGGCACCACCCTGATGCGGGAACCGCCGGTCCGTCCGGCGTGCCCAACCCCTCCACCCCTAATCCCGGCACGCTGGACGAGATGCTGTCCGAGTGCGTGATGCTGCGTGAGCAGGCCTTCGACGCCGGACTGGTGCTGGACGACTCGGCTGCCTCGCTCCAGGCGCTGGACCAGCTGATGCCCGGATGGCGGGACGACCCGGACCCGGAGACCGCCGAGGGGCTGGGCCATGACGCCGGTCTGTACCTCGGCACCGTGATCGTCCGCAGCATCGCCGGCGCCCGCTGGCAGCAGCTGCCCGACGGCCGACCCGTGGTGGTGCTGAACAGCGGACGCGAGCTGGACGTGGTGGCGATGGGACAGGGCTGGGCCACCGAGGGTTCGCCCGAGCTCTCCGCCGTCTACACGGAGCTCGACAGCGGCTGACTCCTGCTACCCGCCGTTGCGCAGCGATGTCGCGCAGGCGACCTGGACCGGGGAGTTCGGGTTGTGGACGGTGATGAACGCCGTCGTCGCGGCCGGGCACTGGTTGTCGCGGGAGACCAGGCCGATGATCCGGTAGTCGGGCCGGTCGGTTCCGGTGGCGTCGCATGCGGTCTCCTGCTGGGAGCCGCCGCCGGTGTCCTTCATGCAGTCGCCGACGACGATCCCGAAGCCGCCCCCGCCGCCCGGGTCCCCGGGATGCGGCGGGTGCAGGTTCCGCAGGCAGGCGATGCCGGTGACCTGGGCCTTCGGCTTGCGCGCGGCGGATCCGGCACCGGCACCGCCCGTCGCGATGCTGGTGATCTGCAGGGCGAAGTCGGTTCCGCTCGGGCAGGAGGTGGCGGGGGTTCCCGGTGTCAGCCGCTGGATCACCACGGCGGAGGCGTTCCCGGCGCCGCAGTCGGCCGCGCTGTAGGAGGCGCCTGCGGACCCGGTGACGGCCGCGACGCAGGCGCCGACCGGGAGGAAGACCGCGGGGGCGGAGGAGGCCGAGGCGGACGGGATGGCGGCGGCCGCGCCCGTGAGCCGGGCGCCGTGTGAGCCGACGCCCGTGGGCCTGTACACCGAGGAGGCGCTCGGTGACGGATGCGCGCCGGGCGTGTGCTGTCCGGAGGCCGCGCCTGAGGCCGACGCGCGCCCGCTCGCGCTGCCGTGCGCCGGGGTGGTCCGGCCGGGCCAGGTCGACGGCCCCTGCGGCACCAGTCTCACCTCGACCGGGGACGAACGCGCTCGGGCGCCGTCGACGTGGCCGACCGCGCAACCGGCGCCGACCGCCAGCAGCGCCGTGGCCAGGGCCAGGAGCAGACCCGGCGTCAGGAACGGCCTGCCCGGGCGCGTTCGCCGTCGTTCCCGCCGCGCTTCCCCTCGCGCACGTATGACCACGGCCCCGCCCCCCTGCGGCTGATGCCCACGGACAGAGTACGCAGCGCCGTACGGTCCGGTAAGTGCGTCGGCGGTGACCCGTCCGGCGCAGTTCGGGGCGCGTGGAGGTACGGGGTCGCGCACGATTGCGGTGAGGGCGCGGGTTGGGCCTCTCCTGAGGGCGGCGGCGACTGGGCAGGGCGCCGCCGCCCTTACCCCTGCGCGGACGCAGTTCCCGGTCCAGGTACGATCCTACTAACGATAAGCATTATCATTACCGCTAGCTGGGAACGACGCACGGGACCGCCCGCTTGCGCGCAGCGGGACGCGATGAGAGCGAGCGTGCGGGAATGCCGGTTCTGGTGGCCGCTGGGGCCTTCCTGATGACGTTGCTGGGCGGCCTGGTCGCCGGGAAGGTCGGCGACAAACGCCACCTGGTGCTGGGCCTCGCCGCCGGACTGATGCTCGGCGTCGTCGGCTTCGACCTGCTGCCCGAGGCGCTGGACGCGGCCTCGAGTCGCCTCTGGGGCGTCCCGCAGGGCCTGCTGATGTTCGTCCTGGGCTTCCTGGTGCTGCATGTCGTGGAGCGCTCGGTGGCGATCCACCGGGCCCACGAGGCCGAGTACGCGGAGCACCGCCACGGGCACCAGCAGGGAGCCGTGCCGGCGCCGTCCGACTTCTCCGGACACAGCCACGGCCGGAGCGAGAAGCTGGGTCTCGCCGCCGCCTCCGCGCTCTGCCTGCACAGTGTCATGGACGGCTTCGCCATCGGCGCGGCCTTCCAGGTCGACGGCTCCTTCGGGACGGTGGTCGCCATCGCGGTGATCGCCCACGACTTCGCGGACGGCTTCAACACCTACACCATCACCCGGCTCTACGGGAACGACCGGCGACGGGCGCTGATCCTGCTGGGCTGCGACGCGCTGGCCCCGGTGCTCGGCGCGGGGATCACCCTGCTGTTCACCATCCCCGAGCATGTCGTCGGCCTCTACCTGGGCTTCTTCTCGGGCTTCCTGATGTACCTGGCGACCTCGGACATCCTTCCCGAGGCGCACAGCCCGCACCCCTCGCGCTCCACGCTGCTCTGCACCATCGCCGGCGTCGCCTTCATGTGGCTGGTCATCGGCATGGCCAGCTAGGCGGGCGCCGAACCGGTCCGGGACCGCGGCGGCCTCGGGTCCGGGGCCGAGTCCCGCTGCGGCCAGTGCTCCTTGAGGGCGTCCAGCGCGGCGGCGATAGCGGGACGGCGGGAGGCGTGCTCCCGCCAGAGTGCGAACACCCGCCGGCTGGGCGCGGGGTGCACCGGACGCGCCACCACTGTGCGCGGCAGCGCCCCGCGGCCGAGGCGGGGGACCAGGCCCAGGCCGAGCCCCGCCGCGATGAGCGCGATCTGGGTCTCGAACTCGGCGACGTGGTACCGGATGTCCGGCTCCTGGCCGGCCTCGCGCATGGTCCGCACCAGCCAGTCGTGGCAGATGTTGCCGGCCGGGACGCTCACCCAGGGGCGCCCCGCCATGTCCTCCACCGTCAGCAGCGGCAGCGCGGCCAGCGGATCGTCGGCCGGGAGCAGCACATCCACCGGATCATCGCCCAGCGTCATCCTGGCGACCCCTTCCGGCACCGCGAGCGGTGTGTTGGGCCAGTCCTGCACCACGGCCAGGTCGACCTCGCCGCGGGCGACCAGGTCGGCCATCAGATAGGGGTCGCTCTCCAGCAGGCTGAGTGACAGGTCCGGGTGCCGGGCCGAGAGTTCGGCGAGCACACCGGGGAGCAGGCCGCGGGCCGCGGTGGCGAAGGCCGCCATCGACAGCCGACCGGAGACCTGGCCCCGGCGCTGCTCCAGGCTGACCTCGGCCTGCTCCACCAGGGCCAGGACCTGGCGGGCGGCGCCCACCAGCTCCTGGGCGGCGTCGGTGAGCACCACGCCCCGGCCGCGCTTCTCCAGCAGTTCGGTCCTGGTCTCCCGCTCCAGCTTGGTGATCTGCTGGGACACCGCGGAGGGGGTGTAGCCGAGGGCGGCCGCCGCCGCGCCGACCGAGCCGTGCACCGCGACCGCGTGCAGCGCCCGCAGGCGCCCGAGATCCATCATGCGGACGAGCCTATGCGCATCCGCTGCGCGCCGGTCAGCCCCGACTCCCGGATCAGCCCTCTCCCGGATCAGCCCTGGATCACCGCGGCCCGGTAGACGGCGGCGATGGCGGCGCCGAAGTACGGCGAGTAGGAGATGTCGTCGGTCAGCCCGCCCTCCTGGTAACCGCCGATGACGCCGACCACGGTGCCGCGCCCCGCCCCGCTCGGACCGACCCTGGTCAGCAGCGGGCCCCCGCTGGTACCCCCGGGCAGGCCGGGGCAGTCGAACTCCTGCTGGCCGGCGCCGCGGGCCCGTAGCCTGCTCCCGCAGTGGACCGGACGCTCCGTTCGGCGCGGATAGCCCACCGCGACGGCGGACGCGTTGCGCGGGGTGCCGAAGCCGATGGCCTCCGCGCCGACCGCGTCCTGGATCCGCCTGCCGCCGGCCCCGGCGCCCGGACGGGTCGTCAGGAAGGCCACGTCGTAGTCCGGGTCGCCGTGCCTGGACCACCGGACGTCCGCGGTCACCCGGCTCACCGACCACTGCCCGTAGGGGTGGATCCCGTCGTGGTAGCCGGGGACGAAGACCATGCCGTTCCTGACTCTGCCGCTGCCGGCGGACACCGCGCAGTGGGCCGCCGTGACCAGCAGGTCGTGCCCGGGGCTGTCGACGACCGAGGCCGTGCAGTAGTGCCCGCGGAGGGCGCCGCCTGCCGAATTGAACAGGGCGCCCACCCGGGGCACGCCCCCGAAGGCGACGGAGGCGGGCAGGGCGACGGCCGCGGCCGTGGCCGGGGCGGCGAGGGCTGCGGCCGCTATGGCGGTGGCGAGCACGCCCACGAGCGGTGCGAGCAGCACAGGGAAACGATGCGTCATATGACCGTATTGTTCTGATGCGTTCGGCAGGCCGCCACCGTCCGAGTGCAGTCGGGTGACGCGTCATCAGCTGACTCTTCAGCATTGCTAAGGGGAACGCTGAAGAACTATTTGCTGGTGCTCAACGATTACCGGGGCCAGGATCACGTCATGCCACTCCGTCATCTCGCCCTGGCCGTCGCCGTCGCCGCCGTGTGGGGCGTCAACTTCGTCGTCATCGACGTGGGCCTGGCCCACTTCCCCCCGCTGCTGTTCTCGGCGCTGCGGTTCACCGTGGCGGCGGTGCCCGCGGTCTTCTTCGTCGGCCGGCCCCGGGTGCCGTGGCGCTGGGTGCTGGCGGTCGGGGTGGTGCTCGGGGTGGTGAAGTTCGGGCTGCTGTTCATCGGGATGCACGCCGGGATGCCCGCCGGGCTCAGCTCGCTGGTGCTGCAGAGCCAGGCGGTGTTCACCGCCGCCTTCGCCGCGCTGCTGCTGGGGGAGCGGCCGGGACGACGGCGGCTGATCGGTCTCGGCGTCGGGGTGGCGGGCATCGTCCTGGCCGCCGTCGACCAGGGCTCCGCCGGCGGGGGCTCCGGGTCGATGCGGGCCTTCGTCCTGGTGCTGGCCGCCGCTGTGGCCTGGGGGCTGTCCAATGTGCTCACCCGTAAGGCGGCGCCGCCGGACCTGTTCCGCTGGATGGTCTGGGTCAGCGTGGTGCCCCCGCTCCCGCTGCTGGGCCTGTCACTGCTGTTCGAGGGTCGCGCGGCCGACCTCGCCGCACTGCGGTCGCTGAGCCCGGGTGGTGTCGGCGCGCTGCTCTACGTGGCCTGGGGCGCCACCCTGTTCGGCTTCGGCGCCTGGGGCTATCTGATCCGGCATCACGAGCTGACGGTGGTGGCCCCGTTCTCGCTGCTGGTGCCGGTCTTCGGGATGTCCTCGTCCTGGCTGCTGCTCGGTGAGCCGATCACACCGGCGGCGGGCGCGGCGGCGCTGCTGGTGATCGTCGGCATCGGGCTGGCCTCGTTCACTCCGGGCCGGGCTGCCCGTGCCCGTGCCCGTGATGGTGCGAACGCGGGTGCGCCAGCTCGTACGCCTCGTCCGTCGCCTGGAGCAGTCGCAGCAGCGCGGTCCGGTCGTCCGGACTGATCGGTGCGAAGTACTCCCGGGCGACCTCCCGGCGGACCTCGCCGATCCGGGCGACCATCCGCTCGCCCTCCTCGGTGAGCCGCAGCAGGATCGCTCGCCGGTCGTCGGGATCCTGCACCCGTCCGACCAGGCCCGCCGTCTCCAGCGCGTCCACGACGGTGGTGACCGAACGGGGGGCGATGTGCAGCCGCTCGGCGAGCTGGTTCAGCCGGATCATCTGCCCGCCGTGCTGGGCGCCCCGGGCCAGTACGTCCAGCGCGCGCCCCTGCGAGGGGGTGATACCGAAGGGCGCCAGCCGGTTGAAGGTGCCCCGCCTGATCCGCTTGGCCGCGCGCATGACGGCGTCCGCGAGGTCGACCTCGGCAGATACGTGGTTCGGGGCGGCCACGGGGTCTCCTGCGGGTCCGGAGGACATATAGAGAGTCAGGCTCATATTTTCCGCAAGGACTGCCTGAGTCAACTCAGCGCCAGCTTGAAGCCCACGTGCGAACCGGTGAAGCCCAGCCGCTCGTAGAAGCGGTGGGCGTCCACCCGGCTCGCGTCGGAGGTCAGCTGGACCAGGCTCGCGCCCAGCCGGCGGGACTCCTCGACGGCGTGCTCCATCAGCAGGGTGCCGAGCCCCCGCCCCCGTTCGGTGGAACGGACCCGCACCGCCTCGACGACGGTACGGGTCGCCCCCGCGCGGGAGAGCCCGGGGATCACCGTCAGCTGCAGCGTCCCGACCACCTCGCCCTTGCGCTCGGCGACCAGCAGGTGCTGGTTGGGATCGGCCGCGAGCCGGTCGAAGGCGGCCAGATACGGCTCCAGGTCGTCGGGCGTCTCCCGGCCCGTGCCCAGCGAGTCGGCGGCGAGCAGCGCCACGATCGCCGGAATGTCCTCGACCACGGCTGCCCTGAAGAGATGGTCTGTCATGATCAGCAGCTTAGGCCCGCTCCCGGACCCGGTCGGGAGCGGGTCGGGCCGACAGGTCAGGCCGACAGCTGCGCCTCGATCGCGGCGACCACCTCGGGGGCCTCGGGCTCGGTGCGCGGGCGGAACCGGCCGACGACCTCGCCCTGCGGGGAGAGCAGGAACTTCTCGAAGTTCCACTGCACGTCCCCGGCCTCGCCGTCGGCGTCGGGCGTCTGCGTCAGCTCGGTGTAGAGCGGGTGCCGCGCCTCGCCGTTGACGTCGATCTTCTCCAGCAGCGGGAAGGAGACCCCGTAGGTGGTGGAGCAGAAGGTCTGGATCTCCTCGGCGCTGCCCGGCTCCTGTCCGGCGAACTGGTTGCAGGGCACCCCGAGCACGGTGAAGTCCCGCTCGCCGTACTGCTGCTGGAGCCGCTCCAGACCCGAGTACTGCGGCGTCAGGCCGCACTTGGAGGCGACGTTCACCAGCAGGACGGCCTTGCCCTTGTAGGCGTCGAGGGTGGTCGCCTCGCCGGACAGGGTGTGCAGCGGGATGTCGTACAGGCTCATGCGGGACCTCCGTGATGGGGCGGCACTGTCGTGTCTCGGTGACAACACTGCCCCATCACGCCGTCTTCCCGTCCGCCCGGGGTCCCTTCCCCGTGCGGCTCAGCCCTGCTGGGCCGGCGCCTCGGTGGCGATCACCGAGAAGCGGGCGCCGAGCGGGTCGGTCAGCTGGGCCATCCGGCCGATGCCGGGCATGGTCTGCGGGCCCATCAGCGCGCTCGCACCCAGGGCGGTCGCCTTGGCGAAGGTGGCGTCGCAGTCCGCCACCTCGAAGTAGGGGTTCCACAGCACGGCCGGGAACTGGGCGTCCGCCATGATGCCGGCGAAGCCGGTGGGCGCGCTGCCGGGCAGCGAGACGACGTTGTAGACCATGTCCGGGCCGATCGGGTTGGGCGTGACGGTCCACCCCAGGACGGATTCGTAGAAGGCGATCGCGACCGGGCCGTCGTGGGTCTGCAGCTCGACCCAGGACACGCTGCCCGGGACGTCGACGACCTGGAAGCCGGAGTGCTCCAACGGCTGCCAGACGGCGAACTTGGCTCCGGTGGGGTCGGTGTACTGGGCCATCCGGCCGAAGGTCATGACGTCCATCACCGGCATCCGGACCGTCCCGCCGGCCATCTCGACGGACTTGCTGGTGGTCTCGACGTCGGCGGTGCCGAAGTAGGGGGTCCAGGCGCCTTCGGAGCCGGGCTCCATGTTCGGACCGAGGCCGCCGATCATCCGTCCGTCGAGCTCGAAGAAGATGTAGCCGCCGCTGTCCGGGCCCGCCGAACGCGCGGTCCAGCCGAACAGGTCGGTGTAGAAGGCGCTGCTCGCGTCGGTGTCGTTGCTGCCGAGGTCGAGCCAGGTGGGCGCGCCGGGGGCGTTCGAGGTGCTGAGCATGGTGTGCTCCTGCGGGGTTGAGTCGGGGGGTGTCGCGTGCTCACAGTCTTGCGCGCGGCACTGACAATGCGGGCCTTCAGGGCGGCAGGATCGAAAAGAAATTATTTCGGTCATTTTCGATCACGTTCGATAATCGCAAAGACCGCACTCCGGCGCCTGTCGGACCCCGGCTGTACGGTTCCCCCATGCCCGACCGGAACCCCGCTCCGCCGATCCAACTCGCCGAGGTCACCGGTGTGCTGGAGCGGATCACCTATGCCAACGAGGAGACCGGCTACACCGTGGCCCGGGTCGACACCGGCCGCGGCGCCGGGGACCTGCTCACCGTCGTCGGCGCGCTGCTCGGCGCCCAGCCCGGGGAGAGCCTGCGGCTGCACGGCCGCTGGGGCAGCCACCCCCAGTACGGCAAGCAGTTCACCGTCGAGAACTACACCACCGTGCTCCCGGCCACGGTCCAGGGCATTCGCCGCTACCTGGGCTCCGGGCTGATCAAGGGCATCGGTCCACGGCTGGCCGACCGGATCGTGGAGCACTTCGGCACCGAGACCCTGGAGATCATCGAGCAGAGCCCGGCCCGGCTGGTCGAGGTCCCCAAGCTCGGCCCCAAGCGGACCAAACTGATCGCCGCCGCCTGGGAGGAGCAGAAGGCGATCAAGGAGGTCATGATCTTCCTGCAGGGCGTCGGCGTCTCCACCTCCCTCGCCGTCCGCATCTACAAGAACTACGGTGACGACTCGATCCGGGTGGTCCGGGAGGAGCCCTACAAGCTGGCCGCCGACGTCTGGGGCATCGGCTTCCTCACCGCCGACCGGATCGCCCAGGCCGTCGGCATCCCGCACGACAGCCCGCAGCGGGTCAAGGCGGGGCTGCAGCACGCGCTGTCGCAGAGCGCCGACCAGGGCAACTGCTTCCTCCCGGAGGAGCGGCTGATCTCGGACGCGGTGAAGCTGCTGGCGGTGGAGGTCGGCCTGGTCATCGAGTGCCTGGCCGGCCTGGTCGCGGAGGAGGGCGTGGTCCGCGAGCAGGTGCCGTCGGACGAGGGCGTCGGCGAGAGCCTGACCGCGGTCTACCTGGTGCCCTTCCACCGCGCCGAGATCTCGCTGGCCAACCAGCTGCTGCGGCTGCTCAAGGGCCCGGAGGACCGGCTCTCCTCCTTCGCCGACGTGGACTGGGGCAGGGCCCTGGCCTGGCTGCGGACGCAGACCGGCGCCGACCTCGCCCCCGAGCAGGAGCAGTCGGTCAGGCTGGCCCTCACCGAGAAGGTCGCGGTGCTCACCGGGGGCCCCGGCTGCGGCAAGTCCTTCACCGTCCGCTCCATCGTGACCCTCGCGCTGGCGCGCAAGGCCAAGGTGGTGCTGGCGGCCCCCACCGGGCGGGCCGCCAAGCGGCTGGCCGAGCTGACCGGCTGCGAGGCGTCCACCGTGCACCGGCTGCTGGAGCTGAGGCCGGGCGGGGACGCCGCCTACGACCGGGACCGGCCGCTCGACGCCGACCTGGTGGTCGTGGACGAGGCCTCGATGCTGGACCTGCTGCTGGCCAACAAGCTGGCCAAGGCCGTCGCCCCTGGCGCGCACCTGCTGCTGGTCGGCGACGTCGACCAGCTGCCCTCGGTCGGCGCCGGGGAGGTGCTGCGGGACCTGCTGGCCCCCGGCAGCCCGGTCCCCGCGGTCCGGCTGACCCGGATCTTCCGCCAGGCGCAGCAGTCCGGCGTGGTCACCAACGCCCACCGGATCAACGAGGGCGTCCCGCCGATCACCGAGGGCATGGCCGACTTCTTCCTCTTCGCCGAGGAGGACACCGAGCTCGCCGCCGGGCTCACCGTCGACGTGGTCGCCCGCCGGATCCCGGCCCGTTTCGGCCTGGACCCGCGCCGCGACGTCCAGGTCCTCGCCCCGATGCACCGCGGCCCGGCCGGCGCGGGCAATCTCAACACCCTGCTGCAGGCCGCGGTCACCCCCTCCCGTCCGGACCTGCCCGAGCGCCGCTTCGGCGGCCGGACCTTCCGGGTCGGCGACAAGGTCACCCAGATCCGCAACAACTACGAGAAGGGCGCCAACGGGGTCTTCAACGGCACGGTCGGGGTGGTCACCGCGCTCAACCTGGAGGAGCAGCGGCTCACCGTGGTCACCGACGAGGACGAGGAGGTGCCCTACGACTTCGACGAGCTGGACGAGCTGGCGCACGCCTACGCGGTGACGATCCACCGTTCGCAGGGCAGTGAATATCCCTGCGTGGTGATCCCGGTCACCACCAGCGCCTGGATGATGCTGCAGCGGAACCTGCTCTACACCGCCGTCACCCGGGCGAAGCAACTGGTGGTGCTGGTGGGATCGCGCCGGGCCCTGGCCCAGGCGGTGCGGGCCGTTTCCGCTGGTCGCAGGCATACCGCGCTGGATCACCGGCTCCGCACAGGCTGATCCGACGGTCGTCCTGCTGTCGAGTATTGAACGCACAGCGGCCTGATCTTTGTGGTGTTCAGCTCTTTTTGGGCACCCTGGCTGCACGTTTGTCAGGCAAATGGTGGACAGTGTTATGAGTCAGGGCACCCCTTGAAGAGGTTCATTTCGCTGGTGAGGGAAGACGTGAGCGACAACTCTGTAGTACTCAGCTACCACGGCGACGAGTACGAGTACCCGGTGGTGGACGCCACCGTCGGCAACGCAGGCTTCGACATCTCGAAGCTGCTCAGCCAGACCGGCCTGACCACGCTGGACAACGGCTTCGGCAACACCGCGGCCTGTAAGTCGGCGATCACGTACATCGACGGCGACAAGGGGATCCTGCGCTACCGCGGGTACCCCATCGAGCAGCTCGCCGAGCAGGGCACCTTCCTGGAGACGGCGCACCTGCTGATCAAGGGCGAGCTCCCGACCGCCGACGAGCTGTCCACGTTCCAGCGGGAGGTGTCCCAGCACACTCTGCTGCACGAGGACGTCAAACGGTTCTACCAGGGCTTCCCGCGCGACGCGCACCCGATGGCGATGCTGTCGTCGGTGGTCAGCGCGCTGTCCACGTTCTACCAGGACAGCCACAACCCGTTCGACGCCGAACAGCGCGAGCTGTCGGCCATAAGGCTGATCGCCAAGCTCCCCACCATCGCGGCCTACGCCTTCAAGAAGGCCCAGGGCCACCCCTTCGTCTATCCGCGCAACGACCTCGGCTACGTCGAGAACTTCCTGCGGATGACCTTCGCGGTGCCGGCCGAGGACTACGAGCTGAACCCGGTCGTCGTCAGCGCCCTGGAGAAGCTGCTGATCCTGCACGCGGACCACGAGCAGAACTGCTCCACCTCCACCGTCCGCCTGGTCGGCTCCTCGCAGGCCAACCTGTTCGCCTCCATCTCGGCCGGCATCAACGCGCTCTGGGGGCCGCTGCACGGCGGCGCCAACCAGGCCGTGCTGGAGATGCTCACCGCGATCAAGAACGACGGCGGCGACGTCGACGCCTTCATCCGCAAGGTGAAGAACAAGGAAGACGGCGTGAAGCTGATGGGCTTCGGGCACCGCGTCTACAAGAGCTTCGACCCGCGCGCCCAGATCATCAAGAGCGCCGCCCACGACGTCCTGGCCCAGCTGGGCAAGGCCGACGAGCTGCTGGACATCGCGCTGAAGCTGGAGGAGCACGCGCTCACCGACGACTACTTCGTCTCGCGCAAGCTCTACCCCAACGTGGACTTCTACACCGGCCTGATCTACCGCGCGATGGGCTTCCCGACCAGCATGTTCACCGTGCTGTTCGCCATGGGCCGGCTGCCCGGCTGGATCGCCCACTGGCAGGAGATGATCACGGACCCGACCAGCAAGATCGGCCGTCCGCGCCAGATCTACACCGGCATCGAGACCCGCGACTACATCCCCGTCCTGGAGCGCTGACCGCCCACCGCGGGCGTCGGCTCCGGAGGCCGGAGACGCGCACGGCGCGGACCGTAGGGGGAGGCCGCTCAACCACCCCCCGGCCGCGCCGTGCGCCTGTCGGCCACCCAGCGACGGAGGCCGACGTACGGGGTCCGCCGGAACCCCGATTCACGTGTTGTAACACACAACAGGGGGCCTGAAGTTACGCCGGTCCCCTGTGACTCCGCTCTCATGGCGCAGAGTAGTGGTGACGTGACGTCAAACCTGGTCAGTCGCGCTGCCCCTGGAAGCTTCGCAGCCGCAGGCTGTTGCTCACCACGAAAACCGAGGAGAAGGCCATGGCCGCTCCGGCGATCATGGGGTTGAGCAGCCCGAACGCCGCCAACGGCAGTGCGGCCACGTTGTAGCCGAAAGCCCAGAACAGGTTCCCCCTGATGGTGCCGAGGGTCCGCCGGGACAGCCGGATCGCGTCTGCGGCCGCCCGCAGGTCGCCGCGGACCAGAGTGAGATCGGCCGCCTCGATCGCCGCGTCGGTGCCGGTGCCCATCGCCAGCCCGAGGTCCGCCCGGGCGAGTGCGGCCGCGTCGTTCACCCCGTCGCCGACCATGGCGACGGTGCGGCCCTCGGCCTGGAGCCGGGCCACCACCGCGGCCTTGTCCTCCGGCAGTACCTCGGCGATCACCCGGTCCTGGTCGATGCCGACCTCCCGGGCCACGCTCGCCGCCACGGCCCGGTTGTCACCGGTCAGCAGCACCGGCGTCAGGCCCAGGGCCCGGAGCCGGCGCACCGCCTCGGCGCTGGTCGGCCTGACCGCGTCGGCGACCACCAGGACGGCCCGTACGGCCCCGTCCCAGCCCACGGTGACGGCGGTGAGGCCGGACTCCTCGGCGGCGTCCCTGGCGGCCCGCAGCGGCTCGGAAAGCGACTCTCCAGGACTGTGCTCCTGGACGAAGCCCTCCCGGCCGGCCACCACCCGGTATCCCTCCACCAGGCCCTGGACGCCCAGCCCGGCGGTGTTCCGGAAGTCCTCGACCGGCGGCAGCACACCGCTCGGCTCGGCGGCGGCCGCGGCCTCCGCGACGGCCCGGGCGATCGGGTGCTCGGAGGCGTGCTCCAGCGCCCCGGCCAGCCGCAGCGCCTGGGTCCGGCCGACGCCCTCGGCGGTGTGCACCGAGCGCAGCGCCATCTGACCGGTCGTCACCGTGCCGGTCTTGTCCAGGACCACGGTGTCCACCGCCCGGGTGGACTCCAGTACCTCGGGACCCCTGATCAGGATGCCCAGCTGGGCGCCTCGCCCGGTCCCCACCATCAGCGCGGTGGGGGTGGCCAGGCCCAGCGCGCAGGGGCAGGCGATGATCAGCACCGCCACCGCGGCGGTGAACGCCTCAGCGGCATTGCCGCTGACGGCCAGCCAGCCGAGCAGCGTGGCAACGGAGATGACCAGCACCACCGGGACGAACACGGCGGAGATCCGGTCGGCCAGCCGCTGGGCCGCGGCCTTGCCGTTCTGCGCCTCCTCGACCAGCCGGGCCATCCGGGCCAGCCGGGTGTCGGCCCCCACGCCGGTGGCCCGGACCACCAGCCGCCCACCGCAGTTGACGGTGGCTCCGGTGACCGGGTCGCCGGGGGAGACCTCGGTGGGGACCGACTCGCCGGTCAGCAGCGAGGTGTCCACGGCGGAGCTGCCCTCGGCCACCACGCCGTCGGTGGCGATCTTCTCCCCGGGACGGACCACGACGAGGTCGCCGACGGCGAGCGCGGAGACCGGAACCCGTACCTCGCGGCCGTCGCGCAGCACCGCGGCGTCCTTGGCGCCCAGCGACAGCAGTGCCTGCAGCGCGGCCCCGGCCCGGCGCTTCGCCCTGGCCTCCAGGTAGCGGCCGAGCAGGATGAAGGCGGTCACCCCGGCCGCGGTCTCCAGGTACAGCGTCGAGGAGGCGTCCCCCGCGCCGACCTCCAGGCTGAAGCCGTGGGTCATCCCCGGCATCCCGGCGGTGCCGAGGAACAGCGCCCAGGTGGACCAGCCGAAGGCGGCCAGGGTGCCGAGCGAGACCAGGGTGTCCATGGTCGCGGCGCCGTGGCGCAGATTGGTCCAGGCGGCGCGGTGGAACGGCCACCCCCCGTACGCCGCCACGGGTCCGGTGAGCGCGAAGGAGAGCCACTGCCAGTAGCGGAACTGCAGCGCGGGGACCATGGCCAGCAGCACCACCGGCACGCTGAGGACGACGGTGACCAGCAGCCGCTGCCGCAGCGCGGCGAGCCCGTCGGGGACGACGGCGTCGGCCGAGTCGGGCTCGGGTTCGGGCTGCGGGGCCTCGGCGGTGTAGCCGGTGCGCTCGACGGTGGCGATCAGGTCGTCGATGCCCAGCCCGGGGGCATAGCTGACGCTCGCCCTCTCGGTGGCGTAGTTGACGGTGGCCTCCACGCCGTCCATGCGGTTGAGCTTCTTCTCGATCCGTGCGGCGCAGGAGGCACAGGTCATCCCGCCGATGGACAGCTCGATCCGGGAACGGGGAGCGTCGTCGGCGACGGTGCGGGCGTCCGGCACGCCGGTGCCGGGAGTCGCGGTGCTCACGGTGCGTCAGTCCCTGACCGGCACTCAGGCCCGGCCGACCAGCTGGTAGCCCGCCTCGTCGACGGCGCTGCGCACGTCCTCGTCGGCGAGGGGCTGCTCGGAGGCGACGGTGACGGTCCCGGCCTTGGCGTCCGCGCTGACCTCGATGACCCCGGGCAGGGCGCTGAGCTCCTCGCTCACCGACTTCTCGCAGTGGCCGCAGCTCATGCCCGAGACGGTGAAGACGGCAGTGGACATGTGTTCCTCCATGAGTCGGTGCGTTGCTCTCCGGCGTATTCAACACCATACCCCTAGGGGGTATTTCAGCGCAGGGCCGGAAGATTCGAAGATCCGGGAAATCGCGGCCTTCCGGTACAGAGGGTAACCAGAGGGGCGCGATGCGTTCGCTTCTCCCCCGGGAAACGCCGCCGCGCGGGCCTGCGGATCAGCCGAGCGGCAGCAGGTCGGGGCGCTTGGCCGAGACGGCGTCCCCCGAGGACTCCCCGCGCAGCCGGCGGCCGACCCAGGGGAGCAGGTGCTCGCGGGCCCAGTGCAGGTTCTCCCGGCGCAGTTCGGCCGGGGTGTGCGGCGGCGTCGCCGGCCAGGGGGCGTCCGGGGCCTCGATCGTGTCCAGGCCGAGGGCGCGGGCGGCCAGCAGGGCGACCCGCTGGTGGCCCTCGGGCGAGAGGTGCAGTCGGTCCTCGCTCCAGGCCGGCCGGTCCCGCAGTGCCCGCAGCGCCCAGATGTCGGTGACGGCGAGGTCGTTGCGGTCGGCGATGGCGCGCAGATGGGCGTTGTAGGTGGCGATCTTGCCGCGCAGGTGCTTGAGCACGGGTGTGTCGCGGGTGTCGAAGCCGGTGCAGATGAGCACGGTGCCGGCGGACTCGCGCAGCCGCACGGCCGCCGCCTCGAAGCGTTCGGCGACCTCGTCCGGGTCGCTGCCGGGCCGCAGGATGTCATTGCCGCC
Source organism: Streptacidiphilus sp. EB103A (assembly GCF_041261405.1). Lineage (NCBI taxonomy): Bacteria > Bacillati > Actinomycetota > Actinomycetes > Kitasatosporales > Streptomycetaceae > Streptacidiphilus > Streptacidiphilus sp. EB103A. The sequence continues at coordinate 22,300 of NZ_JBGCAQ010000007.1, read as the reverse complement.
CGCCGTGAAACTGACCAGGTCCGGGTGCAGCTGCTCGATCCGGGGCACCTGCTCGTCGACGATCTGGTCCAGCAGCCGGCCGCGCACCGCGAGGTTGGCGTAGCGGAAGTCGTACGGACCCTCGGCGGTCCGCGGACGGCGCTCGGCGAGCAGACGGGCCAGCCGGTCGGCCCAGCCGGCGAATCCGCCGTCCGGATCGGGGTCGTTGAGGCCTTCGGTGAAGCTGTCCCCGAGGGCGACGTAGGAGGTGAACGCGGGAGTATCGGTCTGCGCAGCCATGGCGAAAATACTTCACCAGCTGAAGTGAGCTACGCCACCGTAGGTGTGCCTTGACGGTGGTGATTAGGGCCACGCAAGGGGCGGGAATATGCCGATCGACGCGTGAGAGCTTTGTCATTGTTTATCCGATATTCAGGTAGATTCGCAGTGTGACAGGGGATCAGGCGGACCGGACCGAGCTGCGCGGCGACGTGGGGACCTATGCGCTCGGCTACGACGCGGCGGCGCTGCTGAAGGCCAGCCTGTGGGTGCGGCTGCTGGCTCCCTGTCTGGTGATGACGCTGGTCTCGGTGCTGGACGTGCTGGCCGGCAAGAACACCTACCTCGCCTCGCTGCTGTCCGTGGTCCCCCCGCTGTCCGCGCTCACCCTGTACCCCCTGGAGCTGGTGCTGACCAGCGGTCTCGGCATGGTGCTGCTGGTGGCCCTGAGCCGCTACGACGGACTCGACCAGCCGTACGATCGGCGGCTCTTCTACGGCACCCTGGTCTCGTACGTCGCCCTGTCCGCCGCCAGCGTCTTCATCTCGCACTTCCGCATCGTCCGGACCCGGCACCTGGTCGCCATGAGCACCGTGGCCGAGGCCGCCCAGCTCGCACTGTTGCGCCCGCCGGGACCGACCGTCGGCGACATCCGTCTGGCCGCGCGCTATGTCTCGGCCGCCGACTCGGCGAAGATCGGCGGAGACCTCTACGGGGTGCTGGAGACCCCGTACGGAGTACGCGCCATCATCGGCGACGTGCGCGGCAAGGGGCTCGCCGCGGTGCAGTCGGCCGCCGTGGTGCTGGGCGCCTTCCGCGAGGCCGCGTACGACGAGGCGGAGCTGACCGGGGTCGCCCGGCGGCTGGAGGCCAGCGTGATGCGGCATGTGCCCCCCGGGGAGTTCATCACCGCGATGCTGGTCGGCTTCGGCGAACGCGACGCCGTCGAGCTGCTGCACTGCGGACACGTTCCGCCGCTGCTGGTCTCCCGGGACGGCATCGCGCGACTGCTGAACCCCCCGGACCCCTGGGTGCCGCTGGGGCTCGCCCACCTCGCCTCCGGCGGCCCGCAGCCCTGGTCCGTCCCCTTCGTCGGGGGCGATGTGCTGGTGCTCTGCACGGACGGGGTGGTGGAGGCCCGACACAAGGGCGCCGGGATGTTCTACCCGCTCGCTGACCGCGCCCCCGCGCTGGTGTCCGACAGCGGCGCCGACGTGGAGGCGGCCGTCGCCCGGATCTACGCCGACCTGCTCCGGCACGCCGGCGGATCACTGCGGGACGACGCCGCGCTGCTGCTGCTGGCCAGGGACGCGTTGCCGCTCCCGCCGGTCCTGTCACCCGGACGGTCCGCGCCGTAGTGCGAGGTCAACCCCCGGGTCCGACACTTGGGCGACAGGCGATCAAGGAGGAGTCGACATGTTCCAGCTCATCTGGATCATCATCGTGGGCGCCGTGCTGGGCGTCCTGGCGAAGATGCTTCTCCCCGGCAAGCAGGCCATCCCGTTCTGGCTGACCGTGATCTGCGGCATGGCCGGCGCGCTGCTCGGCAATCTGCTCGCCTCCTGGATCGGAGTGCGCCACACCAGCGGCATCGACTGGATCCGGCACCTGCTGCAGCTCGTCGGCGCCCTGGTCGTCGTCGGCGCGGGCGCGTCGTTCTGGCCCCAGGCGAAGTCCAGGAGCTGACCCCCGCGCTCTCCCCGGGCCCCTGGCAGGCCGACTGACGGCCTGCCAGGGGCCCGGCCGTTCTCATCCGTTCGGCCTACACTGGCGCGATGTCGACAGCAGAGTCCATGGCGGGGACGTCGCTGCGTCGATCCTGGCTGGTCGCCACGCTGCTGCTGACCCTCGGCCCGCTGCTCGGTGCGGTGCTGGCGGCGCCGCGGGCGGGCGCCTCGCCGAGCGCGGGGCTCGGGCTGCTGCTGTTCATAGGTTCCTCGGTCCATGTCGCCGGCACCGGCTGGTTCTACACGGTGCCCGAGGTGCGGCGGCACCTGCGGGCCAACCCCGGCCGCTACCTGGTCGCGCCGGCTGCCCTCATCGCGGCGACGGCCGTGCTCGCGGCGGTGGTCCCGGCGCGGGCGTTCGTGCTGGTCCTGATGACGTTCTTCGGCTGGCAGTTCTTCCACTTCCAGAGGCAGAACCTGGGCCTGTCCGCGCTCGCCTCCAGCGCCTACGGCTGCGGGCCGCTGCGGCCGGGTGAGCGGCTGGCCGTCAACGGCACCGGGATCGCCGGGATCGCGGGGCTGCTCAGCCACCCCGCGCTGCTCCAGCTCTCCGGTGCGCCGGGGCTCGGAGCGCTCTTCCCGATCGCGGCGGCGGCCTACGCGCTGGGCGTGGGCTACGGTGCACTCCAGCTCGTGCGCCGCCCGCGCGCCCAGCGGCCGGCGCCGGTCAGCGCGGTGTACCTGACCTCGTTGGGCTTCTTCCTGCCGGTCTTCCTGTTCGACTCGCCGTACGCGGCGGTGGCCGGACTCACCGCGGCCCACGGCTACCAGTACCTGCTGATCATGGCCCTGGTGGCGGGCGGCGGACCGGGTGGCCGCCAGTCCCGGTCGATTGCGCTGGCCGTGCTGCTGAACATCGGTCTGATCCTGGGACTGGCCCTGAACCTGGCCTCGCACCTGCACACCGGCCCGGCGCCGGCGCGGGCGGTGTACGGCGCGTATCTGGGCGTGGTGATGGCGCACTTCGTCGTCGACGCCGGACTGTGGCGGCTGCGGGACGAGTTCCCCCGTCGGTTCCTCGCCCCGCGACTGCCGTACCTGCTGTCAGGGCGCCCCGCCGCAGCCCCCGACGGCGGAGGCGACCGGCGAGACCAGCAGCACCACGGCGACGGCCACGCCCGCGAGGCCCAGCAGTGACAGCAGCAGGGCCAGACCGGTCCGGTTCCGACGAGGCTCGGCCCTGGCCGGAACGGCGTCCTGCGGTGTCCCGTGGGGGTGCAACTTCAGTTGGACCATGGCGATCTGCCTCCTCGTCAGTCGGGTGCCGACGCCCCCTGTGCGAGTGTGACGTGGTCGGCCGCGACCGGGTTCCGCCCGGAGGCGGAGTCCCGATCACGGCTCAGCCACGGGCCGGTAACGGTGGATCAGGTAATGGTGGATCAGCCCGGCTCAGTAGCGGCTGCCCGACGGGGCCGGGAGGGCGTCCAGCTGCGCCAGTTCCTCCGGCGTCAGCTCGACCGAGGCGGCGCCGGCGTTGTCGGCCAGGTACTTCGGGGTCTTCGTCCCGGGGATCGGCACCACGTACTGGCCCTGGGCGATCACCCAGGCCAGCGCGGTCTGGGCCGGCGTCGCCCCGCGGCGCTCGGCGATCGCGCGGACGGCGTCGACCAGGGCCTGGTTGGCGGCCAGCGCGTCCTCCTGGAAGCGGGGCAGGGTGCGGCGCCAGTCGTCCGCGGGCAGGTCGTCGGCGCTGCCGATGCTGCCGGTGAGGAAGCCGCGGCCGAGCGGGGAGAACGGCAGGAAGCCGATGCCCTCGCTCTCGCAGTACGGCAGTACCTCAGCCAGGGGATCGCGGGTCCACAGCGACAGTTCGGACTGGACCGAGGCCACCGGGTGAACGGCCTGCGCCCGGCGGATCTCGTCCACCGAGACCTCGGACAGGCCGAGCCGCAGCACCTTGCCGGCGGCCACCGCCTCCGCCATCGCGCCCCAGGTCTCCTCGATCGGGACCTCCGGGTCGATCCGGTGCAGCTGGTACAGGTCGATCCGGTCGGTGCCGAGACGCCGCAGGCTGGCGTCGACGGCCTGCCGGATGTGCTCGGGCCGTCCGTTGCGGACCAGCTGCCCGCCGCTCGCCAGGTCGGCACCGTCGAAGGTCAGCCCGACCTTGGTGGCCAGCACGACCCCGTCGCGCAGTCCGGCGCCGAGGGCCCGGCCGACCAGTTCCTCGTTGGTGAACGGGCCGTAGACGTCGGCGGTGTCGATCAGGGTCACCCCGAGGTCGACGGCCTCGCGGATCACGGCGATCGAGGTCGCGTCGTCGCGGCCGGCCGGGTCGTAGGCGTGGGTCATCCCCATGCAGCCGAGTCCGACGGCTCCGACCAGGGGGCCCCTGCTGCCGAGTGAGGTGGTACGCATGGCTGTTGCTCTCCTCGTCCGGATGTTCCTGCTCGGTACAGGCTCCACCCTGCCGGTTGGAGTGGACTCGAAGTCAAGCTCCTCAGCGTGTCCGGAGGACCGGGCGCGGGAGGCGGGTGGGGAACAGACGGTCGGTCAGCGGGACGAAGCCGTCGTTGTTGCTCCCGAAGTCGTACGCGGCGAAGCGCAGCCCCGCGGCCTGGACGATCGTCGCCATTTCCATCATGGGTTGCTGGACATAACCCAGGCGGCGCAGCAGGAAGCCGTCGGCGTCCAGGAGCAGCACGGTGCTGCTGCCGGACCACTGAGGCAGATAGTCGGGGTTGCCCGTGGTGTTCTCGCTGTACCGGACGATCTCGGTGACCGGACGGCGGGTCCGGAGGCGTCGGGCGCCGGGGAGGGGCGCAGGTGTGGGTCCGGGGCGCCCCGGACCGGGCGGGGCGAGGCGGAGGACGCGGAAGCGGGAGCGGTTGCCGTAGTAGAGGTGGACGCCGTCCCAGCGGAAGCCGTCCCGGAGGGTCATCACCTTCCCCGGGGGCCTGGTGGCCCGCTTCGCCGAGCGTTTCGAGGGCTCTCCACCGGGGTGCGCGAGCAGCGGCTCGATCCGTCCGGCCGCGCCCTGGTCCGGGTCGAAGGCGGGAGGTGACGAGGTGTATCCCCAGGCTTCGCGGACCGCCTCCGAGGCTCTGGCCACCCGCGCCATACGGCGCAGCCCGGCGGGCCAGGCCAGCCAGAGGTAGGGCTCCAGCAGCGAGGGCAGCGGCGCGAGCAGGAGCAGCAGCGGACTCAGGTGCGGAGCCGCGATCACCGCGGTGACCAGCAGCAGCCCGGCTCTGGCGGCGATCCGGCGGTGACGGCTGCGGAACCGCTGGGCCGGGTGCTCCTCGCGCTCGGGCGCCCGCCACACCGGCAGGGTGAGCCCGAGCACCAGCAGGATCCCGCCGGGGGCCCGGTCTCCGGCAGCCAGCAGTGCGCAGCCTGAGCCCGCCGCCGACAGTCGCAGCAGCCAGCGCCTCGGTCTGGCCACCCTGCGCCAGCTGCGGCTGAGCGCCGCTGTGGTCTGACTGGTGATGTTGGTCATGGTCGATCCCCCGCGGCGTGGTTGCGCAGAGGAGAGTACGCGCCGGGGCCGCGGCGGCGAACAGAGGGTCGGCGATCGGCGTGGTCGGGGTTGCCGGAGCACCTGAATCATTGATGATGTCAAGTTGTTGCAGTACCCTCGACGGCATGAATCGCACCGCCGCGGAGTCCGCTGTCACTGTTCTGACCAAGGCCGACCTCATCGAGGAGTTCGCCGCCATCGGGGCTGCCTACTACCAGGACTTCGCCGCGGTCGCCGCGCGTCACGGACTGACGTCCGTGCAGGCCAAGGCGCTCGCGGTGCTGGTGCGCCGACCGCTGCCGATGCGCGGCATCGCCGAGCAGCTGGTCTGCGACGCGTCCAACGTCACCGGCCTGGTCGACCGGCTGGAGGCGCATGGGCTGGTCCGGCGCGAGGTGGGGGCGAGCGACCGGCGGATCAAGATCGTGGCCGCGACGGAGGCCGGGGAGGCCGCGATTCGCGCTGTGCGCGCGGACATGCAGGCCACGCATGAGGCGCTGGACCTGCTCAGCGACGAGGAGCGCAGGGTGCTGCACGAACTGCTGACGCGGTTGCGGCCGGTTCTTGAGCAGGGCTGAGCGTGGGCTTTCGGGTGCGGGTTGTGCATGGTTGTTCGCGCAGTTCCCCGCGCCCCTGGGGGTCTGCAACTGGCTCAGTTGCACTTGCTAGGGGCGCGGGGAACTGCGCGAACAACCATCTACGGTCCGCAGCCGAAAATCCGTCGGACGTGCCTACCTGAGGGCGTCGATCGCCTTGAGGATGCGCTGTTCGGAGACCGTGTAGGGGGTTCCCAAGGGCTGGGCCCACAGGCTGACGCGTAGTTCCTCGATCATCCAGCGGATCTGCAGCACGCCCTCCTCGTCGCGGCGGTCCGGCGGCAGCTGGGCCAGTAGGTCGGCGTAGGCGTCCTGCAAGCGGATCACCGCCACCGTGCGGTCCCGGTCGCGGTGCGGATCGTCCGGGAGCTTGACCAGTCGGCGTTCGATCGCCTTGAGGTAGCGCAGCAGGTCCGGCAGCCGGCGCTGCCCGGTCTGTGCGACGAAGCCGGGGTGGATCAGCTCGGTCAGCTGGGCCCGGACGTCGGTGAGGCCGGTGAGCACCGCCAGGCTGTTGCTGATGCCCTTGAGCCGCTCCGTCACCCGGTGGTTCACCGCCAGGATGTTGGCGACCTTGACCACGGTGTCGGCGGTGACGTCGTAGAGCTCGGCGCGGACCGAGTCCCGCAGCCGCTTGTACGACTCCTCGTCCCAGGCCGGGCCGCCCGCGTCGGCGATCAGCCGGTCCGCGGCGGCGGTCAGGCAGTCCGCGAACAGGGCGTCGGTGCTGCCGTGCGGATTGGCCGCCAGCGCCAGCTTGGCGCCGTTGCCGAGCCGCGACTGGATCGAGTTGACCGGGGAGCTCACCCCGAGCAGCAGCAGCCTGCGGGTGCCGGCCAGCATCGCCCGCTGCTGGGCCCGGGGCGTGTCCAGCAGCCGTACCGACACCGAGTCGCCGTCGTCGACCAGGGCGGGGAAGCCCTTGACGGTCTGCGCGCCGCGCTTCTGCTCGAAGGTGTACGGGAGCTCGCCGATGGTCCAGTCGGTCAGTCCGCGCTTCTCCAGGCCGCCGGCGGCCTCGGCGATCGCCGCCTGGGTACGGCTGCGCAGGTCGAGCTTGAGCGCCTCCAGGTCCTTGGACTCGGCCAGCTTGCGGTTCTTCTCGTCCACCACCCGGAAGGTGATCCGCAGATGGTCCGGGACCGCCTCGTAGTTCCAGCTCTCGCGCGGGACCGCGATGCCGCGCAGCGCGTGCAGCTGCCACTCCAGCAGCTCCACCAGCGGCTTGTCCTCGGTGGAGGGGGTCGACGGGTCGAGGTTCGCCAGGCCGCGCATCAGGTGCTTGGCGTAGTCGGGGGCCGGGACGAAGTTGCGGCGCAGCGCCTTGGGGAGCGAGCGGATCAGCGCGGTGACCAGGTCCTCGCGCAGCCCCGGAATCTGCCAGTCGAAGCCGATCGGCCGTACCTGGTTGAGCAGCGTCAGCGGGATGTGGACGGTCACGCCGTCCGCCTCCGCGCCGGGCTCGAACTGGTAGGTGAGCGGGAGTGCGATGTCGCCCTGGTGCCAGACCGAGGGGTAGTCGCGCTCGGTGACCGTCGCAGCGTTGTCGTTGACCAGCAGGTCCGGGGTGAAGGTCAGCAGGTCGGGGCGGGTGCGGTGGGTCTTCTTCCACCAGCTGTCGAAGTGCGCCCCGGACACCACCTCGGAGCCGATCCGCTGGTCGTAGAAGTCGAACAGGGTCTCCTCGTCGACCAGGATGTCGCGACGGCGGGCCCGGTTCTCCAGCTCCTCGACCTCGTCCAGCAGTTTGCGGTTGTCGTGGAAGAAGCGGTGGTGGGTGCGCCACTCGCCCTCGACCAGGGCCCGGCGGATGAACAGCTCCCGGGAGAGCTCGGGGTCGATGGAGCCGTAGCCGACCTTGCGCTGGGCGACCAGGGTCACCCCGTAGAGGGTGACCTTCTCGAAGGCGACGATCTGGCCCCGGTCCTTCTCCCAGTGCGGCTCGCTGTAGCTGCGTTTGAGCAGGTGGGCGGCCTGCTCCTCGATCCACTCGGGCTCGACCTTGGCGGCGATGCGGGCCCAGAGGCGGGAGGTCTCGACCAGCTCGGCGGCGATCACCCAGCGGGGGGTCTTCTTGAACAACGCCGAGCCCGGGAAGATCGCGAACTTGGCGCTGCGGGCGCCGAAGTACTCCTGCTTCTCCGCGTCCTTGAGGCCGATGTGGGAGAGCAGCCCGGCCAGCAGCGAGCGGTGCACGGCGTCGCCGTCCACCTCGTCGGCGGGGTGGCCGAGCTCGATCTCCAGCGACCTGGCCACCTGGCGCAGCTGCGCGTCGATGTCCTGCCACTCGCGTATCCGCAGGTAGTTCAGGAACTCCGACTTGCACATCCGGCGGAACTGGCTGGAGGACAGCGTCTTCTGCTGGTCCTTCAGATAGCGCCAGAGATTGAGGTAGGTGAGGAAGTCCGAAGTCGGGTCGGTGAAGCGGGCGTGCAGCTGGTCGGCGTGCGCCCGCTTCTCCACCGGACGCTCGCGCGGGTCCTGGATGGACAGCGCGGCGGTGATCACCATGACCTCGCGGACCACGCCGTGCTTCTCCGCCTCCAGCACCATCCGGGCCAGCCGGGGGTCCACCGGCAGCGCGGAGAGCTTGCGGCCGACGGGAGTGAGGGTGTTGACCCGGCCGCTGGTCTCCAGCGCGCCCAGCTCTTGGAGCAGGTCCACGCCGTCCTTGACGTTGCGGCGGTCCGGGGGCTCCAGGAACGGGAAGGCGCCGATGTCGCCCAGGCCGGCCGCGGTCATCTGCAGGATGACCGAGGCCAGGTTGGTGCGCAGGATCTCCGGGTCGGTGAACTCGGGACGGGAGAGGAAGTCCTCCTCCGAGTACAGCCGGATGCAGATGCCGTCGGAGGTACGGCCGCAGCGGCCCTTCCGCTGGTTGGCGCTGGCCTGCGAGACCGCCTCGATCGGCAGCCGCTGGACCTTGGTGCGGTGGCTGTAGCGGGAGATGCGCGCGGTGCCGGGGTCGATGACGTAGCGGATGCCGGGGACGGTGAGCGAGGTCTCGGCGACATTGGTGGCCAGCACGATGCGGCGGCCGTTGTGCGGCTGGAAGACCCGGTGCTGCTCGGCGGAGGAGAGCCGGGCGTAGAGGGGCACCACCTCGGTGAACCTCAGGTTCTGTTTCTCCAGCGCGTCGGCGGTGTCGCGGATCTCACGTTCGCCGGAGAGGAAGACCAGGATGTCGCCCTGGCCCTCGCGGCTGAGCTCGTCCACGGCGTCGCAGATCGCCTGGACCTGGTCGCGGTCGCGGTCCGGACCGTCCTCGGCGTCCTCGTCGCCCTCCTCGATCACCGGGCGGTAGCGGACCTCGACGGGATAGGTGCGGCCGGAGACCTCGATGATCGGGGCGTCCTCGCCGCTGCGCGGGTCGGCGAAGTGGTGCGCGAAACGCTCCGGGTCGATGGTCGCCGAGGTGATGACCAGCTTGAGGTCGGGGCGCTTGGGCAGCAGCTGCTTGAGGTAGCCCAGGATGAAGTCGATGTTGAGGCTGCGCTCGTGCGCCTCGTCGATGATCAGGGTGTCGTACTGGCGCAGCAGTCGGTCGTTCTGGATCTCGGCGAGCAGGATGCCGTCGGTCATCACCTTGACGGCGGTCTCGGGCCCCACCTGGTCGGTGAAGCGGACCTTCCAGCCGACGGTCCGGCCCAGCTCGGTGTGCAGTTCCTCGGCCACGCGTTCGGCGACGGTGCGGGCGGCGATCCGACGGGGCTGGGTGTGGCCGATCAGGCCGCGGACGCCGCGGCCGAGTTCCAGGCAGATCTTGGGGATCTGGGTGGTCTTCCCGGAGCCGGTCTCACCGGCGATGATGACGACCTGGTTGTCCCTGATCGCGTCGAGGATGTCCGCGCGGCGGGCGCTGACCGGCAGCGACTCCGGGTACGTCGGGGTCGGGACCGAGGCGCGGCGGTTGGCCACGCGCAGCTCGGCGGCGTCGATCTCGGCGGCCAGGGTGGCCTGGGCGCGTTCCCGCTTCTCGGGTTCGCGCAGCTTGCGCAGGCCCTCCAGGCGGCGGCCCAGCCGCTCCTCGTCGCGGAGGGTCAGTGTGGGGAGCTTGGCGACCAGTTCGGCGAGCGCGCCGGTCGAAGGCGCGCTGTCCCGGCGCGCTTCGGCGTCCCTGCGCGGGGCGTTGGGCTCCCTGCGCGGGGCGCCTCCGCCTTCGCCCCGGCGCCCTCCACCACGCGAGCGCCCACCGCGAGCACGGCGCGCGGGCGTGTCTGCGGGCGCGCCCACAGGGGCGTGCACGGGGGTGTCGGGATGTGCGGAATCGCCGGCCGGAGCGGCGGTGAAGGGGGCGACTGCGGAGGAGTCGACGGCGGCGGAGCTCTGCGGGGTACCCATTACGCCTCCAGCCTACGCAAGCGGCCCCCTCACCTGTCGACCCGATATCGGCGCAGCCCGTCCGGGTCCTCCTCGGCGCGGGTGAAGCCGCTGCGGGCCAGCACCCGCTGGGAGGCGGTGTTGTCGGGTGTGGTGAGGGCCAGCACGCTGCGGACGGCGGGGTGGGCGAAGGCGAAGGACGTGAGCGCGTGCACGGCCTCGGTGGCGTGTCCGGCCCCACGGGCCTCCGGGACCAGGTCGTAGCCGATCTCCACGGTCCCGTCGGCATGGGGCGGTCCGTGGAAGCCGATGCTGCCGATGGCGTAGCCGTCGTCGCGCCGGGTGATCGCGTACAGCCCCCACGGCGGCCGGTGCCAGCCCACCTCGTCGGCGCGGGCGACCGCACCCGCCATCGCCCGGGTCCCCTCGCCGGGGCCGTCCCCGAGCCACCACCAGCCGCCGCCGCCCCCGTAGGCGAGGTCCAGCGCCGCCGTGGGGCGGACGGCGGGGAGGTGAAGTCGCTGGGTGCTGATCACCCGACCCAGTATGGTCCGTGTGCGGAACCGGTACGGGTCGCCGGTCAGTGGCCGCTGACGCGGAGTAGCAGCTTGCCGGTGCTCCTGCGGCTCTCGACCAGGCGGTGCGCCTCGGGGGCCTGCTCCAGCGGGAACTCGGCGGTGACCGGAAGCCGCACGCCGTCGGCGGCCGCGAGGCCGAAGGCGGCCTCGGTGAGGTCGCGCAGGCCCTGCGGGTCGGCGGCGGCCAGGCCGAGGATGCTGAACGCGGAGACCGACAGCGCCTTGGGGGCGAGGTCGGCGAAGCCGGCGCTCCAGGGCTCGGCGTCGCCGGCGTTGCCGTAGGAGACGGCGCGTCCGTAGCGGGCGAGCGAGGCCACGCCGCGCCGCCAGGTGTCGCCGCCGACCGGGTCGAGCAGCAGGTCGACGCCGCGTCCACCGGTGGCCCGGGCGAGCTGCTCGTCGAAGTCGGCGCCGGTGAAGACCTCGTCGTAGCCGAAGCCCAGGGCGTACTTGGCCTTGTCGGGGTGCGACACCACGCCGTAGACCCTGGCCGCCCCGGCGAGCCGGGCGACCTGCCCGAGGGCTGTGCCGACGCCGCCCGCCGCGCCCTGGACCAGGACCGTCTCGCCGGCACGGAGCCGTCCGGCGCGGTGCACCAGGGCGTAGGCGGTGGGCAGGACGGAGGGCAGGGTCGCGGCGTCGCGCAGATCGAGCCCGGCCGGAACGGGGAAGGTGCGGGCGGCGTCGGCGACGACCGACTCGGCGTAGCCGCCGGTGTCCAGGAGGGCGGCGACCGGCTGGCCCGGCCGGAACCCGGTCACGCCGGCGCCGATGGCCCGGACCAGTCCGGACACCTCCAAGCCCGGCACGAAGGGCAGGCCGGTGACCCGGTAGCCGATCGAACGGGCCTTGATCTCGGCGAAGTTGATCCCGGCGTAGGCGGTGTCGATCAGGACCTGACCCGGTCCCGGCCGGGGCACCGGAACCTCACGCAGGGTCAGCACCTCCGGCGCACCGAACTGTTCGACGACGACTGCGCGCATGGCATACCCCCCGGAGGACGAAGCAAGGTGTTCGATGAATAACGAACAGTGGTGAGTGTACGCGTTTGATCGAACACTTCAAGGTGTGTCCGGCTGGTGGGCCGGTCCGCTTCAGTCCTCGTCGTCCGGGTCGTCGTCGCTGCCGCCCTTGGCCTCCAGGTAGCTGACGGCCACATGGGTGTCCAGCGGGAAGTGCACCGGGGTCGCGCCGAACACCAGGCGGCGGGCCTCCTCGCCGGCCTCGGCCACGGCCGCGCGAACGGCGTCGGCGAGCTGCGCCGGGGTGTGCACGATCACCTCGTCGTGCTGGAAGAAGACCAGCCGCGGATGGTCGCCCGGGACGTCCACCGGGATTGCCGCGAGCCGCCGGCGCAGGCCGGCGATCAGGGCCAGGGCCCAGTCGGCGGCGCTGGCCTGGATCACGAAGTTGCGGGTGAAGCGCCCGCGCGAGCGGGCGTCACGCGCGGCGCTTCCGCCGACGGCGCCTGCGCCTGCGCCGGTCCCTGTTCCGGTTCCGGCTCCGGTTCCGTCGAGGTCGCCCTCGTCGGTGGTGAAGGCGCCCGCGGTGTGGTCCAGCCAGTCGGCCGAGGGCGGCGGGCAGACCCGGCCCAGCTGGGAGCGGACCACCCCGCCCGCCTCGCCGGTCCGCGCCGCCGACTCCACCAGGCCCATGGCCTGCGGGAAGCGTCGCCGCAGCACCGCGACCAGCTGGCCGGTCTCGCCGGTGGTCTGCCCGTACATCGCGCCCAGCAGGCCCAGCTTGGCGCGGGCCCGGTCGCCGTTGAACGCCTCGGCCGCGAGCCCCGCGTAGAGGTCCCCGGCGGCGCCGGCGCGGATCATGCCGGGGTCGTTGGACATGGCCGCCAGCACCCGTGGCTCCAACTGCCCGGCGTCCGCCACCACCAGCCGCCAGCCGGGGTCGGCGACCACGGCGCCGCGCAGGATGCGCGGGATCTGCAGCGCCCCGCCGCCGCGGCTGGCCCAGCGGCCCGACACCACGCCGCCGACCACGTACTCGGGGCGGAACCGGCCGTCGCGGACCCAGGCCTCGCGCCAGGCCCAGCCGTGCGCGGCATGGATCCTGGACAGCTCCTTGTAGCGCAGCAGCAGCGGGGCGGCCGGGTGGTCCAGCTCGCGCAGCACCCAGTTGCGGGTGGAGGTCAGGCTGACGCCCTGCTCGGCGAAGGCCCGCAGCACCTGGCCGGGCGAGTCCGGGTTGAAGGGCCTTCCCCCGAAGAGCTTGTGTCCGCCGAGGGCCTCATGGAGGTCCTGGGCCAGTGCCGCCAGCTTGGCGGGCTGGGTGCCGCCGCGCGGACGCGGACCCAGCAGGTCGTACAGCAGGTCGTCATGGACCCGGGCACTCCACGGCAGCCCGTCGAAGCCCATCTCGGCGGCGACCAGGCCGCCTGCGGACTCGGCGGCGCAGAGCAGCCGGATGCGGCCCGGGTCGGCGCTCGCGGCGATCCGGCGCTGCTGCTCGGCGTGCACCGCGACCAGGGCCTGCAGCGGGTCGGTGCCCGGGGGCAGTCGGCTGCGGTCCGGGGCGAACAGCGAGTCCTGGTCGCCGTCGGAGCCGACCGCACCCTCCGGCAGGTCGGCCGGCACCGGCAGGCCGTGCAGCCGGGCCCAGGCCGCACCGAGGGAACGCGGCTGCCCGTAGCGGTCCTCCTGGCCGAGCAGCAGCGGCTCGACCAGTTTCACGTCATGGCAGCGGGCGAGCCGGCCCCCCGGCAGCAGACCCCCGAGCAGCTGACTCTCCGACAGCAGGGGCAGCAGCCGCCCGTACACCTCGTCCGTCGCGGCCCACACCCAGCGCGGGGACTCGGCGGCCTCCTGCTCGGCCATCGCGGCGGCGAGGTCCGGCACCCGCACCGGGCCGCCCAGCGGGGTCCCGCTCTCGTCCAGCGGCTGCATCCGCCCGCCGGGGCCGTCCGGCTCCGCCGTCACCGCGACCCGCTGCGCCGCCACCTGCCGTCCTCTCGCTCGCGACGACCGTCCGGTCGTTCAGCCGTCCGGTCGTCCGGTCGTCGTCTGCGGAACGTACCACCGGGGACCGACAGAACCGGGCGACCTCACTCGTCGTCGAGGCGCACCGGCATCAGCACGGAGAAGCAACCTGCTTCCGCGCCGTCGGGGAGCCGGACCGCGAGCGGGGCGACCGGTCCGCCCAGTTCCAGGACCAGTTGGTCGCGGGCGGTGGCGGCGAGGGCGTCCAGCAGGAACTCCCGGTTGACGGCGAAGTGATCGGCGGGCCGGTCCTGCCGGTTCACGACGGTGAGGGCGCCCTCCGGCGAGACGCCGAGGACGGCGATGTCGAAGTCCCCGCCGTCCTGCTCGCGCCGACGGCTGTGGACGTCGGCCGTGGCCAGCGCCGCGCGCAGGGCGGGCACGTCCACCAGGACCCTGCGGCCGGGCGACAGCCGGGTGAGCCTGCGGTAGTCGGGGAAGTCATGGTCCAGAACCGTACCCCCGGCCTGGCTGCCACCCGCCTCCAGGGAGATCCGGTCCTGGTCGAGGGTCAGCACGGCTTCACCCCCGGACCCGAGCAGGGCGCGGGCGGCGTCGACCAGGGCGGCCGGGACCAGGACCTGCTTCGCCGCCGGGGACGTACCGTCCGCAAGGGGGACCTGGGCCAGGGCGAGTCGGTAGCGGTCGGTGGCCACCAGGCGCAGGGCCCGCTCCTCCGGGTCGACGTCGAAGCAGACCCCGCCGAGCATGGGCAGTTCCGGATCGGTGCTCACGGCGAAGCGGACGGCGTCCACGGCGGCGGCGAGCGCTTCGGCGTCCAGCGCCAGGCGGACGGGGGCGGTGTTGCCGGTGTTGTCGGTGATGCCTGTGCTTCCGGTGTCGGACATGTGATGCTCCCTCAGGGCGAGTAGGTCTCGGACTGCGGAGAGCTCACGGCGGGCGTCGTCCAGGCCGTTCTGCAGACGCAGCAGATGCGCGTCCAGCAGCTTGCCGACCAGGGCGGTGTCCTCGCCGGCCCATCCGGCGAGGATCAGCCGCAGGTCGGCCAGCGGTACGCCGACCCGGCGCAGCCGGGCCTCGGCGCGCTGCTCGGGTCCGTACCACCGGTAGCCGCTGCCCGGATCCACCTGGACCGGGAGGAGGACTCCCGCTCCGTCGTAGAACCGCAGGGCGCTGACGGTCAGTCCGCTGGCCCGGGCCATCTCGCCGATGCTGAGCAGGTGCTGCTGGGGCTTGCCCGTTGTGCTCTCCACGGCGATGACCCTGCCGGCTCGACCAGGTCGAGGGTCAAGCGGCGGCATCGGTGACGCGTCGAATCGGTCGATGTCAGCGGGTCGGCGACAGGCCGAGCCCGGCGCCCAGGGCGGGGGCCCTGCGGACGATCACCGCGCCGCGCGGGGCGGTGATCCGCAGCCAGGCCGGGTGCCGGTACAGGGCGACCGTCCGGGACTGCCGGAGCAGGCCGACCAGGTGGGCGGCGTGGACGGCGCGCATGGTCAGCCCACTCGGGTGGACCTGCCGGGACCAGATCGACTCGGCCAGCGCGTCGGGGTCGGCGCCCTCCTGGCGGAACTCGGTGATCGCCGCCTGGACGGCGGCGTCCAGCAGCGCGGCGTCGAGGTCGGCGACATGCTCCCAGGAGGTGCGCGGCGGCAGCAGCCCGGCCCAGGAGGGGCCGGTGACCGACGGGGGCAGTACCAGGTCGGCGGCGTCGCCGGTGTCGTCACCGATGCCGTCCAGCAACTGCCCTGCCGAGACGGTCGTGTCCAGCGCCGACTGCGCCTCAGCCTGCGTCTCCAGCGGCACGGTGCGGACGACCAGCGGCCCGCTCTCGCCGAGCGGCAGCCGGCCGAAGACGGCCAGCGCCCCGTTGGCGGTCTGCAGCCGGACGGCGGCTGCCTTGTCGTACCTGAGCAGCCTGGTGAGGAAGGCGCCCAGTGCGGGTGCCTCCCGGGGGTCGGCGAACCGGATCGCTGTCACTGTGGTCACGCGGCTACCGCTGCGGTTTCCAGGTAGTCGAAGAGGAAGGCGCGCTCGCCGGGGGTGAGCCGGCGCGGGCGGGCCGCCGCCAGGTCGTAGGGGACCACGATCGTGGAGGCGCGGACATAGACGGTCTCCTCGTCCTTGATCTCGTAGGCGACCGTGAAGGAGGCGTTGCCGAGCTTGGTCAGCCAGGTCTCGATGGTGACCGGTTCCGGCCGGTAGACCAGCGGACGGAGATAGTCGACCTCGTGCCGCGCCACCACGGAACCCTCGGAGAACGCCTTCTCGCCCGCCTCTCCTGCGTTGGTGAAGGTGAAGTCGATCCGCGCCTCCTCCAGGTAGCGCAGAAAGACCACGTTGTTGACATGCCCGAATGCGTCCATGTCGGACCAGCGCAACGGACAGGCGTATATGTGGCGAGGCACGGTAGGTCTCCAGAGCGGGGCGGATGGCGCCGGGGAAGGCCTGGCTCGGTACTGCCTGCCAAGCCTGCCCCGGCGGTATTGCGGGCAGGTGTCGCCGGAGTCAGCCGCGGGTGAGCTTCTTGTACGTGGCACGGTGCGGACGGGCCGCGTCGGCGCCCAGGCGATCGATCTTGTTCTTCTCGTAGGACTCGAAGTTGCCCTCGAACCAGTACCACTTGGAGTCGCCCTCGTAGGCGAGGATGTGGGTGGCGACCCTGTCGAGGAACCACCGGTCGTGGGAGATGACCACGGCGCAGCCGGGGAACTCCAGCAGCGCGTTCTCCAGCGAGCCGAGGGTCTCCACGTCCAGGTCGTTGGTGGGCTCGTCGAGCAGCAGCAGGTTTCCGCCCACCTTCAGGGTAAGCGCCAGGTTGAGCCGGTTGCGCTCACCGCCGGAGAGGATGCCCGCGGGCTTCTGCTGGTCCGGGCCCTTGAAGCCGAACGCCGAGACATAGGCGCGGGACGGCATCTCGACCTGGCCGACGTTGATGTAGTCCAGCTCGTCGGAGACGACGGCCCACAGCGTCTTCTTGGGGTCGATGTTGGCACGGCTCTGGTCGACGTAGGAGACCTTGACGGTGTCACCGATGCGGACCGTGCCGGAGTCGGGCTGCTCCAGGCCGAGCAGCATCTTGAACAGCGTGGTCTTGCCGGCGCCGTTGGGACCGATGATGCCGACGATGCCGTTGCGGGGCAGGGTGAAGCTCAGGTCGTCGACGAGCATCTTGTCGCCGAACGACTTGGAGAGGTTGTTGACCTCCACCACGACGCTGCCCAGACGCGGGCCCGGCGGGATCTGGATCTCCTCGAAGTCCAGCTTCCGCATCTTGTCGGCCTCGGCCGCCATCTCCTCGTAGCGGGCGAGGCGGGCCTTGGACTTGGCCTGACGGCCCTTGGCGTTGGAGCGGACCCACTCCAGCTCCTCCTTGAGGCGCTTGGCGCGCTTCGCGTCCTTCTGGCCCTCGACCTTGAGACGGGTCGACTTGGTCTCCAGATAGGTGGAGTAGTTGCCCTCGTAGGGGAAGGCACGGCCGCGGTCCAGCTCAAGGATCCACTGGGCGACGTTGTCGAGGAAGTACCGGTCGTGGGTGACGGCGACGACGGTGCCGGCGTACTTCTCCAGGTGCTGCTCCAGCCACTGGACCGACTCGGCGTCCAGGTGGTTGGTGGGCTCGTCGAGCAGCAGCAGGTCGGGGGCCTCCAGCAGCAGTTTGCAGAGCGCGACGCGGCGCTTCTCACCACCGGAGAGGTTGTTCACCGGCCAGTCGCCGGGGGGGCAGCCCAGGGCGTCCATGGCCTGCTCCAGCTGGGCGTCCAGATCCCAGGCGTTGGCGTGGTCGAGCTCCTCCTGGAGCGTGCCCATCTCTTCGAGCAGCGCGTCCGAGTAGTCCGTCGCCATCAGCTCGGCGATCTCGTTGAAGCGGTCGAGCTTCCCCTTGATCTCGCGGACGCCGTCCTCGACGTTCTCCAGGACGGTCTTGCTCTCGTCCAGCGGGGGCTCCTGCAGCAGCATGCCGACGCTGTAACCGGGGGAGAGGAACGCGTCGCCGTTGGACGGCTGCTCCAGTCCGGCCATGATCTTCAGCACGGTGGACTTGCCCGCGCCGTTGGGGCCCACGACGCCGATCTTCGCGCCAGGCAGGAAGCTGAGCGTCACGTCGTCAAGGATGACCTTGTCGCCGTGAGCCTTCCGTGCCTTGCGCATGGTGTAGATGTACTCAGCCAAGGTGAACCGTCCGGCGTCGTAGGGGGTTGGTTACAGCCTTCCATTGTGCCGCACCCGGGGCGGGCCCCCGAACCCCGGTGAGTCAGGGCTCACACTCCCCGCTCACCGTCCGCCGGCGAAGCGGCGCCGACCAGTACCGGAGTGGCGGTCGACGGAGCGGCGGCCTGCAGCCGCGGGTCGGTCGCGGGCCCACCGCCGGGGGAGTCCTCGGTCGGCTCCGTGGTCCGCGTCGAGGCCTTGGCCACCAGCTCTGGCCGTGCCCGCACGGTGCGTCGGAACGCCGAGGTGCCCCGGGAGAGGTCGTGGCCCATCGCCGTGGCCTCGATCTCGGCGGCGTAGCCCCGTGGCTTCCCCTCCCCGTTGTCCCACTCCCGGACCCGCATTCTTCCGGTCACCAGCAGCGGATCCCCCCGGCCCACCGAGGCCAGCACGTTCTCGGCCAGCCATCTCCAGGACCAGACCGTGTAGAAGCTGGTGTCCCCGTCCACCCAGATCTCCCGCTGCTTGTCGAACCGCCGGTCCGTGGCCGCCAGCCGGAAGCTCGCCACCGGCACCCCACTCGCCGTGGTCGCGTACCGCACCTCCGAGGCCACGTGGCCCACGACCGTCACCAAAGTGCTGTTCATCGCGCCGTTCCCCTGTCCCGTGTGCTGATGTACGGAACTAGCCTGGAGGAGAAAGGCGACCCGGAGCGGCGCCGGGCGCAGAACTGTGGACAACCCTGGGGGTGTGGAAAAGGCCCTCACTCGATCGGGTGTAGTTGCCGACTGGTACCCCTGTGTGACGGCGGTGGTGACGATGTTCTCTCGATTGACCGTGTCCGTACACGCTCGGTAACCGGCTCCGACCATAACGGCTGAGGCAGCAGCGCCGTAACGAGTGGACAACAGCCCGCCCTCTGGGCTCCCGCACCGCTGCGCCCAAGGATCTCACCTGCGATTATCAGACCGCCCAAGCGGGGGGTTACGGCCTGTACCACCCCGCCGGCACACCAGGTGCAGAGCCAACCGGCCCTTATCCTGTCCCACGGCAGGACCCAGCCCGGCCCACCAACCCCGGCGTCTGTCCCGCCCCGCCCCCATAGCTCAGTGGATAGAGCAGGTGCCTTCTAAGCACTTGGCCGCAGGTTCGAGTCCTGCTGGGGGCACCACAGTAGTACGACTGGAATTGCTGACCTCGTAACTGCCGCCCAGTAGGGCGGCAAGTGCCGGGTCCCAGGCAGCACCCTCCCCCACCTGGGGGAGGGTGCTGTTTTTGTGTGTGGCCTGGCCACTGGGGCGCTGCTGTGTCCCCTCAAGGTTGCCTGCGCCAGTCAGGGGTTCAGCCTGGGCCGCCAGGGCTCGTTGCTGTTGTACCTGGTGCAGTGTGCCGAAGGGCTCCTTGAAGTCGTGGGTGACCCGCAGCTCGCCGTCCACCTCTTCGTGGATGTACAGAGCGTGGAAGAGAGCCTGGTTCAGCATGCGTCGCTGCTGGTCGTCGCAGCGTAGGTAGAGCGCATGGGGATCGCGGAGCAGCTCCAAGCACGTTCCGATCAGAAGGAAGGCACTGCTGAGGTCCTGGCCAGTTTCTTCCCGACGTGCAGTTAGGCGTTCCCGCTCGCGCTCAAGGTCGTGGAGCTTGGATCGGATCTTGGCCTGCGGGAGGGTGCCGTCGGCAGCTAGGTCGATCAGGTTGGTTTCCTTGATGTCCAGCGCCCGAAGCTGCTTGGTGAGCTGCTGGTGCAGTTGGGTGGCGAGGGCCTGTTCCTGCTCCACGATGGCCGTCAGCTCGGACTGCATGGCAGCGATGAACTCTGAACTGAACCGGATGGTGGCGTAGTGCGCTTCGACAGCGGCCTCGGCGCGTCCCATGGGCACGTAGCGCAGCTCGCAGGTGTGCTCGTAGCGGCCGGTGCAGAAGAAGTACTGGTACACCGAGCCAAAGCGGTTGGTTGCGTTTTGGATGATCATGCGGCGGCGTTCGACGTGGCGGCGGTGACACGACCCGCAAAACAGTGAGCCCTTGAGGTAGTGGTGGTGGATGCGCCGCAATTCCTGCGCCTGAGACCGGGAGTTGGCGATGTCCTGGACCCGGTCGAAGAGATCGTTGTCGATGAGGGCCTCATGACGTCCCTTGTATTTCTGTCCGTCCCACGTGACCCACCCGATGTAATACTCGTCCCTCAGCATGACGGACAGCTTGTTGATCGAAATCTGACGCTCGGTGGGGTACCGGCCATAGCGCGGCATGCGCAGGCCCCGCTCGGAGAGCTCGTCCACCAAATCGGCCAGCGTGAACGCACCGGTGGCGTACAGCTCGAAGGCCAAGCGGATCAGGGGTCCGCGTACCGGGTCGATGATGACCGTACGGATCTCGCGGTCATCGATGCGCTCCATGACGTTGAGGTAGCCGACCGGGGCCCGGCTGACGGTGCCTCCATTTTTGGCCTTCTGGCCCATTTTGTAGGAGATGTCCGCACCACTCTGAGCCGAGGAATACTCGTTGATCACGGCCAGCATGCCGTGCAGCATGCGGCCGGTCGGCGTGTCATCGATGTTCTTCTCGACAGCGGAGATCAGCTTCACGCCGAGCTTCTCCAGCGTGGCCACCATGAGGGCGTCATCCAGCCGGTTCCGGGCGAACCGGCTCAGCATGTAGACGATGACGTAGCGCACGTTGGGGTGCTCCCGCAGGTAGGCGATCATCTGCTGGAACTCCGGCCGCTGGTCGATGGTGCGGGCACTGCGCCCAGGGTCAACGAACTCGCCGGCCTTCGGTGAGCCCAGTTCGCGTCCTCGCTCCTCGATTTTCAGCCGTTGGGCCGGAATCGATACGCCTTCGGGATCGCGATCTGTATTGACCTGGTCTTTGGTGGAGACCCGCAGGTAGGCAACGTAATCGTTCCCGGTAACGCGCTGGGCAATTTTCTGCTTCATGCTCAATTCTCTTCCTTTCCTTGCTTTCTGGCATTTTTGGTAGTCCCATAGTAACTCCGAATTAGGGAATTGCCGATGGCTATTTTGGCTGGCCCAGCCCTTTTAGGGCTGGGCTTGGCCACTACGGGCCATAAAGACCGTGAAGTCGCCAGCCGTTATGACCTGGAAGGCTTTGGCGGTCACCAGTTCCCGCAAGCGCGGTTCGGCAATCAAAGCCGCCTCGATCGCGGCCCGGCGTTTGTCGCCTGGCACCACCCAGACCACGGCTGGGAACAACCCGTGCTCCTGTTGGTGGATGCCGCTGGCCGCGTACTGCTGGTACTGCAGCGCCTTGCGGATGATCACAGGAGCGTGCTCGCTGGCCAGGTCGGCCTCGATGAACCAGTGATGCTCAAAGTCACCGCCGGCTGTGACGGCGAACAAGTCCGGCTTGAGCCACTGGCGAGCGCCGTGCGGTCCGAGGAAGATGCGCCAGCATTCTGGTTCAGCCTCCAGGCTCAGCAGCTCGATCACTCCGGTGCGAGCCAGCTCGTAGAGCTGAATGGCCAGATCAGCGACGGCCAGCGTGTGGGCGACGAACGTCGATGACGGCTCGCCGTAGCGCTTACGCGCCGGATCACCGTGCCGCGCCCGCATCAGGCGCTCGCCGCTCGCACCAAGGTGCCAGGTGATGGCCTTGCTCCCGGCTCGCACACCCCCTATCCGCCGAGGCAACCGGGCGATGAAGCGGCGGGACTCCAGTCGGGTCAGCACGCGGATGGTGGAGACGGCGGCGGCCATCTCGCTCGCATGGGTCTTGCCGCTCACCGCTTCCTGTGGCTCCCCGGCGATCGGGAAGTGCAGGCGTCGGATGAGGGCGGTGGTCAGCACTCTGTGGGTGCGGAGGGCTTCAAGGATGGATAGGTCACGTTCGGAAAGTGATTCAAGCATGGTCATGATGTCGTTGTTCTTCATAATTCTCCCTTCTTCTGAAACTTAGGTTTTTCCATGTGGCGATTTTTCTTTCTTTGGAGCATCGCCAGATGTTCTGGTCAGTACAGTTGTTCTGTTGGTTGTTGCAGGCTTCGGCGACGAGCGGCCGGGGCCCGGGGGTGCGGATGAGGCGACTGGAAATGCAGTGGAGTCCCATCCCACACGTCTGCCGAAACAGGTACCGAGCTGCGCAGACGCGGCGATCGACTGCAACATGGATAGAGGGGCGAGGACAGCACGTCCAGCCCGAGGCTTAGAGTGTGTCTCATGTGGTCGCTTTCGCCAGCTTTTTGTAGCAGGTCAGTGCGGCGGCGAGGCCGAGGAAGGCGAGGAAGTGGCTGCTCTCGCGT